>JAKISE010000044.1 GCA_021648745.1 Cyclobacteriaceae bacterium
AAACTTATCTACCATTACATACTTAAATCGATGCTGGTACTTATTGAGAATTTCTAAATGATCTCGAAACAACACATTGGTATTAAAAAGCAAGTCGTCAAAATCCATTGCACCAGCTTTAAAACAACGCTCTGCATAAATTTTATATATTTTGCCTAGCTCTGGTCTTCGATTTTGAGCGTCATCGGTTTTATAAGCAGGATTAACGTTATACTCTTTATAAGATACGAGGCGATTTTTTGCACCTGATATCCTATTAAACACAACATTGGCTTTATATAGCTTGTCGTCTAAATTAAGCTCTTTTACAATGGTTCTAATCAACGATTTAGAATCATCAGCATCATAGATAGTAAAATTACTGGGATAACCGATATGTGGTGCTTCACTTCGTAAAATACGTGCAAACACAGAGTGGAATGTGCCCATCCAAATATTTCGAGCTTCTGCGCCAATCACATTTTCTATACGGTTACGCATTTCTGCGGCAGCCTTATTGGTAAAGGTTAGTGAAAGTATATTGAAAGGATCAACTCCTTTAGATTTAATTAAATGAGCAATTCTATACGTTAATACTCTTGTTTTTCCAGACCCTGCACCCGCAATAATCATCATGGGTCCTTCGGTATTTTCAACCGCTTCGCGCTGCGGCTCATTCAACCCTTCTAAATAATCCATTAATTTAACCTCCGCCTTTTCCTTTAATTATCTATTTATTTAAAAGCAATTTCATCATTTCCTCTGCAGACACTTCTCCCTTTACATTTATTAAATCTCTAGGCGTATCATCTCCAATTTCATAGGTTATGCCAACCGCATTAAATTGCGTGTAAAACCACGTTTTTGAAACTGGCGGACCAATACCTGAGGCACTTACTTTTGCCTCAGAATCTTCAACACGTAACTTTATGTTTGTAATCCAGGCACTGGTAAACTCAGGCAAAGCCGAAACTAATGAATCAACATTGGTGTAGTAAATATCTTTAAAAGTTGAGTGAAAGTCAAGTCCTAAAACAATGTCAGACTTTTTTTCTTCTGCAAAATTAACAATATAGTCCGCAACTTGCCTTGTTTCTGGCTGGTTATAATACGCCCAATCTCTATTTAAATCTACTCCATCTGCATTATGTCTCCAATGGCCTAAATCAACCCCATCTGGGTTCATAAGAGGAAAAACTAGCACATTATAGTTCTTTAAGAATTCTAATGACAATTCATCCTCAACTTCAAATATGCGCTCTAAAAAAGATTTCATTGCTAAATAACCAGTTACTTCAGGCGGGTGCTGTCTGCTCAATACAATTATGGTTGGCTTTTTCTTGCCTGCCACATATTCGAGCATAGGAATGTCTCTACCCAATGTGGTTTTACCAATTGCTTTAAATTGAGCTCCTCCAATGGCAGCAATCTCTTGAGCCCAAACACTTACCATTTCAGAGTTCTGTATTTCCTGAGCAGATACCCAAAGTGGTTGGTCTGATAAGGATAATGTTAGCCTAACTCTCAAACTATCTCCAATGTAGGAAAAGTTTGATTCATCTAATCGAGTCCAGTTAACTCCATCATTGCTTAGCTTTGGCCAATATCGCTGCCCGTACTTAAATTTGCTATAGTCCATTACAATATGAACGACTGTGTCTTTTTTTGACCACAATTTAAAAGCGTACCAAGGACTGTAATTAATCGGCTCATTTTCAGGCATCATTCGAATAATAAATGAGGTGTCTGCTACAGATAAGCCATTAATGCGAGCTCCATCGAAGGAATTATCAAAGGAGACCCCTCTAAGTTCTTTCACCTCTCTATCAGGGGTATTGATAGGTTTTGAGGTTGTATCTACAGGCTTAGGAAAATCATAAGGCTTTGCTTGATATCCAAAAATAAGAAAGCTATATAAGTTTAAAATAAGTAGGAAGAAAATGCGCATCTTAGAAGGGTTTAATGGAAACAAATCTAACAGATAATTATGACTTATTTCAGCTAGTCAATGAATGGTTCTCCGATTAATATTAGCTTTGTGAAAACTTGAAATTATGATGGAAGTTGGTAATGTGATCTTATCAGATGACATTAAAGATGAATTTTTTGTATGTGATTTGGCAAGCTGCAAAGGAGCCTGCTGTGTAGAAGGAGATTTAGGTGCACCCCTAACCGAAGAGGAACTTGATATAATAGATGCTGCTCAGCAACATGTACTTTCATATTTGTCTCCAGCTGGTAGAAAGGAAGTTGAAAATCAAGGAGCCTACATTCTAGATGAAGAAGGAGACTACTCCACCCCCACCATCAATAATAAAGAATGTGCCTATTCTATTTATGATAAAAGAGGCATTTTGAAATGTGGGATAGAACAAGCCTATTTGGACAAAAAGATTGATTTTAAAAAACCTCTTTCCTGCCATTTGTACCCAATCAGAATTTCATCTTATGCAAAGTTTGATGCCGTAAATTACGACCAATGGCATATTTGTAAATCAGCTTGTTCGAATGGTAAAGCATTAGGAGTTCCTGTGTATAAATTCTTAAAGGAGCCACTAATTAGGAAGTATGGTGTGGATTGGTATTCGGAACTAACTACAATTATTGAAGAAGATGAATAAAGTCCGTGTTTTATTCATTGGTATGCATCGTCTCGATCGGTCGCCTTCACAACGATATCGTTTCGAACAGTACTTCTCGTTTTTAGAATCGAATAGTATAGAATGTGAGCTTTCCTATTTAATTTCAGAGGAAGATGATAAGGTGTTATACTCATCTGGCAATTATTTCGGAAAGCTTCTCATATTTATTAAGAGTTGGAAACAACGCCTAAATGATTTAAAAAGAGCCAATTCCTTCGATTACATTTTTATTCAGCGCGAAGCTTTTATGACAGGCACTACTTACTTTGAAAAGAAGTTAGCTAAATCCACTGCCAAGTTGATATTCGATTTTGACGATTCTATTTGGCTAGAGGATAAGAACGAAGCTAACGGGAAATTAGCATTTTTGAAAAAGCCTGCTAAAACCTCTAAAATAATTGCACTCTGTGATACAATAGTAGCTGGCAATAGCTATTTAGCGGAGTATGCAAAGAGGTTTAATAAAAATGTGGTCATCATTCCAACTACCATCGATACCAAATGGTATAAGCCAGAAGCTAAAAAGCCAAAGGATAAGATTATCATAGGGTGGAGTGGCAGTTTTAGCACTATCAAACATTTTGAAAGTGCAATTGGGGCGCTTACCAAAATAAAATCGAAATACGGAGATAAGGTGGATTTTAAAGTAATTGGAGATGGTAATTACACCTATAAACCATTAAATATTAGGGGTCAAAAATGGCAAAGCAAAACTGAAGTAGATGATTTGCAAGATATTGATATCGGCATTATGCCACTGCCTGACATTGAATGGACCCGAGGAAAATGTGGGCTTAAGGGATTGCAGTATATGGGCTTAGCCATCCCTACTATTATGTCACCTGTAGGTGTAAACACTAAAATTATAGAGCCTGGAGTAAACGGAATGCTCGCTTCTACCGAAGAGGAATGGGTTGATTGCCTTTCTCAGTTGATTGAGTCGGCAGAACTAAGGAAAAAATTAGGGAGTGCTGGAAGAAAAACAGTAGTGGAAATATATAGTGTAGATGCAAATAAGGAGAAGTATTTAAATCTATTTCAAAAATAACATCATAAAAAAATACCTCTACATTCACCAATGGTAAATATCGAGGTATTCCAATTACATTATCATACGAACAACTTCGGTTGAAGTGGAAGATTGCCGGATCTTACACCCGACAATGACGATATTCTATTTTATAGCAGAAAAATCAAATGTTTCTAAAAAGGCAGTAGTAAAATTACCTGATTTAAACTCCTCATCTTCCATTAATTTAATATGAAAAGGGATCGTAGTTTTAATTCCTTCAATCACAAACTCTTGAAGAGCTCTTTTCATCCTAGTCATTACTTCTTCCCTACTTTGCCCACTCACAATCAACTTGGCAATCATTGAATCGTAATTAGGAGGAATGGTGTAGCCAGCATACACGTGGCTATCAATTCTAATTCCGCGACCACCAGGCATATGTAAATTGGTGATTTTGCCAGGTGATGGCCTAAAGTCTTTCGTAGGATCTTCAGCATTAATCCTACATTCCATACAAAACAACTTAGGAAAATAGTTTTTGCCAGTAATTGAAATGCCGGCCGCCACTTTAATTTGCTCCTTTATTAAATCAAAATCTGTTACTTCTTCTGTAATAGGATGCTCTACCTGAATACGAGTATTCATTTCCATAAAGTAGAAATCGCCATGCTTATCGAGTAAAAATTCTACCGTGCCTGCACCTTCGTACTTAATGGCTTCTGCACCTGCAATAGCCGCTGCACCCATTTTATCCCGAATTTCATCTGTAACTACAGGTGAAGGAGTTTCTTCAATCAATTTTTGATGTCTTCGCTGAATAGAACAATCTCTTTCAGATAAATGGCAAGCTTTTCCATTGCTATCTCCTATTATTTGAATTTCTATATGGCGCGGTTCTTCAATGTATTTTTCCATATAAAGCGCATCGTTACCAAAAGCGGCACCAGATTCCTGACGTGCATCGTCCCACGCCTTTTGAAATCCAGATTCGTCTTTTACAATACGCATTCCTCTACCCCCACCACCAGCAGTTGCTTTTAAAATAACAGGATAACCAACTTTTACTGCTTGTTTTTTGCCTTCAGCAACAGATTTAAGTAAACCTTCTGAACCCGGAATTACAGGAACTCCTGCCTTCTTCATAGTGGCTTTGGCAGAGGCTTTATCGCCCATACCATTAATCATTTCAGGCGAAGCTCCAATAAACTTGATACCGTATTCACGACAAACCTCCGAAAATTCAGCATTTTCAGATAAAAACCCATAACCAGGGTGAATAGCATCTGCATTGGTAATTTCTGCTGCAGAAATAATTCTAGTTATGTTGAGGTATGAATCACTACTTGGTGCTTCTCCGATACAAATAGCCTCATCTGCAAATTTTACGTGCAAGCTTTCTTTATCGGCCTTTGAATAAACGGCTACTGTTCTTATTCCCATCTCACGGCAAGTGCGAATAATACGGAGGGCTATTTCGCCTCTATTGGCAATTAATATTTTCTTGAACACAGGTTAGCTGATTAAATTTAAGAAGGATCTACTAAAAACAAAGGTTGATCGTATTCTACAGGGGTTGCATTTTCCACTAGTATTTTTACGATGGTTCCGCTTACTTCGGATTCTATCTCATTAAAAAGTTTCATAGCCTCAACTATACAAACTGTTTGCCCTGTCGAAATTGAATCTCCCACATTTACAAATGCAGCTGATTCAGGATTGGCTGAAAGATAGAAAGTGCCAATCATTGGTGATTTTACCTCAACATAATTTCCGTTTTCAGAGGAAGGTGCACCAGAATCTGCCGCTACTACCATAGGCGCTGCCGCTGGAGCTTGCACAGGAGCCTGTGCTGCTACTGGAGCTGCCACAGCTGCCACCTGCGTAACATCGGCACTTCTTTTCACAGAAAGTTTTAATTCTTCTGTTTCAATATTCACTTCATTTAAACCAGTTTCGGCAATAAAGTCTATAAGGTCACGAATTTCTTTACTCTTCATAATATTGGTGTCTTTATTTTACGCGCTCTGAATAAGAGCCTGTACGTGTATCTACTTTAATTTTTTCGTCTTGATTAATAAACAATGGCACTTGTATTTCTGCGCCTGTTTCTAAGGTGGCTGATTTCGTTGAATTTGTAGCCGTATCTCCTTTAATACCAGGTTCTGTATAGGTTATTTGTAATACTACAAATGCAGGAAGCTCACAAGTCAAAGGTTTTTCAAGCTCTGCATGGTAAACCACTTCTACGTTTTGCCCGTCTTTCAAAAACTGTGCGCCAACTATAAGACCTTCCTCTAACGACATTTGTTCATAGCTACTATTATCCATAAAATGGTAGCCAAGATCATCCTTATATAAATATTGATGTGCTCTACGTTCAATTCGGGCCGTAGTTATTTTATGGCCAGAAGAAAATGTATTGTCTATTACTTTGCCAGTTTCTATGTTTTTTAGTTTGGTTCTAACAAATGCAGGACCTTTTCCTGGTTTTACATGTTGAAACTCTGTAACCATATAAAGCCCATGATTAAACTCTATGCATAATCCATTTTTTATATCTGCTGTATTAGCCATAAATTCTTATTGATAATTAATAAAATTAAGTATTTTATTTTGGATTATATGCCCATTTCAGATAAATAGCTCCCCAAGTAAATCCTCCTCCAAACGCAGCTATCACTAAGTTATCTCCTTTTTTTAATTGCTTTTCATAATCCCAAAGTAATAAAGGTATTGTTCCAGAAGTTGTATTTCCATAGCGCTCAATATTCATCATTACCTTAGAATCATCTACGCCCATTCTTCTAGAAGTGGCATCCACAATTCTTTTATTGGCTTGATGAGGCACTAGGTAAGCTATGTCATCGCTAGTAAGCTTGTTCCTTTTCATTATTTTTTCAGCATAATCAGCCATATTGGTAACCGCAAATTTAAATACGGTTTTTCCATCTTGATAAGCAAAATGTTCTCTTTTTTGAATAGTAGCTTCAGAAGTTGGATACTTACTTCCTCCTGCCTTCATATTTAAAAACTCTGCCCCCTTACCATCACTTTTATGGATAGAATCTATCACTCCAACTTCTTCGGAAGTAGGTTCAAGCATTACCGCACCAGCACCATCACCAAAAATAATACAGGTTGTTCTATCAGTATAATCTACAATGGAAGACATTTTATCTGCGCCAATCACAATCACTTTTTTATACATCCCACTTTGAATGTACATTGCACCTGTAGTAAGAGCATAAATAAAACCTGAACAAGCAGCACCGAGGTCAAAATTAAACGCATTATCCATACCTGCACCTGCAGCAACCAAATTGGCTGTGGCTGGAAAAACATGGTCAGGAGTAACGGTAGCACAAATTACTAAATCAACATCTAGAGGGTCAGTTTCAGTTTTTTGAAGTAATCCTTTTACAGCTTCAATGGCCATTACAGATGTTCCTTGGCCTTCTCCCTTAAGGATTCTACGTTCCTTAATTCCTGTTCTACTAACGATCCACTCATCATTGGTATCAACCAAAGTTGCCAATTCATCGTTGGTTAGCACATAATCGGGCACATAGCCATGTACTCCGGTAATTGCTGCATTAATTTTACTCATAACTTATTAATCGCATTAGGTACGACAGGTAAAATGTTTACTATTTATTTGTCTGCAAATATTGAAAATATTCTTCCAAGATTAACACTTTGGATGCAAAATTAGAGATACTAGCAATATACTTATAAGACATGTTTATATAATCACAAAAAGCCCCCCGAAGTTTCGGGGAGCTTTTTATTTTAATATCTATTACAGATAAGTACTGGTGCTCATTTGCTCAAAAAGCAAAGATAGGATCTTAAACCGCTACTTCTTTTTCGATAGCAGGCTTACCTTTATAATACCCACAATCAGCACAAACTCTGTGCATAAGTACTGGTGAACCACAGTTAGAACATTCCATAAACGTAGCAGCAGTTGCCTTGTAATGCGTTCTCCTTTTGTCTCTCCTAGATTTCGATATTTTCCTTTTAGGATGCGCCATTTTATTATTTCTTTATTTTATATCTTTCAATTTTTTCCACCTGGGATCTACAGGCTCACTGTTCTCTTCATCACTATCTTCTGAATAATAAACAAAGTCATCTGTTTCGTCTTCATCATTAAACTTGGGGTGAAGCTTTTTCATAGGTACCGCGATACCTATAAACTCATAAATGTATTGCGATACATTTATAGTTTGCTCGTTTCTAGGCATCAAAAGTATTTCATCACTTATTTCTTCCCAGTCATCTCCAAACTTCAATAGCAGTTTATTGTTAATTGCAAAATCGAACCAAAACGGCTCCAAGCTACGATCACATATAAGCTCTATCTTTCCCGTAATTTCAAATTTGAGCTCTATAAAAGAGTCAGCCTTCAATAAAATAAGGTCAACTTTCCCATCTCCCTTACTCACCAAAGAGCCTTCAAATAGGGTGAAAAAACTGTCATCAAATTCAAAATTGTATTGATGACGCTTATTCGATAATTTGAAGATGTCTATATTATAATCTTGCCTTCTAACCACCTCTTTTCGCTCAAGCGCACAAAGATATAAAGTATTCCTGTATATAACCTAAACGAATTAAAAATTATTAAGATAATATTAACCTAGTTGTTCTTCCCTTGACTTAATAATGTCAATGGTGGCCATAATTGCTGCATACATCGAATCAGAAGAGGCTTCGTTTTTGCCTGCAATCGAATAGGCCGTTCCATGGTCTGGAGATGTTCTAACTACAGGTAGACCTGCTGTAAAGTTAACACCACTACCAAAGCTCAAGCTCTTAAATGGTATTAATCCTTGGTCGTGGTACATAGCCAAAATAGCATCGTACTTCTTATACTCTTTACTCCCAAAAAATCCATCCGATGGAAACGGACCAAAAAAGAGGTTCCCACTCTTACGAAAATCCAAAATAGTTGGCTTAATTATCTTTTCCTCTTGCTCCCCAAGCAATCCATCTTCACCTGCATGAGGATTTAAACCCAGTACGGCTATTTTTGGCTTAGAGATGCCAAAATCTATTTTCAAAGATTTTTCCATCGCGATAAGCGCTTCTTCCAGTGCCTGCCTTGTTATTTTGCTTGCCACTTGCTCCAAAGGAACATGGCCACTTACCACACCAATTCGAAGCTTATCGCTCACCATAAACATCAGTTCCCTATCTGTTTCAAACAAATCAGCGAAAAACTCAGTATGCCCAGGAAAGGCAAATTCATCAGACTGTATGTTCGCCTTATTAATAGGAGCGGTTACAATAGCATCGATAAACCCATCTTTTAAATCAGCAGACGCTTTTTTAAGTGCTTGCCAAGAAGCATTCCCTCCAATATTATTTTCAATCCCTGGTGTAAGTTCTAGCGTCTCACTCCAGCAATTAACTACATTATTTTTCTTCGCTATAAAGTTATGTTCCTCCTTAACCTGAGAATAATTAAACTCAATGTCCATCATTTTTTTATAATAAGATAAAACTCGAGATGAACCATAAATTACAGGAGTGAAAAAATTTAGTATTCTTGAATCGGACAATGCCCGAATTACCACTTCTGGACCGATGCCATTTACATCTCCTAAGGTAATTCCAATAATGGGCAAGTGTTTTGATGCCATAATATTTAAGCTAAGATTATTTCTATTAATAAATTTGTAAGAAATTTGCTTCATAAGGAATCATTTCCAAATCCCTCAAAAGAAAAACATTGGCAAAAGTAAAACCAAAAAAGCATTTAGGGCAGCACTTTCTAAAAGATACTGCGATTGCTCAAAAAATTGTTAGTAGCCTAACAAACCACAACAACTATAACCAAGTTATTGAAGTGGGTCCTGGCATGGGAGTGTTAACTCAATTCTTAATAGAAAAGAATAATCCAAAATTAACGATTGTAGACATTGATTTTGAATCAATTAACTACTTAAAAAAAGAGTTTCCAACTCTTACATCTAATATCATTTCTGGCGACTTCTTGAAAACAGACTGGCAGCAGCATTTTAAAGAGCCATTTGCCATCATTGGTAATTTTCCCTATAATATTTCGTCTCAAATATTTTTTAAAGTACTAGAGATGCGCTCATCTGTTGAAGAAGTTGTGGGCATGATTCAAAAGGAAGTTGCTCAACGAATAGCAAGCCCTCCTGGCAATAAAACTTATGGTATTCTAAGTGTGCTACTGCAAGCTTATTACTCCATCGACTATTTATTTATGGTAGGCCCTGAATCGTTTAACCCTCCACCAAAGGTTGATTCAGCCGTAATTAGGCTAAAAAGAAATAACACAGTTACCTTAGATTGTGATGAAAAGCTATTTTTTAGAGTAGTTAAACAAGGGTTTCAAAACCGTAGGAAAACATTGCGCAACGCATTAAAACCTCTAGCTTTGCCCATCAGTATAAATGATGACGAACAGTTAAACTTAAGGGCAGAGCAACTTTTGGTAGATGATTTTGTACTGCTCACTCAGAAAATAGAAAAGGGTTGGAAGAAATAAAGCCATTTGAACTCACCAGAGAATTTGCCGATAGCTTAAAAGGAGCTATTGAAAGAAACGATGATGACTTTATTTTACAAAGTTTGGAGGGGGTAAACCCTGCCGACATTACAGAAACATTAGAGGAGTTTACAACTGACGAATCAAAGCATATAATTAGCTTGCTTGACACCCAAATAGCCGCTGAGGTTATAAGCAACTTGGAGGAAGACACCCTCAGACGGTTTTTGAGAGTATTTTCTCCAGAGGGTATTGCATCTTACATAGATTACATTGATTCGGATGATGCAGCAGATATCCTAAATGAACTTCCCCTTAAAGTAAGAGAAGAAGTGATTTCTTCGCTTTCTAGTGATGAAAAGGCAGAGCATATTGTAGATTTAATGCGCTACGATGAGGATGTGGCGGGAGGTATTATGGCTAAGGAGCTCATAAAGGCCAACCTCAATTGGACTGTAGAGCAAACAACAGAGGAAATTCGAAATCAAGCGGAAAATGTGTCCAAAATATTTTCTGTGTATGTAGTGGATGATAAGAATAAATTGCTCGGTCGTGTTTCATTAAAGAAAATGCTACTTGCTCGTAAAGGCACGCTTATCAAAGATATATATGATGAGGATTTGATTTCAATAAAAACGTATGACGAAGAGGAGGAAGTGATTTCAGTCATGCGAAAATATGATTTGGAAGCTATTCCTGTAGTTAACATGCAAAACAATTTAATGGGCAGAATTACCATTGATGATGTTATAGATGTAATGACAGAACAAGCTGAAGAAGAACGACAATTAATGGCGGGTATTTCTGAAGATGTTGAAGAAGATGATAGTATTTGGATGCAAACCAGGGCTCGAATTCCTTGGTTAGTTATTGGTTTAATAGGCGCTTTTTTTGGGGCAGAAGTTATTGGTTTATTTGAAAGTGATATAGCCGCGATACCTATAATGGCAGCATTTATTCCTTTAATAACTGCTACAGCAGGCAATGTAGCCATTCAATCCTCCTCCATTGTAGTTCAATCATTGGCCAATAAAAGTGTTTTTCAAGACTCCACCACTAAGCGTTTAACTAAAGTTATAATTGTAGCACTGCTCAATGGTATATTGCTTGCAATGTTAGCTTTTGCTATTAGTTATTTTAGACGGGGCGATATAAACATCTCTCTTATTATCGCCATTGCTTTAAGTTGTGTTGTACTTCTTGCCTCTCTTTCAGGCACTATTACTCCAATAATATTGGATAAATTGGGCATTAACCCTGCTGCTGCATCAGGCCCTTTTATAACAACTTTTAACGACATACTGGGGCTAGCTGTTTACTTTGCCGTTGCTTATATATTTTTTTAATGGACATTTCCTGCTTAATTGTCGACAAAATGCATGAAAGCCTTGTGCCAAGGCTTAACGAAATTGGCGTGGAAACTAATTACAAGCCAACAATTACAAGAGAGCAAATAAAGTCTGAAATAAAAAATTATAACGGGCTCATTATTAGAAGCAAGACTTTTGTTGACAAAGATCTATTAAACCAGGCAAACAATTTAAAATTTGTTGCCAGGGCAGGATCAGGAATAGACAACCTTGATATTGACTACCTTAACTCCAAGTCCATTTCAATTATAAACGCTCCTGAAGGCAATAGGGATGCTGTAGGTGAACATACAATTGGGCTAATATTAAATTTATTGCATAATATACTTGAAGGGCACCATCAAGTAAGCAACAATATATGGAAAAGAGAGGAGAACAGAGGCCAAGAGTTAGGCAATAAAATAGTTGGAATTATTGGTTATGGCAATATGGGAAGCTCGGTGGCAAAAAAGCTAAGCTCTTTTGGCTGTAAGATAATAGCTTATGACAAATACCATCCTACATATAAAAACTCGTTCGCTGAATCAGTATCATTAGAAAAATTAATGGAGGAAACAGATATTTTAAGTTTACATACACCCTTAACCGATGAAACCTTAAGGTTAACATCGGGAGATTTTTTTGACCGTTTTAAGAAAGAGTTAGTTTTTATTAATACCGCTAGAGGAGAAATCGCTAGCTTTAGTTCCATTGAAAGAGCCATAAAAAATGGAAAAATAATTAAAGCTGGTTTAGATGTTCTGGAGAACGAAAAATTGCAATCATTAACAACACTACAACGAAAAAGCCTTGATTTTTTAAAGGCTTCGGGCAAAATCATTTTTACACCACATGTAGCTGGCTGGACAACAGAAAGTTATATAAGAATAAATGAAGTTTTGATTAAAAAGATTAAAAGACTTTTTTGATTGAAACTTATTTTGACTTAAGTTAGTTTTGTAACGAAATAATGAAGAAAATAAAAAAATACTACGATGAGCTAATCCAAAAACCTATACTCACTTCGTTTATAGTTTTGGGTTTATTGTCGATATTGATTTTGGGTCTAAGTATGCCCTATTATCTTGCCGATTTTGATAATATCTACATGAATGTGCTGGCCGAAGCACATGGCATGCTTTTCGATATTTTAGTCATTGGTATTTTGTTGTTTTGGCTTAGAAAAATTGGCGAGGAAAAACAACGTATCAGCCAGTTTTTAGATGAGATAGACGATTTTCGAATGTGGGAATCTGAAGAAGCTGCCTTCCGAAATGTAGGAAATATAAAAAGGCTAAACAGGCATGGTATCTTTAATATAGACCTTGTAGGTTGCTATTTAAAAAAAACCAATTTGAGTGGTATCGATTTAAGTACAAGCAACTTAAACACTGCTAACTTGTCTAATGGCGTGTTGATTGAAGCAAACTTATCGGAAACTAGGATGAACCAAACTAATTTTGAGAATGCGAACTTGAATCATGCCGACCTTACAAAGTCATTTGCGAGCGGCACAAATTTTAAAGATGCCTTTATGATTAAAGCAAACTTAGAAGGGGCATTTTTAATTAAAGCAGATTTTAAAAATGGATTCTTAATGGAAGCAAATTTGAGTAACTGTTCTTTGGCAGAAGCAAATTTTGAAAACGCAAATTTGTACAAGGCCAACTTCATAGGTGCCTCGGGCTTAACTATAGAACAGCTATCAAAGGCCAAATCGTTATATTTGGCATCCTTCGATCCAGAATTACAAGTTAAACTAGAAGAACATATCCCAGACCTAATAGGATAATTGATTTATCTATTTTAATATTTAGTAAAAATATTTTAGCTTTGCTAAACACAATGATTGAACAGAGAAAAATATTCGTTAACAAACAATAATTCAAGTTACATTACATGATAACGGCTACAATTTTGTGGCCGTTATTTTATTTATAAAGGAGAAGATTATGTCAGAAATATCGTATTACACAAAAGCAGGTTTGCAAAGATTAAAAAATGAATTGTACGAATTAAAATCTAAGGGACGAAAAGATATTTCGAAACAAATTGCGGAGGCTAGAGATAAAGGTGATTTAAGTGAAAATGCTGAATATGATGCTGCCAAAGATGCTCAAGGGCATTTGGAAGCAAGAATTTCCATGTTAGAAAACGTAGTTGGAAACGCTCGCGAAATTGATGAATCAACAATAGACACGTCTAAGGTTGGCATTCTTTCAAAAGTTAAAATCAAGAATCTTAAAATGGGTGCCACCTTTACTTACACCTTAGTTGCTGAAGAAGAAGCTGATATTAAACTAAACAAGATTTCTGTTAAGTCTCCAATTGGCAAAGGGCTCCTTGGAAAAAAGCCTGGTGAAAAAGCAGATATTCAAACTCCAGGTGGAAGTATGACTTTTGAAATACTCGAAATTGGCCTGTAATGGCTAGTATTTTTACAAAAATTATTGAGAAGGAAATTCCCGCCCATATAATAGCGGAAGACGAGCACCACATTGCCTTCTTAGATATTAACCCATTGGTTATGGGGCATAGCTTAGTGGTTCCTAAAAACGAAATCGACTATATCTACGATTTGTCTGATAAAGAGCTTTCTAACCTCCTTCTATTCAGCAAAAAAGTAGCTAGAGCAATTGAAAAATCTGTTGAATGTAATAGAATAGGAATTTCCGTTATTGGATTGGAGGTGCCTCACGCCCATATTCATCTAATACCTATAAACTCAATGGACGATATGAATTTCAGCAGACCTAAAATCTCTATGAATCCAGAGGAGGCAGCAACGATTACTGATAAAATAAAGGCTAATTTTTAAAAAACATTAGATTTTAGGCATAAAAAAGGTATTCGTGTACTCTACACAAATACCCTATAACCCTATTAACGTAATATTAATAGCTTATAGAACCTCTTCAGGCATTACATTATTTTGATCAACATCCACTTTTGCATAAGTAGGGCATGTATATGAAGTACATGAAGATGCAAACACCAAAACAACGAACGCAAGTATAACCGCCAATTTTTTCATAGTATAAAGATATGTTGATTATAATTCAATATCAAATCTTTTTTTAAATAAACGAAATATTATTAAGAAAGAGGCATAAATCACAAATTATCGTCCCAATCAAAGAACTCTTCATCGTCTAATGTTAATGTATCGCTCTTAATGCTTTCGCTCTTTTTACCAATTATTGCATTTCCAATTCCTTTTACAAAATTAGAGCTTGCAGTTTTCAGGTCGTATGTTACTCTATAATCAGAGGTTGTTCCTTTAATTTTAAACGGAAAATATAATTCACCAGAATTATCCTTTCTTACATTTCCAAAATTATTGTCACTATCTGTTTTAGTATTTATTACAGGTACAGCCAACCTATAGTTAATATGTTGATCAAGGGTATGGTAACCCCCTATTTTAATATTTCTCACATTAGTACCGACATTCATATTGGCAATATAGACGGTATCGTTCGTAATCACTATCTGGCTAGTTATGTCGCTAAATCTTAATTTGGCCAAATTTTCATCTTTTTCGTTCAAATAAGACGATAATGACATAATGGGCTCAAAATTATTAAGTTCTCCATTTCTAACTAACAAAGAAGCTTCGGCAAACAATAAATCTCGCTTAAAGGTCCCATCAGGCCCAAAATACATAGTTGTATAGACTTCTGAGTCTAAGTCCCCTTTTATTTCGTCTCCAGTAATAAAATCTTGTTTAAAATTTTCGAATACGTATAAAAGGCTGTCAAGGTCTATATGTTTGGTTTTCACCTTTGCTTTAATATAGTAATCTCCATTAAATTGATTAGTCACACTCCCTTGAAGTGCTAAATCTCCTCCCATACCTTTAGAAGACATGCTGTTGATATTAAATATGTGTTCATCGAATGACAAATCAGCCTTTAGGTCTGTGCCTTTGTAGTTCAAAAACTGCAAATGTTTAAGTTTAAGGATTAAAAAAACACTATAAAACGGCATTTGATTATCATTATTGATCGAATCACTAGGTGCAATAATTACTTCCAATAGCTCGTCTAGGTTTACCAAATTACTTTCAACATTTAAATTAATGTAGGCTCTTTTTTCATTCCCTTTATAACCGGGGAGCTGAACAATGCCATTTAACTTTAGATCGCTAGAGCCATAAATAGCACTCAAGTTTTCCAAGTTAGCTTTCTCACCTTCAAAATCAATTAATCCATTCAGTTTTGCTAGAGGCAACCCAGCTAAGTTGACCATTGATATATTATTAAACTCTAACTTCCCTGAAAGTTGAGATACTCCAATTACAGCTAATGTTTCGTCTAACTTAAAACCTGCCTCAACGTCTACCCCAATAGCGCCTTTTGCCTCGCTATCATTTTTACCTAATAATGACATAGCCCATCCTACATCTAACACACCTTTGACAGTTCCGTTAAACTCAGGTGCTCTAAAATTTTTTATAGTACCCTTCCCTGTTAGAGTTTGCTCGTTAATAGAGGTATTAAATTCTGAAATTTGTAAAAATCCTCCCTTGAGCTGCCGAACATTCTTTAGCTTAATATTACCAGCTATATTAATATTCTTTATAGGGCTGCTAATCTGGTTATGGTGAAGTTCAAAATTATGAAATGAAAAATCAGACTCAAGACCTGGCCAATTACTTCCACCGAATTTACCCAAAATATTAGTTTTAATTGATATCTCTCCCTTCCCTCTTAATGGTTCTGCTTTAATACGCAAGGCAGGAGGCATTAATGATATCAGATCTGCAAACTGCAATTTGCTACTAGATATTTCAAGGTCAATATTTTTAAATTCACTAAGTCCAATACTCCCATTGATATTAAAATTAGCCTTTTGAATGGTAATTGTACTAGGCAAAAATTGGAGAACATCATTTTCTATCAACGATTTCATATCTAACCTTATTTGCTTATCAACCAGCACTGCAAGATAATCCATGTCTGTTTCTACAATCGTTAAGTCAGAATTGATAGCAAACCCAACTTTGTCAGCATCAGCACTGATTGAGCCCAATAAATATTCAATTTCAAGCTTGTTTTCAATTCCTTTAAGTTCATCAGAGATTTTAACTTCAACGTTTTTAAACACTACAGACTTAAGATTAAGGTTTCCAGAAGAAGGTTCTTTCGAATTACTTGTTACAAACACATCATAATTTCTTTCACCCTCTTTATTAATATGTACGTACAATTTTGCTTTTGAAATTTCAATTTTTTCAATTGTAATATCATTTCCAATAAGGTCTATTACATTTAAAACAAAATAAATGTTTTCACTTTTCAACAGCACTTCATTTTTAAACGAGGAGTAGAATGACACTCCTTTAAACTCGATGGAAATGTTAGGAAATCCTTTTAGCAAATTCAGTTCGATTTTGTCAACTTCTAGTTTTGATTCTATATTATTATCGATTTCCTTTTTTAGTAAATCTATAATTTGGCTTTTATAAAATACAGTGGATAAAACAACTGTTGACACAAGAATAACTGAGGTTAAAAGGAGATAGTTGAGTATTTTGAAGAGGTATTTCAATTAATTCTATTTAAAAGTAAAAGTATAAAACTTATGCAGATATTCTTCCTAAAAAATACAGCAACACAAGCCTGCTAAAATATTCAATTTATTTAATATGAACTATTTGTGTATTTAAAAAACTACATTACATTTGCAGTCCCGTTGAACGAGGGGTGGTTAGAAATTGGTTTTTTAAACGAATTTATAATTCATAAACGGGCTCTTAGCTCAGTTGGTTCAGAGCACCTGCCTTACAAGCAGGGGGTCGCAGGTTCGAATCCTGCAGGGCCCACATTAATAATCAAGCACTTACAAAGTTATTTTGTAAGTGCTTTTTTTACTTGCGTGCTATTTGGTGTACAAGTCAGTAATAAAATCTACGCCTTCTTTATTTCAGGTTGGTCTTTGATCTTTAGCTCAAAAATATCATCTCGGCTATAATGGCCAGCAACATCAAAATCCATTCGACTTTTTACTACCTCATCTAAATCAATCTACACCGACAGTATTCCTTCTTCATTAAACCCGAATTATGCGATAGGGTTCGTGATGAGGCTTTAAGTCACAATAAATCAGGCAGTTTGGATTCGAAAGCATAGCACCGCTATGGTGAGAACACAAACAAAGCAAAGCGACTGATTTGAAGTGAGTTAAAGGCCTAATAGAAATTCTATTGCATATTTCGGGTTTAAAGTCGAGATGGTTTTCACGCGGAGGAATAGGGCAAGAATGATCTGGATTATAAACACAATATGGGTTATAGGCCATATTAAAGTCTAACACAAGCTCATCATTTTCTGGTAAATCCAGCACCAAATAACGACCACCACCATAAGTTTCATCACCCGATGTTTCGTCATAGAAAGGAATAAATAAGGCTCCTTTTTTTCTTCCCGATTCAGCTGAACGCTTACTTATATACACATTTAGAAACTCTTTCTTTCCGTTTAACTCAAAATCGGCTCTAGCATAAATCAAGTATTCATACTCCTGACCTCCAGTGGTTTTAATGGTAAAGGTTCTGCCGTCATTAAATTTGGTTAGTTTGCTAGTCACTCGTTGACTATAGTCTATAGAGTAATATTTTAATGCCGAAAAGTCTTTCATTAACTCAGGGGTTAGCATAGTTTTTTCAGAAGACTTATAGTCAATATCTTTTTGATTACGCCACTCTAGTACTTTGGCTTTGTGGTCTTCTTCACTATCAGCATAAATCCTTACGCAAAACTTACTGTAGTAAGCAAAAAAGTGGCAGCAATCGTAAAAAATAATCTTAATTTCATAATGTTAGTTGAATTAGTTTATGTTTATAAAACTGTAATAATAACCCCATGAATTTCATTTTAAATCAATCCCGTTTTACTTAATATACCTAAAGTCGTGGCCAGATTTTAATTGAATAAGTACCTCATAAATTAATTTGATAGTTCTATTCACATCCTCTTTGTTTACAGTTTCTACTGTAGTATGCATGTATTTTAAAGGAAACGATATTAAAGAAGAAGCGACTCCTGCATTGGAATATGCAAAAGCATCTGTGTCAGTACCGGTAGAGCGTGACGCTGAAAGACGTTGAAAGTCAATCTTTTTATTCTCAGCCACTTTAATAATCATATCGCGCAAATTATTTTGCACGGCTGGCCCATAACTTATTACCGGCCCTTTGCCACATTGAATATCCCCGCTCTTAATTTTACTGTACATGGGTGAGGCAGTATCGTGGGTAACATCAGTAACAATGGCCACATCTGGCTTAATACGTTCCGCATTCATTTGAGCCCCTCGCAATCCAATTTCTTCTTGTACAGCATTAACAATATACAAGCCAAAAGGGAGCTTTTTCTTTTTCTCGTGCAGCATTCTTGCCACTTCCGCAATTACATAACCACCCATTCGATTATCTAGTGCACGACCTGTGTAATAAGTGTTGTTCAGCTCCATTAACTCATCTTCGAAAGTTATAACCGAACCTACATGAATTCCTAGTTCCTCCACTTCTTCTTTAGACGAGCAACCAACATCCACAAAAATATTCTTTAATGTAGGATTGGCTTCTTTTTCGCCATGGCGAACATGAATAGCCGGCCAGCCAAAAACACCTTTAACATGTCCGTTTTTCGTATGTACATTCACCCGCATCGAAGGTGCTATTTGATGGTCAGAGCCTCCATTACGAACCACATAGATATAGCCTTTCTCATTAATGTAATTTACAAACCACGATATCTCATCTGCATGCGCTTCGATAACGACCTTATACTCTGCCTCTGGGTTGATAACCCCAACCACCGAGCCATAAGTATCAGAAATATACTCATCAATATAAGGGGTAATATAGTCCAACCAAATTTTTTGCCCCGAGGACTCAAATCCTGTTGGAGATGCATTATTTAAATATTCGTATAAGAATTTTTCGTTCTTTTTCATGTGTGTTGATTAGTATTAAAAGCTAAAAAAATTAAACGCAAAGAACGCTAATTTCTTTTAAAACTGTATAAAACGCAAATACCACCAAGTTGGGATTAGCAACCTTTTCCACTTACCTTTCAGTCAAATTATAATGGAATATTTCCGTGTTTTTTCCTTGGCAGCGTATCTACTTTGTTTTCGAGCATTTCAAAAGCTGTTATTAATTTCTTGCGTGTTTGCTCTGGTAAAATAATTTCATCTACATAGCCTCGTTCAGCTGCTGAATAAGGGTTTGCAAATTTTTCACTGTACTCATCTACTTTTTCCTGAAGCTTTGCTTCTTTGTCGTCAGCCTCTGCAATTTCTTTTCTAAAAATAATTTCTGCAGCTCCCTTAGCACCCATTACGGCTACCTCAGCAGTAGGCCATGCGTAGTTCATGTCAGCACCAATATGCTTCGAATTCATAACGTCATAGGCTCCACCATACGCTTTCCGAGTAATAACAGTTATTCGAGGTACTGTTGCTTCGCTAAAAGCATACAGCAATTTAGCACCATTTAAAATAATGCCGTTCCACTCCTGATCAGTGCCTGGTAAAAAACCAGGTACGTCTTCGAGTACTAGCAAAGGAATGTTGAAACAATCGCAAAAACGTACAAATCTTGCTCCTTTCTTACTTGAGTTATTACCTAACACACCTGCAAACGACTGCGGTTGATTAGCTATAATGCCAATACTTCGCCCAGCCAATCTGGCAAACCCTACTAATATGCTTTCTGCATAATTTTTATGTACTTCAAAAAAACTATCTTTATCAACAATTCCTTGTATCACCTCCCTCATATCATAAGGTTGATTAGGATTTTCAGGCACAATTTCGTTAAGTTCTTCTCGTAAGTCATCCTCTGGTTCGTAAGGAACCAAAGGTGTTTCTTCTTCGCAGTTTTGCGGAATGTAACTTAGTAATTTTTTAATATGGTTAATTGCATCAATCTCATTTGTACATGAAAAATGTGTTACTCCACTCTTAGTACTATGTGTGCTCGCGCCACCTAACTCTTCGGCAGTAACATCTTCTTGGGTAACTGTTTTAACCACATTGGGTCCTGTAACAAACATATAAGAAGTGTTTTCAACCATTAAAGTAAAGTCGGTTATAGCAGGTGAATACACTGCCCCTCCTGCACAAGGCCCCATAATAGCCGAAATCTGAGGAATAACACCAGAAGCTCTGGTATTGCGATAAAAAATATCTGCATAGCCCCCAAGAGAAACAACTCCTTCCTGAATTCGTGCTCCACCTGAATCGTTAAGACCTATAATAGGAGCACCATTTTTCATGGCCAACTCCATGATTCGCACAATCTTTTCAGCATAAGCTTCGGATAGTGAGCCGCCAAACACGGTAAAATCTTGCGAAAAAATATAGATCAACCTCCCATTTACTTTGCCATACCCTGTAACTACGCCATCGCCAAGAAATTTCTGCTTGTCAAGGCCAAAGGCTGTGCTTCGGTGCAAAACTAGTTTACCTAGTTCCTCAAAACTTCCCTCATCTAATAATAAAGCTATTCGCTCTCTAGCTGCAAGTTTGCCCTTATTATGTTGGCTTTCAATTCTCTTTTCTCCCCCTCCTAGCTCAGCCTTTTTATTTAGCTCCTCAAGTTTTTTTAATTTTTGCTCTCTCGATTGGTGGCTCATAGACGTAAATTTTATTGGCTCAAATATAGGCAAAATAGTAGCAGCTCATAAGTGATCGCTTGCCAAAAATACGATTGATTAGGAAGAATTTTTTATTCAATACATCAAGTTTTTCTTACCTTTGCTCGCAAATTTTTACACTATGTTTTCGTTTGATAAAGTTAGAGACTTCACCAATGAAGTATTTTTAAAAATAGGTTGTTCTGCTGACGATGCGGATCTTGCCACTAAAGTATTGGTTTCTGCTGATTTAAGGGGTATTGACTCCCACGGGGTTGCCCGTTTAATTGGGTATATACGCTTATGGGAATCGGGCCGAATTAACCCTACCCCAAATGTGAAATTAGTACACGAAACGCCTAGCACAGGCGTAGTAGATGGAGATGCAGGCCTTGGTTTAGTGGTTGCCCCTAAGGCAATGGATATTGTGATTGAAAAAGCCAAAAATGTAGGTTCAGGTTGGATTTCTATAAAAAACTCAAACCACTACGGTATCGCAGGCTACCATGCTATGATGGCATTAGAACACGATATGGTGGGGATGTCTATGACCAATGCAAGCCCATTGGTTTCTCCTACTTTTTCAACAGAACGTATGTTGGGTACCAATCCTATTGCAGTGGCAATTCCTGCAGGTAAACAGCCGCCTTTTATTGCTGACTTTGCCACAACAACGGCCGCCAATGGTAAGCTAGAAATACTTCAAAGAAAGAGTGAAGAAGCTCCGGCTGGATGGATACAAGACAAGCAAGGGCATTCCTCTACCGACCCATATGAGTTGAAAGAAGGAGGGGCGTTATTACCCTTAGGAGGTGACAGAGATCATGGTAGTCATAAAGGATTTTGTCTCGGCTCTATTGTCGATATATTTTCCGGAGTTTTTTCAGGTGCCAACTATGGCCCCTGGGTTCCCCCATTCGTAAGCTTTTTACCTATGCCAGAAGATCCTGTAGGAGAAGGTATCGGTCATTTTTTAGGGGCGATGCGTATAGATGGGTTTAGGCCGGCAGCAGAATTTAAAGCGAATATGGATATTTGGATTGAGAGGTTTAGAAATGCAGAAAATACAAAAGGAATGCCAAATGTGGTTATCCCTGGTGACCCTGAACGTATCTGCGAAGTAGATAGAATGGCTAACGGAATTCCATTGAATGAAAAAGTTGTTAAAGACCTACAAGAAGTAGGTAAGAAGTTTAGCCTACCCTTCTAACTTGAGTTCGGAATAAGGTTCAAAGAAGGTCTGCTGAAAAACTCGCATTTCCATCAAAATTTATGTTTTGTCTCAAGCATCGCCTTCGCGTAGCCGCTTCGGCAGAGCAAGGCCAGGCGGGCTCTTACTTTTTGTCTCTACACAAAAAGTAAGCAAAAAAGTCAAGGCAGTAAATTAATTGCACTAAGCTTAAAGAGAGAACTACTAAAACAATTGCATAGCTTCTATAAGTGTTGATTTAGCAAATTCTATAGTTTTTCAGCAGACCTTAAATAGAAAAGAAAAACGTAAACACCCAGGGAGATCCGTAAGGGCCATTTATTTCATACAACATATCATAAGCGGCCACAATATTAAATGAAGAACGAGCTCCCATACTTTGCGAGAAACCTAAACCAATGGGCAATCGATATGCGGTATCTCTATTATTAGAATCTCCATTAATGGAGTAGTTTAAAAAGGAGTATTCACCGTAAGCAAAAACTTGTCTAACCAAATTCATTCGAGCAAAAACACTCCCTCCATACCTGTTATCAGAGTAATCACTTATTCCCGGAGTATTTGAATTATACTTATAATACTGATAGGTTGCTCCAACACCTACAGATAGCCTATTTGAAACCATATAACCAACAATGGGAGATAGGCTTACAGAACCTCCCCAAGAACCTCCAGACAGACCTAATCCACCTCCAACATAGACACGATCCATGAAATTACTTTTATCATCAAGCTCATAATCACCTTTTTGGGCAAATAAGTTAAAAGAGCCCAACAGAACAAGGGTTAGTATAAATCCAATTTGTTTCATCTAATTATCTTTTGTCTCCACTACAACGTATAAATCCTCCGTTGGTTTTTTCATCAGGTACTTCTCTCTAGCAAATTTTTCTAATAAGCCAGGGTTGCTCAAAAGCTCTTCACGATCCTCTTTCACTTCGTCTATTTTTTCAAGGTAATAAGTTTTTTCAGCGTCAAGGTTGTTTAATTTATTAGCTAAACTAAACTGACTATAGAGGTCATTACTATCAAAAAAAGTAAGCCATATTAGAAAAAAAGCGCCTACCATTAAGTAGTAGTTTTTGATTATTTTTTTTATCGGCTCCATTTTGGTTCTTAATTATGTATCAAATAAAGCAAAAAAAAGCCTCAATTATGCAATTGAGGATTTAAACTTTTAATGTTTACGATTTTTTAATCCTTATTAACTTGTTCAAAGATAAATGTAAACTCAGTTATTTCTCAGATTCTAAATCAAGTTCCGAATAACTTTATTAAACACTTAATTGAATCTTCGGCCTTCGTAAGCAGCTACTTCACCCAATTCTTCTTCAATTCTAAGCAATTGGTTGTATTTAGCCATACGATCTGAACGTGATGCTGAGCCTGTTTTAATTTGTCCAGCATTAGTAGCAACCGCGATGTCTGCAATAGTAGCGTCTTCCGTTTCACCAGATCTGTGAGAAATAACAGCCGTATAACCCGCTTTATGCGCCATTTCAATTGCATCTAGTGTTTCTGAAAGTGTACCAATTTGATTTACCTTAATTAAGATAGAGTTTGCTGATTCCTCTTTAATTCCCCTTGCTAAAAATTTAACATTGGTTACAAAAAGATCATCACCTACTATTTGGCATTTATTCCCAATTTTAGCAGTCAGCATCTTAAATCCTTCCCAATCATTCTCATCGCAACCATCTTCAATTGAATCAATCGGGTATTTTTCAATTAAGGAAGCAAGGTAATCAACTTGTTCTGCACTTGTTCTAATTTTCCCTTCGGCTCCTTCAAACTTAGTGTAATCGTATTTTCCATCTACATAAAACTCAGATGCTGCACAATCAAGACCAATGGTTACATCTTTGTTTGGCTCATATCCTGCAGATTTTACCGCATTAAGAATGCTCTCTAATGCTTCTTCTGTTCCACCAGAAAGATTAGGGGCAAAACCACCTTCGTCACCAACGGCTGTACTCAAGCCTTGATCATGAAGAATTTTCTTTAGGCTATGAAAAATCTCTGTACCCATTCTTATCGCATCAGAAAATGTTGCAGCTCCAACTGGGCGAATCATAAACTCTGGAAAAGCAATGGGAGCATA
>JAKISE010000045.1 GCA_021648745.1 Cyclobacteriaceae bacterium
TTAGTGCTGCTGCTACAGGATTTAATCAACATCGTTCAATTACTATTATTGGAATCAAAAAAAAGCAAACCATCTCATTATGACGCACTTATGAGCTTAACCTGACGGCTATGGCCGGACAGGCAGGTAAGACCCGATAATCTTTGGGCTCTTCCGAGCCCATTTTTTGAGGGTTGTTACCTTCATTGGTTAACCAAGATAAACGTTAAGTTACAGAAATAAATAATAGGCTCTTGCCCATGAATGGATTGAGCTCTACCTAAGAAAAACGACCTACTATTTCTTAGGAACTCAGTCGGCTATTTTTATTCTTCAACTAAAACGGCTAACTTGTTTTATGTTAGATTTTTTGAAAGATGCTGCCAATTTGGTGTTTCCTTGTACCTGCCCAGGCTGCAACAGACCTCTTTTAAAAACGGAGGAATTTATTTGTTTACACTGCCAAACTAACTTACCAAATCGATTAAATTTCAAAAATGAAGACCTCAAGCAGCGTTTTTATGGTAGAATACAGCTAGAAGAGGCCTACGGGTTTTTGCTTTTTAAAAACCAAGGCCTTACTCAAAAGCTATTACACGCCATAAAATATAATGGCAATCAAGAGCTAGCAAAAGAATTAGGGTGCCTATTTGGTGTTAGTTGTCAACAACTAAGCCTCTTTTCTTCTGTTGATGTGGTTGTTCCAATCCCTCTTCATAAAAGTAAATACCGGTTACGAGGGTTTAATCAAAGTGCTTTAATAGCAGAGGGCTTGGTTTCTGTATTAGCTATTGAAATGGACAATAAAGCAGTTATTAGAAAAGTAAAAACTACTACCCAAACGAAGAAGACAAGAGCAGAAAGATGGAAAAATGTAGACAATACCTTTGAGGTTGTTTCTAACCATTTGGAAAACAAGCATGTATTATTGGTAGATGATGTGATTACAACAGGAGCAACGCTTGAAAGTTGTGGACAAACAATATTGGCTTCGGGTGCATCAAAAATAAGTATTGCCTGTTTGGCCTTAGCTTAATTAGGGTCTGCTGAAAAACTATAGGTTTTGCTAAAAACGTTGAGGCTATGCAATTGTTTAGCTTCTCTCTGTAAGCTACAGTACAAACAAAACTGATGTATTGGCTAAAAACCCCAGCACTTTGAGTTACCGATGGCCTTAAATTAAATGCTTTAAAAATTTTAATTTGTGGAGCGGTTAAAAAAGTTTGCTGTTTGAGTTCCATTTCTCTGGGGCGAGTTTCAAAGTTTTTCAGCGTAACCAATTGAAATTTAGCAATTTAATTTATAGCCTTGACTTTTTTTCTTGCTTTTTGTGTCAAGACAAAAAGTAAGAGCCCGTCTGGCTTGAAGACAAAAACATAAACTTTGATGGAAACGTGTGTTTTTCAGCAGACCTTAATTAGGGCATAAAAAAAGGCGCCAATGGCGCCTTAAATTTTGTTAATCCATAGTTTAATAATTAGAACCAGCTCTAATCATTGCACAACGGAAACCAATTGTTGAAGTGGCAGAATCTTGATCTATATATCTTCTAGTTCCTGGAGATAACCAGTAAGCCACATCTTTCCAAGATCCTCCTTTATAAACCCTAGAGGTATTGGTTATTAATTGTTTTTGTGGGTCATATTTATCTACATTATCAAGAAAATCGTCTCTACGCATAGGGTTTAAATCTTCCATATCTTGAAAAGATAAAGGACGATATAAATCTTGAACCCATTCATTAACATTACCTGCCATATTATAAAGGCCATAATCGTTTGGAGGGTACTCGTACACATAAGCCGTAATCATGGCTCCATCGTTAAGTTTACCTGCAATACCTGCATAATCACCTCTACCTCGTTTAAAGTTTGCTAAAAAATAACCCATTTCTTTACCATAAGGGTTTCTTAAAGAGTGGCCATCCCAAGGGTATAGTCTATTATGAGTTTGGTTTTCATCTAACCACTGAGTACCAATAAGTGCTTGAGCAGCATATTCCCATTCTGCTTCAGAAGGCAACCTATAATCAGGAAGAATAATGCCAGATTCCAAAGGAATTCTGCCATCAGATTCTGCTTCAGCCATAAGGTCTGGGTCCCAATCACCATTATCAATGGCAGCGGTTTCCAGTCCCATATTTACGGCATCTGTCCTCCACTCAGAATAATCGGTTGCCTGTCTCCAGCTAACCCCCACAACAGGGAAGTAACGGAAACCCGGATATTTTAAATAATGCTCAGCATACGGGTCGTTAAATGCTAATCGTGCTTTCCAAACTTCTTCGTCAGGGTTGATGGTAGCTTTAAAAGCAGCCGATGAATCCGATGCTTCTACATAAAACATGTATTCTAACCAGTGGATGTTGGCTACTTCTGTCTCATCCATATAAAAAGAGGCCACGGTTACCGTTCTCTCAATATTATCTCTAGCCATAATAACGTCTTCCTCGAAAGAACCCAAAACCATTCTACCTCCCTCTATAAAAACAAGGTTTGGCCCTTCGGGCTGTCCATGAAATGGATGTGTTTTATACCCAGCAGAATCTTCATAGTCTTGACTGTAAGCCAAGCCAGTTGAAGTACTGAACTGTCCAGGGTATTCACTGTTTGGTTGTCCTCCTCCTTTACCACAAGCAACAAATATCAGGGCAGAAAGACTTAAGTAAGCCAAGGCCTTTGATATGCTTCGAATAGATTTCATATATTCTGTTTTTTTCATCAAAATTGTTTTCTCATTCAGTTGTTAATGCTTCTTTAACATTAAAATTTGTTGATGTATTGCGCATATAATCACTAAACAAACGCACAACCCACCTATTTAATTGTCAAAGAAAAAGCAAAATACTACTTATGTGCAAGAAATGCTCAGAAAATGATAAAAAAAAATTGAATTTATGTCGTTATCATACGAATTATGAGTTTCTCGTTTATAAAACCAAACATAAATTATGTTTATAATAAGCCTTGCCGAAAAATTAGCCCTAAATTTGAATTTTAAGAGTCACCCATTTTAGACTAAGAAAATGAAAAATTGTTTCGGTTCAGTATACAGGTCTTTGCTTACGCTTTTTGCACTCATCTTTGTGTTCAATTTTGGCATATATTCTACATCAAACGCCCAAGAAGTAAATTCGATTATAGCATCAGCAAAAGAGCTTAGTGATAACCAAAAATTTGAAGAAGCGGATAGCCTTTTAACCTCAGCGATTAAGGATAGCCCACAGTCTAAAATTCTCTTTTTTGAAAGAGGAAACTTGCGATTTTTAAGAGGCGATTATTATGGAGCGGCAGGCGATTTTGGCTTTGCCATTGAAATTGATAATAGTTATGCAGAAGCTTTTAACATGAAAGCCTTAGCTATTCATTATAACGGAGACCCAGATTTAGCCATTGAATTTTTTACCAACGCTATTGAATTAAACCCAATGTTTACTGAGGCTTATTCAAACCGAGGATTTGCATTTTATGCCATTGGAGCCAATGAAAGAGCCTACTTTGATTTTTCGAAAGCCATAGAATTAAATCCTGAAAGTGCCGATTTGTATTATAACCGTGGATTTGTTAGGTCTGATTTAGAAGAATATGTGGGTGCCATTGATGACTTTAATAAGTCCATCGCACTCGATTCGTTGGATGCGGCAACCTTTCAGTTAAGGGCAGATGCAGAATTTGAAATAGGCGCTCTAGATTATGCTCTTAATGATTATGCCCAAGCTATTTCGCTCGACTCTTTAGATGAGTTAACCTATGCAAGTAGAGCATTGGTCTATAACGAGCTAGAAAACTATCCAGAGGCTGCCAATGATTATACCAAAGCAATAAACCTGTTTGAAGAAAAATATCAACCAGACCCGGAGCTTTATAATTTAAGGGGTGTGGTTTATTATAATTCGCAACAGTACGACCTGGCCATTCAAGATTATAGTTATGCACTCGAACTTGAGCCGTCTGCCCCATTATTATACGAAAACAGAGGCGCTGCTTATTTTGAGAGCAAAAAATTCATAGAGTCGGCACAAGACTATACAGTTGCGATAGACCTTGATCCCGAAAACCCTGAAAATTATTATTTTAGATCGCAAGCAAAATTTGAACTAAACAATAAATTCGATGGATGCTTAGACCTAAAAAAGGCGGTTGAGTTAGGGCTTGTGGAGGCAAAAAAGGAATTAAAGGAAAAGTGTAAATAATTTATCGGTTATAATAAATGCAAGAGTTAGTTTTAGGAATAGATGTGGGTGGAACCAACACTAAATTTGGTTTGGTAAATAGAGAAGGTGAAATTATAGCTGAGGGCACATGTAAAACTGGAGGGTTTCCTGTTTTTAAGAATTACCTGACTCATCTCATGTCGAATGTTGATGAGGTTCGCGCCAACACAATTGAGCATGCATTAATTGGAGTTGGAATTGGGGCCCCTAACGGGAATTACTATAGAGGAACCATTGAACACGCCTCTAATTTAGAGTGGAAAGGAATTGTTCCTTTTGTAGAACCACTTAAAAGTTATTTTAGCAATATGCCCATCATTTTAACCAACGATGCCAATGCGGCAGCCATTGGTGAAATGACCTTTGGTGATGCTAAGGGGATGAAAGATTTTATCGTTTTTACTTTAGGGACAGGGCTAGGCAGTGGCATTGTAGCCAATGGAGAGGTTATTTATGGCAGCGATGGTTTTGCAGGCGAAATAGGGCATACATTGGTAAATGTGTTCGGTCGTACTTGTGGTTGTGGTCGCAAGGGTTGCCTTGAAACCTATGTGTCTGCCACAGGCATTAAACGAACAGTTTATAAGTTACTTGCCGATTATATGTGCGATAGTGAGTTAAGGGGAGTCTCCTTTAACGATTTATCTGGCAAAATGATAACGGATGCTGCCTTACGAGGAGACTTTATAGCCGTACAAGCATTTGAATATACAGGCAGAATTTTAGGAATGAAACTAGCAGATACAGTTGCTCATTTTAACCCTGAAGCTATTTTTCTGTTCGGAGGATTAGTAAATGCAGGAAATCTCCTGATGAACCCAGCTAAATTTCATATGGAAGACAATATGTTGCATTGTTGTAAAGGAAAAGTGAAACTATTGGTTTCTGGTTTACAAAATAAGAATGCAGCAGTAATGGGGGCAAGTTCATTGGCTTGGAGAGAGATAGATAAAGCCCGATAAAAGTTATATATTAGAGTATGAATAAGTGGTTTCTGTTTCTGATTTTGGCAAGTTGTAAAGTTTCGTCTTTTACTACCATTATAGCCCCCAACACCTCTTTTCAGTCCTATAAATCCTTTAGATTGGTTGAGTACCCTCATCAAATTAATATTACACAGCCCGAATATGATAACCAGGAGAATAGAAGCTTAATCAATCAATCGATAATTAATGAAATTACAAGCTGGGGCTTGGTTCAAAATCAAGAGAAGTCGGACATTATGATTACTTATACATTACTAATTAGAGATATGGTAGATACACGCATAGACTCTGCCGTAGTGTATAAACCTTGGGTAGATACTCAACAGGATAGTTTTAATTATACCGAGGGTGCGTTTACCTTAATTATTATGGATGATGAAACGGGCAATGTTATTGCACAATCTCAATTAGAGAGTATAATGGACCGCAACCCTAAAAAATTTAAGTCAGCGATCCCGCACTTGATAAAAAAAATGTTTAGCAGAATAGAGGATGAAGTAAACAAACATGATTAAGTTCATTTATTTACTTAGCTTATTATTAATTCCAACTTCTATAGTTAGCCAGCCTTCCATAGGAGATGAAGGTTATGAGGTTATCCGAGAAGCTTATTCTTATGATAATACTCTTGCTCTAAATGTTACGATACAAGAGGAGGAAGAGTTTGTAACATATTCGAGAACAGAACTCCATTTTACAGGCGTCAGCGAAAAAGTGGGCGCCTACTTAGCCATTCCTAAAAGCGGAGAAGGACCATTTCCGGTAGTACTATTGATTGATGGCATGGGTGGCTCAAAAGAACGGTGGTTTAGGGCGAATAACTGGCCGAATGGGTTAGAAACTGTTGAGGCCTTGGTACGTAAAGGGTTTGCCGTTTTTACCATTGATGCGGTCATGCATGGAGAACGGGTTGATACCACTGGTGTATTTCCCCAACCACAATCTCTGCGAAAAGAAAACTTAATGTATACGGTTCAAGATATGATTAAGCAAACAGTACAAGACTATATGCGAGGACTGGACTATCTCGAAACGCGCAATGATATAGACGCTAAAACCACAGGTGTTTACGGGTTAAGCATGGGTGGCGCTGTTACTTTTATTCTTACAGGTTTAGATGAAAGAATTAAGGCGGCAGCCACGGGAGTGCCAGTTGTTTATGGAAATGAATATAGCCTTGTAAATGCATATAATTTTACACCTCGTATTCAAAACAAGCCTTTTTTAATGATTATAGGAGAGTTAGATGCGTATTATACACCTAAAATAGCCAAACAACTTTTTAGCTCTATAGGAGGAGATCAAAACCATTTTATTGTTTTTAATGGAGGGCATAAGATACCAACAACCTACATACCCACCATTGCAGATTGGTTTGAGAACAACCTTGCTGCCGAATAAGAATTACGCACTCCACTCGTTCAATTCTTGTTCTTTATATCATTGGTTACCCATTTAAATCCCCAAAACGTAAATAAATTCAGGATGACCATATATTTGGTGTTATTCTGGCATATAAAAATTCTCTGTACTTTAAGTAAAAATTTCATAAACAACTTAAATTTGTGTAGAACAAACGGGTTAAGTCATCTGCCAATTGGCGGAGAGGAAGTTTGGAGAAATTTCACAAAAGCCCTTGAGGGAAATAGTTAGCAAGCATCTTTTAGAAATAAAAATCTCAACTACTACCTTATTTTCTGACAGCATTCCTTAGGTCGAACACAAGTTTAATATGAAAGTTTTATTAATTGAAGATGAGGTTAGGGTTTCTTCTTTTATAAAGAAGGGGTTAGAAGAGCAGGGAGAAGAGGTAACTCAGGCATTTGATGGTCAAACGGGACTAAACTTGGCATGCCAGCATGCCTTTGACGTCATTATTCTTGATGTGGTAATGCCCGTAATGAATGGCATTCAAGTGTGTAATAAGCTAAAAAATGATTATAAAATAAGCACACCTATTCTAATGCTTACTGCGTTGGGCACAACTGATGACATTGTATTAGGATTAGAAACAGGCGCAGACGACTATTTAACAAAACCATTTAAGTTTAAAGAGTTGCTTGCTCGGCTCAATGTTTTAAACCGTAGAAAAAAACTAGACAATGCTCCGGTAGAAATAATTGAGGCACAGGGAGTAAAAATGAACCTTACCACCAAAGAAGTTACTCGTGATGGAAATAAAATTAAACTAACGGCTAGAGAGTTTAAATTGCTTGAATACTTAATAAAAAACAAAAACAGGGTAGTAACACGAACAGATATTTTGGAAAGCGTTTGGGAAGTAGATTTTGATTTAGGCACCAATGTAATTGATGTGTATGTTAACTATTTGCGCAAAAAGGCTGGTAAGGGCTTAAAAACCAAGCTTATTGAAACAGTAATTGGCATGGGCTATATTATTAAAGACTAACAACCTGAGTTGAACACATGAAAATTAGCACCCGATTATCATTAGCCTTTTCGCTTATTGCCAGTATTATTTTTATAGTTTTTGGAGTCAGCATTTATTGGTTTTCTGCAAATCATAGAAACTCAGAGTTTCAAGAAAGGCTAAAAGAACGGGTACTAATTACAGAGAAAATTTTCCTCGAAAAGGACTCTTTTAGCCAAAGCGAGTTTGAAATTATAAAGAAACAGTTCTCGAATACCTTAATGCACGAAACCGAAGAGGTAGTGGAGGTTGCTAATCGAGAAGAACTTATTTTTTCACAAAAATATCCGCCAGATGTAGCTCATAATTTTCAACTTAAAGACACTTATTATTTTGAGTATAATGACTTACAAGGGTTAAGCAAATGGTTTAATATTAAGGGCAAAGACTATTTAATAATTGTTACGGCTATAGATGAAATGGGGCTTCAAAACTTAACTTTTCTAAAAGACAGAATCATATTGCTTATTATTATTGGAATACCTCTTTTGTTTCTTAGCAGTTTTGCTATCACTAAAAAGGCCTTGGTGCCACTAACAGAAAAAATAAAACATGCCAATGCTATTGGGGCATCTAACCTACACCAACGCCTAATAGTAATTAACCCCGAAGACGAAATAGGTAAAATGGCTATCGCCTTTAATAACCTCTTAAACAGGCTTGAGGCTTCGTTTGAAGCACAAAAGGCGTTTATTTCTAATGCTTCACATGAAATAAAAAACCCACTTACTGCTATCATTGGCGAAGCCGAAATTGCGGCAAGTAAAACCCGCGAGTCCGAGGATTATATTGAGTCATTAAACCATATTTTAAATGAAGCAGAAACACTAAACACTACAGTTGATAACCTGCTGCAATTATCAAAAATCACAGCCAATGAAGCAGGAGTGCAGTTCGAACATATCGACTTTACCTCTTTTTTAACGGAAGTAAAAACCAGCTTTGATTTTGTAACTCCGGAAAATAGAATTCAACTGGTTTTTGACATGAAAGATTCGCCCGTGCCTATTTTGGCAAATAAAGGGCTGTTGAAAGCAGCCGTATTTAATATATTAGATAATGCCTGCAAATTTTCTTCTAATGGAGAAGTGATCGTTTCTGTATCTACCTCCCCCAAAAGGCTTACATTGCAAATAACTGACCAGGGTATGGGTATTTCTAAAATTGATATTGAAAAAATTAAGGCTCCCTTTTATAGAGGGAAAAACACATTGCAAATTAAAGGTTCAGGCATAGGTCTGTCTTTAACCGATAAAATTATTCGACTGCACAATGGGGAACTCTCTATTCAATCGGAACTAGGTGAAGGCACGGAGGTTACGATTGCTCTTCCTTTGCACCTGTCTTAGTTGGTTCGAATCAACTTTATTCTAGTGGTTTTTTCATTCTTACGAAAGAAGAATAATCTTGGGGTGGAACTATCTGTCTTGTATTTTCCAACAGCATTCCTTATCCCGAACTCAGGTTTAGGCTTTTATCCCGAAATATGCAATAGAATTTCTATTAAGCCTTTAACTCACTTCAAATCAGTCGCTTTGCTTTATTTGTGTTCTCACCATAGCGGTGCTATGCTTTCGAATCCAAACTGCCTGATTTATTGTGACTTAAAGCCTCATCACGAACCCTATCGCATAATTCGGGTTTATTTCTGTTGGGCCCGGTTTGAGCCACGTGTTAAGAGGTTTGTGTATAATCGGAATAAGAGGTTTCAACGTTGCGTAGGCATTGTCTTCTGCGTTCAAGACAATAATTGAATACTTCTTAAAATTTCTAATCTCATTTTAATGTGAGTCTAATCTCGTTCTAATAAAGCACTTATATCATTGCAGAAAAATTTCTATAATAATGAGTAATGAAAAGATTAACCCAGGCTTGTTCGGCAATATCAAACAAGATTTACCGGCAAGTATAGTAGTATTATTTGTAGCCATACCCCTATGTTTAGGCATTGCCTTGGCTAGTGGAGCTTCTTTATTCTCCGGATTAATTGCAGGTATTGTAGGCGGTATAGTAGTAGGTAGTTTAAGTAACTCTTCTTTAGGGGTTAGTGGTCCGGCTGCTGGCTTAGCTGTTATTGTACTTAATTCAATTCAGTCGTTAGGAGCCTTTGAAATTTTTTTAGTAGCTGTTGTAATTGCTGGAGCCATTCAAATGATAATGGGTTTCTTAAAAGGAGGCGTAATTGCTTATTACTTTCCTTCAGCAGTAATTAAAGGAATGTTGGCGGGTATAGGTATTATTATATTTTTAAAGCAGATCCCGCATGCTTTTGGCTATGATGCCGATTACGAAGGAGATTTATCTTTCTGGCAAAAAGATGGTGAAAACACGTTTACAGAGATCATTAAAATGGTAGATTATATTTCGCCCGGTGCTTTAATTGTAAGTGTTGCCTCATTATTAATACTTTTAACCTGGGATAATATTCTAGCTAAAAAACATAAAGTATTCCAGCTTATTCAAGGGCCTATTGTTGCCGTAATGTTTGGTGTTTTTTACCACATAGTTTCAGCATCATATTTTCCAGCTTACGCTATTAATGCAGGGCATTTAGTAAGTGTACCAGTGGCCGATAGCCTTTCCGGTTTTGCCTCTCTTTTCGCTTTTCCTGATTTTAGCCATGCTTTAAGTGGCGATGTGTGGGTGGTAGCCTTAACCATTGCTATTGTTGCAAGTTTAGAAACCTTACTAAGTGTAGAGGCAACCGATAAGCTTGACCCTCTTAAAAGAACAACAGACACAAACCGAGAGCTTATGGCGCAGGGTACGGGTAATATGATTTCTGGTTTATTGGGTGGTTTACCTATTACACAAGTAATTGTTCGTAGTTCTGCCAATATTCAGTCAGGTGGTCGTACTAAGCTATCGGCCATAATGCATGGTATTTTCTTGCTCTTATGTGTGTTCTCAATTCCTTTTGTATTAAACATGATTCCACTAGCAGTATTGGCAAGTGTGCTATTTGTGGTTGGTTATAAGCTAGCCAAGCCGAGCTTGTTTAAGCAAATGTATAAGCTGGGGATGTCACAGTTTTTGCCATTTGTAGTTACCATTTTAGGTATAGTATTTACCGATTTATTAAAAGGAATTGGCATTGGTTTAGTCGTTGGAATTGTGATGATATTAAGAAACAGTCTTAAAAACTCACACTTTTTAAATAAAGAAACAGTAGGTAGTGGCTTAAACAAGGTAAAAATGACATTGGCAGAAGAGGTTACTTTTTTAAACAAAGGAGCTATTTTAAAAGAGTTAAATAACCTGCCAAAAGAAACAGAGTTAACAATTGACATGAGCAAATCGACACATATAGATTATGACGTACTTGAAATTATAGATAACTATAAAAGTACAGCTGAAAGCAAGGGAGTAAGCGTAGAGTTGATTAACAGAGGAGATAGCGAAACAGCAGATTATTAATAGATATTACGCTAGAAACAGCAGAAGATGAAAAGCAGGCCCAAAAAGCAAACCCTTTTGGTGTTAATCGATTTTTCACAAAATGCCTATAAGGCGTTAAAGTATGCAATTTCTTTGGCAAGAGTAATTGATGGAAAAATTATCTTACTTTATGTTGCCTCGCCCAGGGATGCAGAAAATACAGATATTCCATCCATCGCTCTAAGGGCTATGGATATAGATAAAAGCAAAGCAGAAGGACAATTGGGGTCTATTATTGAAATGATAGAAGCGGAAGGCTTAGCTGTGGAATATATTAATACCGTAGGAAACCTGTATTCAAAAATTACAGAGTACGCTAACTTGTTCAGCCCCAACGTTATAGTTTTAGGCAAAAGTAACCTTGAGGAAAAGAGCCTTGGTGGAATCACCGAATTTCTTCTCAATCAAAATAACGATAATGTATTAATTATTGATAGTGATAATGAGTTTAATGAGGATACCCAAATTTCGGTTGAGTGTAATGAAAACAATTTGAGTGGCTATAATACAAATTTTTTATATTGTCTAAATGAAAATACAAATTTACCAATATACTTATTTGTTAACAAAAAAGAGAGAGGGGAAAAGGAGTTTTCTCTTCCTCAAAACTGGCTAGATATTCAAAATTCGAATCATAAAATTTGTTATAAAAGCAATCCTTATTTTTCTGTAGAAAGTAGTATAAATAGCCATATCGAAGAGAAAAAAATTGACTTGGTTTGCATTGGAAGAAAGCGGATGAAGACTTCGTTTTTATCTTCCTTTTTTAATAAAGCTAATACAACAACAAATATTATAAAAAGCACCCATAAACCGATTTTAATTATGGGTACAACATCTTAAACAATTTAATTATGAGAACACAAACAAAAGAAATTCAGCAAAGTTTAACACCTTCAAAAGTAAAGCAAATTTTAGTTGATGGTAACCAACGATTTGTTCAGAACAAAAGGGGCGATAGAGACCTTAAAAAGCAGGTGAACGAAACCAGTACAGGACAATTTCCAATGGCCGTAGTGCTTGGCTGCATCGATTCAAGAGTACCAGCCGAGTTGGTTTTTGATAGGGGCATTGGAGATATTTTCAATGCGCGAGTAGCGGGTAATATTGTTAACGAAGATATTTTAGGCTCTATTGAGTATGGCTGCAAAGTAGCAGGCTCTAAACTAGTAGTTGTTTTGGGCCATACTAAGTGTGGAGCTGTAGCAGCGGCTTGCCAAAACGTAGAACTTGGCAATATAACAGCTTTATTAAGTAAGATAAAACCTGCGGTAGATGCTGTTCGAGGAGATAATAGTGAGAAAATGGACGAAGCCTCGGTTGAGCAGGTAGCTGTAAAAAACGTTCAAATCTCTATCTCCAATATTAGAAAGGAAAGCCCAATTTTGGCTGAAATGGAAGAAGCTGGAGAAATCGAAATTGTTGGAGCTATTTATAGCGTGTCGAGTGGGCAAGTTGAATTTATTTAAAGCAACTCAAACAAAAGCCACTAAGGGAGGGAACACGGTTAGGTTAGGTAATAAAATGAAGGTTAATAAACTATTAGTCATTATTTTAGTGTCCCTCCCTTTTTCTGCTTTTAGCCAAGACAGCGACATAGGTAACTGGTTGCTTTATTTTGGTAATAAAAACATTAGCAAGAAGCTAAATTGGCACCACGAAGTACAATACCGAAACTATAATGCCATTGGTGATTTAGAACAGCTATTATTAAGAACAGGGCTTGGCTATAACCTAAGTGAGAAAAATAATAACCTTTTGTTGGGCTATGGTTTTATAAGAAGCGAAAACTACTTAACAGGAACAACGGAAAAGCAAATTGTAAATGAGCACCGAATTTACCAGCAGTTTATAAATAAGCATAAAATTTCTAGGCTTTATTTACAGCATAGGTTTAGGTTTGAACAGCGTTTTGTAGAAGATGCTTTTAAAATGCGATTCAGGTATTTTTTGGCATTCAATATTCCTCTTACCAACCCAACGATGGAAGACAAAACTGTTTACTTATCTGCTTATAACGAGATATTTTTAAACACTGAGGGAGATATTTTTGATAGAAATAGGCTTTACGGAGGGCTGGGTTATAAGGTAAACAAAACAGTACGTTTTGAGCTGGGCTATATGAATCAGTTTTTTAGTGAAGGAGGGCGCGACCAGCTAAATATGGTGGTGTTTGTTAATTTGCCTGATAAGTCTAATTAGCTAGTTGTGAATAGTGTTTTATGGGCTACTTTAGTAGTCCAAAACGTAGCGTATGCATACATTACTTTCTTTTGTACAAACCCTTATTTTATTGGGCTTGTCACTCATCCATTTTAGTTGGGTATTAGGCAGCAAATGGGGTTTCGAAAAAGCCCTGCCAACCAATGCTGAAGGCATAAAGGTACTTAACCCAAGTAGGCTTGATAGTACAATAGTCGCGACTGGGCTGTTGCTTTTTGCTACCTATTATATGCTAAAAGGTAACTTTATTTCTCTGCCTGTACCAAGTTTTGTTTTGGCCTATGCAGGCTGGGCCATTTCTGCTATTTTTATACTTAGAGCCATCGGAGACTTTAAGTATATTGGCTTCTTTAAAAGTGTTACAGGTACAGAGTTCGCATCACTCGATACTATGTTTTACTCGCCCCTTTGTTTAGGGTTGGGTATTATTGCTATTTTGTTAGAAGTGATTTAATCGATAGAATTCCCCGAGGCTCTGCCTCGGTGGTTAAGAAGAAAGTTTGAAAACCTAAGATTTTCATAAAACTAGAAATAAGTCTTTCTACCTCTTGATACCTCGATGGCTCTGCCTCGAGGTTGTTCATTGAAACTTACTTTCAGCCATTAACTAATGTGGGCGATAATGTGTTTCAAGTGGTGGTGTTCGATTAATAATCACAATAAATGTGAACTTATTACGACTGTAGTTTAACTGAAGCCTAATAAAATACAGTGCAACTACTTAAAAAAACTCTCAAAATGATAGGACTTACCATAGCAGGAATACTTATAGCCATTATCATAGGTGCTGCCCTTTTTATAAATTTAAGTCCCCAATTTGGCGAAAATCCAACAAAAGAACAGAAAATTGAGTTTGGCAAAACCACCCATTATAAAGATGGAAAGTTTGTAAATACTACCACTACGGTAATGGATATTCACATTTGGCCAACAATTAAAAAAATGCTTAATCCACAAGCAAAGAGAAAGCCCAAAGTTGATATTCCTGTTGAAAAAATTGATTCATTAGAAATTGAAAATCATAACCCAACCATCACCCAGCTCACATGGTTTGGTCACTCTGCATTTTTATTAGAGATTGACGGAAAAAAAATATTATTAGACCCCATGTTTGGGGAAAGCCCTTCTCCCGTTCCTTTGCTTGCAGCCAAAAGGTATTCCAAAGAACTACCTATTGCCATTGAAAAGCTTCCTTTTATAGATGCCGTAATTTTTTCGCATGACCATTACGACCATTTAGATTATGAAACCATTCAAAAGTTAAAGAATAAAGTAGGGCAGTTTTATACTCCCTTGGGAGTAGGCAACCACCTCATAAGCTGGGGAGTACCTAAAGAAAATGTGCATCAGCTAAATTGGTGGGACAAAGTTATGCTAGATCAAATAGAGCTAGTCTGCACTCCGGCTCGTCATTTTTCAGGCAGGGGTATTACCGATAGGAACACCACACTTTGGAGCTCTTGGGTAATAAAAGGAGCGAACGAAAACATCTATTTTAGTGGCGATGGCGGGTATGGTGCTCACTTTAAAGAAATTGGCGACCAATATGGTCCTTTCGATATTTCCTTAATGGAATGTGGGCAGTATAATAAAGATTGGCACGCCATACATATGATGCCAGAAGAAACGGCTCAAGCAGCCGTTGATTTGCAGAGCAAGCTATTTATGCCTATTCATTGGGGTGCTTTTACATTGGCTTTTCACGACTGGACAGACCCTGCTGATCGAGTTACTAAAGCAGCAGAGAAATTGAACCAACCAATTACAACGCCTAAAATTGGCGAGCCTATTATTATTGGAGGAGCTCATTATCCAACTGTAAGGTGGTGGGAAAATTATTAATAACCAGAGTTCGAAGCTTGGATGCGGTTGAGCATGAAGTTGAAGTTTTTAAGTTAAATTAATGCACCAAATTAAACTGAGCCTCATACTCTTCCTTTGTGTCAATGTCTATTATAGGTTTAGCAGCATGTACGATTGTTGTTTTTGAAAGGTTGTGGTTAATAATAGAACTGGCTCCTTTTTTACCAATTAACTTGCTTAGTTCATTAAAATAATCCTTGTCAAAAATTGCTGGTACCCCTACTGTGTTTTTGTGGGCTGTGGCAATGATGGAGTTCTTACTCTTCCACCAAGTGGCAATTATTTTATTAAGAAAAACCGAATCTATTTGAGGTTGGTCAGCCAGCATAAAAAGAGCCCCATCGAAATTCTCTTTTTGGATACATTTTATACCTAAAGCAATTGAACTCCCCATGCCTGTTTCCCAATCATTATTTTTTAAGATATCGATAGGTTCTTCTCTAATAGATAATTCTATTTCGTTAAAATATGCCCCAAGTACAACATACACTTTTTTAGTGTTAGATTTTAACGCCTGTTGGATGCTATGCCCAAGCAATGTGGTTTTTCCCCAAGGCAACAATTGCTTGGGTTGCCTCATGCGACTTGAGCCTCCAGCGGCTAAAATAATTATGGCAATATTAGAGATAGTAATCAATGTTATTACGGCATTAATGTCTCTATTATTCGAGTTCCTACGACATGTTCTTTCCTTCTAACCACTATCATTATTTCGGCCATGATTGAAATAGCTATTTCCTGTGGGGTTATAGCACCAATATTTATTCCAGCAGGTCCGTGAATTATTGATAAAAAGAATCCTTCAACTTCTGGGTGAAAAGTTAAAAACTCATCTAGTAGTTTTTCTTTTCTTGTTTTTGCTCCGAGAATACCGATGTAAATAGGTTGCTTTTCTTTTATTGCCAATAAGTTCTTTAAATCAGTAGCGTAATTATGCGACATCAATACTACTGCCGTTTGGTTATCCATTTCTAGGTTTGCTAATAATTCAGGCTGCAAGGCAAGTACCTCTTTTGACCCTGGAAAATCTTTGGTCGTTTTTGGATTGGAAATAGAACAAATAATAGACACTTCCCAACCTGCAAACTGGGCAATCTTGCATAGTTCTACTGCATCATGTTCGGCTCCAATAATTAGAAGTCGATTACAAGGATACATTTCTTGTACAAAAGAATTCAAAGGTTCTAACTCTTGAATTAAATCACCTGAGAAAGGAATTAAATCTCCATTTATATGTTTTATAACGGATCCAAAACCAATTGAATCCCCTGGTTCTTTATTATAACTTGAAGCCACTTCAAAGGGAGTTCTTTCGGTTAATATTTGTTCGAAAGATTCAATGGCTTCAATCGTTGGGTTAAAAGATTCAATTAATATATAAATCACGCCTTCGCAACCCAACCGATAGCGACCATCATAAGTCATAACTTTGGCCGTGCCAGTTGTAAACACAGAACTGGATTGCTTTAATATTTCTTTCTCTACACATCCACCGCTAACAGCACCAAGCATATAGCCATTTTCCCAAATGAGCATCCGAACCCCTGGTTTTCGATATGAGGAACCATCAAGGTCTACCACAGTGGCTAGCACGGTTTTTATTCCTTGCTTTTTGGCTAGAGTAAAGTTTTCAAATATGTTGCGTAGTTCGTGTGTCATTTCATCTCGTCATTCCTGTGTAGGCAGGAACCCGTTCTGTGTGAAGTTATTGATGTAAATTAGTTTTCAAATTAAAACCTAATAAAATTATCAGTCAAGCCAATACTACCAAACTCCAATCAATGCAGGAGTGACGCTAACCCATATTTTTAATAAACGGTTGTTTGGTAATGCGTTTGCCTGTAGCAGCATAAATAGCATTTGCCACAGCTGCAGCCGCTGGTGGTAGTGAGGGTTCCCCAAGCCCGGTAGGGGCTAATTTATTTTCAATAAAATGTACTTCTACTTCAGGGGTTTCATTCATTCGAATAAGCCTGTAATCTCCATAATTGCTCGATTGTGGTACTCCTTCCTTAAATGTAAGTTCACCGTACATGGCATGGCCAATACCATCAATTACTCCACCCATCACCTGATTTTTGGCTCCTAGTGGATTCACAACTATACCACAATCAATCACACAGGTTACTTTTTTTACCAAAGGTTTACCATCCTTCATTTCAATATCTGCGACTTCAGCCACATGTGTATTATGACAGTAATAGGTTGAGAACCCTTGGTAAACCCCTTCTTTGGTCTTGCCCCAGTTAGATTTTTCTATCGCCATATTTATGACAGCTTCTAAGCGATCTGCCGAGTATTGAATGCGCTCATCAGCTCCTTTATCTACTTTTTTGAGCAGGTCTAATCGCATGTTAATTCTATCCACCTTAAGCACATCGGCTAGCTCATCGAAAAAGCTTTGCTCCGCAAAAGACAAAAAGTTGGTATAAGGAGCACGCCAAGCGCCCGTAGTAATATTGCTATCATATTTAGCTACATCTACTTGGTAGTTTTCAATAGCTCCTGCGGGGAAAAAGTTGGGTATTAAATCATACATATTGGCATTTATGGCTGCCTCTTTTAAATGATAACCTGTGATTTTTCCATCTTTTATGGATGCGGCAATTCTATATTTAATAGCAGGTCGATAGATTCCATCGGTCATATCATCTTCTCTGCTAAACACTACTTGTACAGGTTGTTTGGCAAGGCTCGAAACCTCTGCTGCTTCCAACGCAAAATCGCCATAGAGCCTACGACCAAAACCACCACCCATACGGGTCATTTCTAAAGAAATATCTTTTTCGTCTCGCTCTAAGAGTGTAGCAACGCGACTGGCAGTCCATGCTGGAGTTTGAATAGGGCCGGCTAGCTTTATTTTTTCCGCAGTTACATCTGCAAAAAAGTTCATGGGTTCCATACAGTTATGGGGTAAAAAAGGAGACTCGTACGTGCGTTCAAGAACCTGGTCAGCTTCTGCAAAAGCTTTTTTAACGTCACCATCGGCTCGTAGGGTCTCAAATTTTGAACCATCTAACAAACCCAATAATATGCTGTCGTGATCAGAGGTGTTTTCACCTTTAGTGCCTTCTTTCCAATTGGAGGTTAATGCCTTTTTACCCTTCATAGCTGCCCAGGTGGTATTAGCAAGAACTGCTACTTTATTACCAAACTGAATCACGTTGGTTACACCTGTTACCTGCTTTGCTTTGCTGTCATCAAAATCAACCAAGTCTTGACCAAAAGCAGGAGGTCGTAAAACAGATACAAAGGCCATTCCTTCTTGCCTATAATCCAACCCAAATATGGGTTTTCCTGTAATAATTTCATCAATATCTACATTGGGAGCATCACTCCCTATTATGGTAAAGTCTTTGATGTCTTTTAAGGTAACATTTTCGGGCACTTCTAATTTGGCAGCGTCCAAAACAACATCTCCATAGCTTAGTGTTTCACCTTTGGCATTGGAAATAACGCCTTCTTTGGTGGTGCATTCACTGGCCTTTACTCCCCAACGAGCCGCAGCCGCCATTACCAACATCATTCTGGCGGTGGCTCCTGTTTGGCGCAAGGGCTCCCAGGCCTGCCGTATCGATTGGCTTCCACCTGCCACTTGTCTCGTAAAATGGTCTTTATCGAGTGCCCCTTGTTGTACATATACATCTTTCCAGGCAACATCAAGTTCTTCTGCAATAAGCATAGGCATGGAGGTTTTTACTCCTTGCCCAATTTCAGGGTTAGGGGCAAAAATGGTTACTATTCCATTATCTGCAATTTTAATGAATGCATTAAAGTCGTTAAAATTAAGTAGAGATAAATCAACTGGGGGTTCAGCATTTGTAGCACAGGAAGTGAAAAGATTAAAGCCAATAAGCATTCCGCCACTGGCAAGTGCAGAAGTCTTTAAAAAAGACCGTCTGCTAAAAGCAAATTTGTTTGAAGAGTTCATAACTGTCTTTTTTTAAGTTAACTAAGATTTTTTGCGGCAACTTCTACGGCCTTTTCAATACTGTTATAGGAGGCACAGCGGCATATATTACCATGCATGGCTTCCCTAATTTCACCTTTAGATGGGTTGCTGTTTTCTTCAAGAAAAGACGAAGCCGTCATAATCTGTCCTGATTGACAATAACCACACTGGGGAACATCGATTTCTTTCCAAGCTTGTTGCACAGGGTGAGTCCCGTGTTCTGAAAGCCCTTCAATGGTGGTAATTGATTTCCCTTCCAAACTTGATATAAGAGTAATACAGCTTTTGGTGGCTTTGCCATCTACATGAACTGTGCATGCACCACATTGGCCAATACCGCAGCCAAACTTGGTGCCTACTAATTCGATTTGATCTCTTAACACCCATAGTAAGGGGGTGTCAATATCAGCATCAATGGCATGCTCGCTTCCATTGATTGTAATTTTATACGTTGGCATAGGGTTAGTTTATAGTTTCACTTTTGTTAATAGGGCACAAGCTTGATAATAACAGCTGCACTTCAATTAGTTACTAAAATTACAGAAAATTATCAGTAAGGCAATAGCTCATTATTCGTGAATTGTCTCAACGGTATTTTTGATACTTAAATGGAGGCTAATCAATGCCTTTATTAAATATTAAATCGGCCATCTTCCTACGTTAGTAATTTTATTTTGGGGCATTGGTGCCACTTAGATTTGCGAGTTATGATGAATGGTGCTAAATTTAATACTTGAAAACCAATAACTAACTATTCAACATCATGGGAAAAGGGCAAGACGCAAAAAAAGCTACAAAAAAAGCTCCGGCTAAAACTGCTAAAGAAAAGAAAGCCGAAAAAAGAGAAAAGAAAGCCAATAAGTTTTAATATGCCGAGTTCGACCTAAAGCCTAAAGGGTAATACCCTACAGGCAATTTTATTAAAGAACTTCGTGTACAATCCTGCCGAGTGGCAATCTATTTAAATCATCTATTTTTTAGGGCTTCAATTCTTTCTTTATAGTAATCATCATCAGTAACTTCAAAAGTTTTAGAGCGGTGTTATAATCGTTTTTACTTGAGCACAATTTTTTCAAAAATGTGGGAAAGAAGCTTCTCTTGAGACTTTGTTATTCGTACTTGAAAGCGTTCTTCCCTCCTTAAGTGGCAATCTAATAATTGAAATTATTATCATTGATTAAACCCGAAATATGCAATAGAATTTCTATTACGCCTTTAACTCACTTTAAATCAGTCGTTTTACTTTGTTTGTATTCTCACCATAGCGGTGCTATGCTTCCGACTCCAAACTGCCTGATTTATTGCGACTTAAAGTCTCATAACGAACCCTATTGCATAGTTCGGGTTAAAGGATTAATTATAGACAATGGACAAAAAGGAGTATTTGAACCGGATTTGCTTTACTGATGAGGTGCTACCGACACTTGAAGTGCTTCAGAAATTACAACTCAACCATTTGCTTCATATTCCTTTCGAAAACCTAGATATTCATTATCAAAAGCCAATACAATTAAACATTGCAGAGATTTCGAAAAAGATTTTAGGCTCTCAGCGTGGAGGATTTTGTTATGAATTAAATGGTTTATTTTTTGAGTTACTTACTTCCATTGGCTTTAGAGTAAAACGGGTTTCTGCCAAAGTATATGATAAAGACAATGGTTATGGACAAGAATATGATCATTTGGCCCTGATTGTTAACCTAAATGAAACAGAATACTTAGTAGATGTCGGCTTCGGTGATTTTGCTTTTTCTCCCATACCTATAAAGTTGGGCGAACTTCATTTAGATGTGCAAGCGTCATTTTTAATAGAAAGCGTGGAGGATGATTATTTGAAAGTAAGTAAGGTTGATAATGGGAGTGAGCGAAGAGAATATCTTTTTAAAAATGTGCCTAGATCGTTTAGTGAATTTGAATCTATGTGCTACTACCAACAAACTAGCCCTAAGTCTCATTTTACGCAGCAAAAACTTATTACAAAACCAACCAAAGAAGGGAGAATTACATTAACTAGCGATAAGCTCAAAATAACTATTTTAGGAAAAACAGAAGAGAGGGTATTGAAATCGGAAGAAGAGTTTAATGATGTATTAACAACTCATTTCCAGATTAATATGGACAGACTCTAAATTATGCAATTGAAATTCTATTGCTAACACAAACTGCTGTAAACCGGCTGTTTGTACTCCACTACAAACCGTATCGCATAATCAGGGTTTTACCTCTGCCAGACAAGTGGCATTAAAACTTGGGAGACCCGTTCTTTAAAATTTGAATTTCCGGATTAAATTTATTGGATGTGAGCAAAACTTTGCACCCAATAGTAAGCTCTAAAACCTCTTGTTCCTGGGCTTCCACATTAATAAGAGTATTGCCAATAAGTACAGAAATAGTATGTTTAGTATTTTTTTTTTGAATTTGGATCACCTCACCAGTTACCTGAAAAGGAATATCTTGTTTAGGGCTGTCAAATAAAATGGATGGATTTCCTTGTTTATCAATTTTCCCATTTTCAATAATAATCACTTCATCGCTCATTTTAAACACCTCCCCTTTATCGTGGCTCACAAGTAAGGTAGTTAGGCTATATTCCTTATGAATAGCTAATACATAGTCTTGCAGTTTCGACTTCATGGCTTGATCTAGGGAAGAAAAGGGCTCATCAAGCATAAGAAGACTAGGTTTGCGTACCAAAGCCCTTGCCAGCGCCACCCGTTGCTTTTGCCCACCCGATAAGGTGTTTGGTTTTTGATTGATGAGGTCTCCTAATTCTATCAATTCTACCAATTCAGAAATACGAGCATTTTGTGTTTTATCGTCTAGCGCATACATGAGGTTTTCCTTAACCGTTAGGTTTGGAAAAAGTGCAGGCTCTTGAAAAACAAAACCAACGTTTCGGTTTTGTGGTTTTACATTAATTTTTTGTTTGCCATTAAACCATACTATTTCATTTATTTGTAAATGCCCTTGGTCTGGTGTGAGAAGCCCTGCTATCATCCGCAATACTGATGTTTTTCCAACGCCTGAATTACCATATAATGTTGTTAGTTTGCCGGTTAGTAAGTTGGCTTCAAAGTGTAGCTCGAAGCCAATATTGCCTTCATTAAATTTTTTATGTAGGTCTATTTTAATCATTGAACATGCGTTTCATATATCCGCCATTAATTAAATAAACCCCAAAAAGTGTAATAAATGAAATTCCGAACAGTAAAAAGGAATACGCATGTGCTGCGGCATAATTTAATGATTCAACTTCGTCATAAATTGCTATGGAAGCCACCTTCGTTTGCCCTGGAATATTCCCTCCAATCATTAGAACAACACCAAATTCGCCAATTGTGTGTGCAAATGAGAGCACAATTCCCGTGAGTAGTGCGGGCTTTATATTGGGAAGTAATATTTTAAATAATGTAGTGGTTTTTGATTTTCCTAGCATAAAGGAGGCTTCGGTTAGCGATGCTGGCAAATGACTAAAACCGGATTGAATAGGATGCACCATAAAAGGCAAACTATACAACACAGAGCCAATTACCAGGCCTGTAAAGGAAAACGCCAGATTTAAACCAAGCCATTGGCTTATGTTGTTATTTGGGCTGAACATCAGAAGCAAATAAAAGCCTAATACTGTTGGAGGAAGCACCAAAGGCATACTCACCAGAGTTTCAATAATTGGCTTGAACCTGGTGCGCGAATAGGCCAACCAATAGGCCAAGGGAATAGAAATTACTAACAGCACCACCGTGGTTACAGATGCTAGTTTAAAGGTTAATATGATGGGTTGCCATTCCAAGAGTTGCAAGAATATATTTAATTCACCTAGTATCCATACTTTTTAAGTATGTTTTTAGCCTTATTTGAAAAAAGAAATAGATAAAACTGCTGGGCGTTCTCATTACTCTTTTTGCTTCTTTTAATAATTACTACCCCTTGTGCGATAGGTGAATAGGTGGTCGAATCTAGTTCGAGCCAATGTCCCACATTTTTTAATTGCGGACTCATAACAATTGACAATGCAGTAAAGCCTATTTCCGCGGCACCTGAATTGATAAATTGAGTGGTTTGCGATATGTTTTCTCCATAAACCAGCTTTTTTTTAAGGTCTTCGTGCATATTATAATACTCTAAAACTTCTTTAGCAGCTAATCCATAAGGGGCGGTTTTGGGGTTTGGCAGGGCAATATGCGTAATGCGGCTTTTGGTTAGCAGGTTTAATGTAGGTTCAAGTGCTTGAGAAGTAAACAAAACCAGTTTCCCATATCCATACACTGCCGGTTTTTGGTCAGTTAAGCCAAGTGTATAAAGCTTGTTCGGATATTTCATATCAGCGGAAACAAACACATCATAAGGAGCTCCTTCTTTTATTTGTGCTAATAATTTGCCTGAGGAGCCTTGAATAATATCAACATTAATTTCTGTTTGTTGTGTAAATGCCAATGCAATTTCTCTAATGGCATATTGCGCATTGGCAGCTGTAGCTATGCGTAACGTATTATTCGGTTTTTCTTGGCAGGAAAAAGGAGTAATGACTAACAAGAAATATAGAAAACCGTGTTTCATAAATGAATAATATCGTTGTTCAAAGGTATTAATTTAATCCCTGATGTTTCACAAAATGCCAGTAAGGAACTCTTATAGAGATCTGCGTAGGCAGATGACCATTTGAAATCGTCATTGCAAATCTCGTTTTTAAGAGATGTGGCAATCTTCAAAAAGCAGAAGATTCTTCGTTCCTCAGAATTAGAAAAAAAAATTTGGAATCTCTTTTAACCCGAAATATGCAATAGAAATTCTATTAACCTGAGTTCGACCTAAGGAATACTGTCAGCTTTAAGTGAAAATTTCATAAACGACTCAAATTTATGTAGGACTAACGAGTTAATTCAAATAAA
>JAKISE010000046.1 GCA_021648745.1 Cyclobacteriaceae bacterium
ATGAGAGAAATCAGTTTTACCCAAAAGCGAGTGGAAGCTTTGTGCTTTCTCAACTAGATTTTTGGGAAAATTCAGGACTTTCAGGGTTCTGGAACTCATTTAAACTTAGGTCGTCTTGGGGTAAAGCAGGTAATTTAACTGCAATTGGGCCTTATTCAAGAAATACACCTTACATTCCGTCTAACCTAACAGGCAGAGGAAGCTTTATAAGAAGTAGTAATCTGGGCGATCCTAATATTAGACCCGAAATAATGACAGAATTTGAAGTGGGTGCTGATATGGCATTTTTAAATAATAGACTAGGATTTCAGTTTACCTATTACACCCAGGATATTGCAGATTTAATATTAGCTCGAAGCCTTGCTCCTACCGAAGGTGGAGCCAGCGTACTTACTAATATTGGAGGAATGACTAATACCGGTGTTGAATTGATGCTCACTGGCTCACCAATAAGAACATCAAATTTAGAATGGGATGTTACATTCCTTTTTAATACGTTTAAAAACGAAGTTAGTGGAATTGGTGGTACAAGAGCTGGCGTTGCCCTTAGAGGTGGAGGTGGAGCTCAAAGTGCTATAGATGGAGAGCAGCTAGGGGTATTTTTTGCAAGATATTATGCTAGAAATGACGATGGATCGCTACTATTAACCGATTTAGGTTTACCGCAAGTTGAAAGAGGAGATGATGTTGTCGGTACGCCTATGAGAGATGCAAACGGGCAACCAACTGGAGACCCACTACGAAAAGTACTTGGTGATCCAAACCCCGATTTTACCTGGACATTAGTAAACAACATAAGGTATAAAAAGGTTAGTTTGCGATTTCAGTTTGACGCAGCACAAGGGTTTGACGTATGGAACTGGGATATAATTACCAGAAATAATGTGGGTAATAGTAAACTTGCAGAACAAGAATTGAGAGGAGAAGTTCCAAGAGGTTGGGTTGCTGCAATAGGTGGGTTTGTTGGGCCTAGAATTCAGGAAGAGCATGTTGAAGATGGTTCTTACATAAAATTAAGAGAATTGGCTCTTAATTATAATCTTGGGAAAGTAGGATTTATTGAAAATCTGGATATTTCTTTAGTTGGGCGAAACTTGATTTCTTTCGATAACTATAGAGGATTTGATCCTGAAACTAATTCGGCAGGTCAGAGCAATAGTGTAAGAGGAGATGACTTTGGAAATGTGCCAATTCCCAGATTATACCAACTCAAACTCACAGCTAATTTTTAATATTTAGATAATAAAATTATGAAAAAATTATATATAATATTGACGATGTTGGTAGTGATTATCACGTCATGTCAAACAAATTTTGTGAACCCAAATGCAGCTACAGAAGACGATATTTTAAACTCTCCTGAAGGTTTAATAGGACTGGCCGTGGGAATTCAACAACGATTTATTAATGGCGGGTCAAGTCCGTTGTACACAAATATTACCGCTTCTGGTTTATCTTCTGGAGAGCTTACTGTATTAAATGCAGGTAATGCTGAAATTGCTCAATTAGAAAGTGGGTATGAAAATGTAACCCCTGCTAATGGTGTAATTATTGGCATGTGGACAGGCTTAGCTTTAACCATTTCTGATTGCCAAGATTTAACTAATAATGTAGATAAAATTGGAGACTCTGGAATTGCAGCAGGTGTAGAAGCGTATGGTTATTTATTTAAAGCACTTGCACTAGGTACTATGGCGCAATATTGGGAGCAAGGTGTTATTAATACAGTAAAGTTTGGAAGCGGGCAATCTGCCACCTTCTCAAGTAGAGCAGATGTTCTCAATGAAGCCATAAATTTATTAGCCAATGCTAGTTCATTATCAGGCACGATAAGTACCGAGTTTTATGCAGAAGTTGGCGATAATATAGATATTGCCAATGCTTCTCGGGCACTTTCTGCCAGATATAAAATGATGGCAGGCGATTATTCTGGAGCATTATCGGATGCGAATGCTGTCGATTTAAGTATAAAATCCCAGTTTTTATTCGATAATGTGGTACAAAATCCGGTATATAGAACTTCATTAATTACTCAAAATGTATATGAAGCCAAGCCTGATGGGCAACTTGGCTTACCAGCATCTATTGCAATAGATATAGCAAACGATGAAAGGCATAGCTTTTATTTTGTTAATAATGTAGGCACATACCATGCTTCTGGTTTTTTTACAGCAGATGAAGACCCAATACCTTTGTATTTACCTGGAGAAATGATGCTAATAATGGCTGAAGCCGAAGCAAGATTAAACAACTTAGTTAATGCAGTTTCTCATTTAGATAATGTATTAACAAAAATACCTGCTGCTGATGCCTATGGTGTTGGAGCTAATCTGCCAGCTTATTCAGGTGCAATGAATCAATCTTCCATTCTCGAAGAAATCTATAGAAATAGAGCTATAGAACTTCATATGAGCGGATTAAGGCTAGAGGATAGCAGAAGGTTTAATAGAGCAGCTCCTAATGATGCTAACCCGGAACGAACTAGAAATTTCTATCCTTATGCACAAACAGAAATTGATAATAATTCTAACACACCAGCAAACCCATCAATATAAACGATATTGATATTTTCGACATTATTTGGTTGATTAAAAACTTCGGGGTTTCGACCTCGGAGTTTTTTTACCTATAAGACAAAAAAAATGACTGCAATAAACGAATCTCTTACACTTAAAATTTTCGATAATTCTCTCGAGGCTTCAAAAGAAATAGCTGCTGCAATTAGAGATTTAATTATTAAGAAGCATAAAGAGCATAAAATGGCCGTGTTAGGGCTTGCTACAGGTTCTTCGCCTATCGAAGTGTATAATGAGCTAGTTCGCATGCACAAAGAAGATGGTCTTAGTTTTCAAAATGTAGTTTCATTTAACCTCGATGAATATTACGGATTAGACCCGAAAAGCAAACAGAGCTATCATCGATTTATGAATGAATATCTTTTTAACCACATTAATATTAAAAAAGAGAATATTCACATTCCGAAAGGTAAAATTGATTTAGAAGATGTGAGTAATTACTGTGTAGCTTATGAAAATCAAATTCAACTTGCTGGCGGAATTGATATTCAATTATTAGGGATTGGCCGTACCGGCCATATAGGCTTTAATGAACCAGGCTCTACCCTTGATTCAGCAACACGCTTGGTTACACTCGATAACCTAACCCGAATTGATGCTGCCCCCGCATTTAATGGTATTCATAATGTGCCTCATAATGCCTTAACGATGGGTATTAGTAGCATTATGAAATCAGAAAAAGTTTATTTAATGGCTTGGGGAGAAGGAAAATCAGAAATTATTGAAAAGGCACTAAACCATAGAGTAAGCGAACTAATTCCTGCTTCTTTTTTAAAAAATCATCCCAATGTAACTATTGTTTTAGATACACCGGCTGCTGCAGAATTGGCAGAAGTAAAAACCCCTTGGCTGCTTGATTCTGTTGATTGGACAGATAAGCAGGTTAGAAAAGCTGTTGTGTGGTTATGTGGAAAATTAGATAAGTCGATACTGAAACTAACCAGCGAAGATTATAATGAGCATGGCATGAGTGAGTTGATAACAAAAATGGGGTCAGCTTATAAAATAAACATTAATGTGTTTAACCAATTGCAGCACACCATAACCGGGTGGCCTGGGGGTAAGCCTAATGCCGATGACAGCCAACGCCCAGAACGCTCTAAGCCCTACCCCAAAATATCTTTAATATTTAGCCCACACCCCGATGATGATGTAATATCTATGGGGGGTACTTTAATGCGATTGGTTGACCAAGGACATAATGTGCATGTGGCCTATCAGGTATCAGGAAACATAGCAGTATTTGACGATTACGCGTTTAATTATTTAGATTTTGCAAGCGATTTAAATGGGCTGTTTGATAAAGAAAATGCCGAATTAAGAAATATGCTAAAAGAAGTTTCAACGTATATTAATTCAGACAAAAGCATTAAAAAAGAGCCTGAAAGCTTGCTTCAAATTAAAAAGTTTATTCGAAGAAATGAAGCCAAGGCAGCAAGTCGTTTTTGTAAAATTAAAGATGAAAATGTGCACTTTATGGATTTGCCTTTTTACGAGACAGGAGAGGTGAAGAAAAAACCCCTTGGAGAAGAAGATATTCGTTTAACAGCCGAGCTTATTAAAAAAATAAAACCACATCAAATATTTGTTGCCGGAGACTTGTCTGACCCTCATGGGACTCACAGGGTGTGCTTGGATGCTGTTTTTAGAGCAATAAATGAACTAAAAGACGAAGAGTGGATGAAAGATTGCGTTGTTTGGATGTATAGAGGTGCATGGCAAGAATGGGATATAGGTGAAATAGATATGGCTGTTCCCATTAGCCCAGAAGAATTATTGAAAAAACGATGGGCAATATTCAAACACCAATCTCAAAAAGATGGAGTAGCTTTTCAAGGAGATGACAGTAGAGAATTTTGGCAACGTTCTGAAGATAGAAACAGAGCAACGGCTCAAATTTATGACAAGCTAGGCATGGCTGAGTATGAAGCCATGGAAGCATTTGTAGAATGGAAAAAATAAAATTTTTTAACTTTTCAAAAACAGTTACATGACTACTACTGAATCCCCATCTCATTTCACTGATTTGGAAAAAATGGATGTTAAGGAAATACTAACAAATATCAATTCCGAAGATAAAACCGTTCCTCTCGCTGTTGAAAAAGAAATTGAAACTATTAAAAATTTGATCGAACAAATAGTTGTTCGTATGAAAAAAGGGGGAAGGTTATTTTATATTGGGGCAGGCACTAGTGGCAGATTAGGAATTTTAGATGCATCGGAGTGCCCTCCAACGTATGGAGTACCCGATACAATGGTAATAGGATTAATAGCTGGTGGAGATATGGCCATTAGAAAAGCGGTTGAAAATGCAGAAGACAACACAGAATTGGCTTGGAAGGATTTAATGGAATATAACATTAATGAAAAAGATACTGTAATTGGCATTGCCGCTTCAGGTAAAACACCTTATGTGCTTGGGGGTGTACTTGCTGCAAAAAAAGGAAAGGCGTTGACTGGAGGAATATCTTGTAATAAAAATTCTGAGCTGTCTCAGGCTGTAGACTTTGGGATAGAACTATTAGTAGGATCAGAATTTGTTACCGGTAGTACTAGAATGAAATCTGGCACTGCTCAAAAACTGGTGTTGAATATGATATCTACCACAGTAATGATCCAGCTTGGCAAAGTAAAAGGCAATAAAATGATTGACATGCAATTGAGTAATCAGAAATTGGTAAATCGGGCGATCAATATGATAACTGATGAAGTAGATGTCTCAAAAAAGGAAGCTGCAATTTTGTTGCAAGCAAATGGATCTGTACGTAAATCAATTGATTCTTACTTAGCAAATTATTAAAATATTTTTTGTAATAACTAATCAACCATTAACTTATTTATCTTTGCGCGATGGAAGAAAAGGTTCTGATCCTCGATTTTGGTTCGCAATACACACAGCTTATTGCTCGTAGAGTACGAGAGTTAAATGTATTTTGTGAGATTCATCCCTTCAATAAAATCCCTTCCGATTTAGCAGGTGTAAAAGGAGTGATTTATTCAGGTAGTCCTTTTTCCGTTAGAACCGAAGATAGCCCAAGATTAGACCTCGCTCAGTTTAGTAATTTTCCATTATTAGGTGTGTGTTATGGGGCTCAATTAATGGCGCAGACCGAGGGCGGTTCTGTAGAGGCCTCTACTACACGAGAATATGGTCGTGCTAATTTAAGCGAGATTGATTCTGCAAATGAATTGATGCAAGGTGTGAGCTTAAACTCGCAAGTATGGATGTCGCACGGAGATACCATTACAAACCTGCCTAGTAATTTTAAAATCATAGCTTCCACCGAATCAGTAAAGGTAGCGGCCTATAAAGTGAAGGATGAAAAACGATATGGGATTCAATTTCATCCGGAAGTGACACATTCAACCGAAGGACAACAAGTAATTAAGAACTTTGTTATCAATATTTGTGGGTGCAGTCAAGATTGGACCCCCGATCATTTTGTGGATAGCTCTGTGGCTGAGTTAAAAGAGAAACTCGGTGCTGATAAGGTGGTGCTTGGCCTTTCAGGTGGAGTAGACTCTTCGGTTGCTGCAATACTGTTGCATAATGCGATAGGTGCTCAGCTGCATTGCATTTTTGTAGATAACGGTTTGCTTCGTAAAAATGAATTTGAGTTGGTACTGGAATCCTACCAAGGAATGGGGCTTAATGTTAAAGGAGTTGACTCCAAAGCAAAATTCTACAAAGCCTTAGAAGGCCTAACCGACCCTGAGGATAAGCGAAAGGCTATAGGTAAGACATTTATTGAGGTGTTTGATGAAGAAGCCCATAAAATTGAAAACGTTAAATGGTTGGGGCAAGGAACTATTTACCCCGATGTAATAGAGTCTGTATCAGCTACAGGTGGCCCATCGGCAACCATAAAATCGCATCATAATGTAGGCGGCTTGCCAGATTTTATGAAACTAAAAGTAGTAGAACCGTTGAATACGTTATTTAAAGATGAGGTAAGAAGAGTTGGAAAATCGCTAGGTATTGCACAGCATATTTTAGGTCGTCATCCTTTTCCAGGCCCTGGCCTAGGTATCAGAATCTTGGGAGACATCACTCCTGAAAAAGTTCGGATCTTACAAGAAGTTGACCACGTTTTTATTCAAGGTTTGAAAGACAATAATCTTTACGATGAAGTGTGGCAAGCAGGAGCAATGTTATTGCCAGTTCAATCAGTTGGTGTAATGGGCGATGAACGAACCTATGAACAAGTAGTGGCTCTACGTGCTGTTAGCAGTGTAGATGGTATGACGGCTGATTGGTCACATTTGCCTTATGAATTTTTAGCTCAAGTGTCTAATAAAATCATAAATTCAGTTAAAGGAGTAAATAGGGTAGTATATGATATTAGCTCTAAACCACCTGCCACCATTGAGTGGGAATAATTAGAAAGAGAGTTCAAAGTGCGAAGTTGTGAGTTGAAAGTTTTAAATTTTGTATTTTTCCATTTATCTATGAGTAAGAAGTTATTTTTTCTATTGCTGGCATTTTGTTCAACACTAATTGTTAATGCTCAAAAGGCTTCTTCGCAATTTGAATCAACGTATAATTCCACTAAGCAATTACTAGATCAAGGTAAATATGGGCTAGCAATGCAGTCCTTTAAAAACCTGCTGTCAAAAGGAGAAACCAATGAACTTGTGCCTTATGCGAAATTTTATCTTGGAAACTCGGCTTACCAAAATGGAGATAAAGAGTATGCCAAAAATGTATTTTTAGAGCTAACTGTAAAACACCCAAATTGGGATGAGATTGACGCTGCTTATTTGTGGCTCTCCCGAATTGGATTTGAGCAATCCGGTGTGTTTAAGGGGATGCTTTATGCTGGCAAAATCAGTTCTAATCCATACTTAACCAAAAGTAATATTTTCGTTAAAACGCAGATTCAAGGTCAATCTTTAGATGTGCTAGAACAGTTGTACACTAACTATCCTGAGAATAGAGAAATTGCAGAGGCGTATGCTATAGAATTGAGCAAATTGCCCAAAGATGAGCAACCTGATATGTTGTTAAAGTATTTGATTGAAGAGTATAATATTGATAGTGAGAAGATTAACAGCATTCCTGAAAGTGTTTATAAAGAGCAATACACTATTGGTATTATGTTGCCCCTCTTCATTAACAGAGTGGAGGCAACAGGCAAATATCTCAAAAAATCATTAGCTGTAGATATTTACGAAGGAGCTATAATGGCTGCTTATGATACAGATTCTGCCTTGTTTAAGGTAGAAGTTTTTGATACAAAAAAAGATTCGGGTCAAGTTAGCCTTTTCTTCAAAAGCGGAGGACTAGAAAACTTGGATGCCATTTTAGGCCCAATTTATCCCAATCCGATCGAACGTATGAAGGTGATTGCAAGAGAAGAGAAAATAAATTTTTTAAACCCTACATCTTCTAACTCATCTATTTCTAACGATAGCCCTTACTCGTTTCTTTCGCGAGCTACTGCAACTCAATTAGCCAAAGCAGCTGCCGCTTACATTAGCAACCAACAAATTTCTAAAACTGTAATCATTTATTATGGCACTTCTGAGGTTGATTCAATCGCTGCCTTTGTTTATAAAAATGAATTGGAATTAGATTCTTTCAAAATTATTTCCATTAACAAAATTGGCTCAGAAAATAGAAGAGATGTATATGATGGGTTAACAGCATCAAAACAAATTATCGACCGAAGAAGAACCCGTAGAATGACGAAAGAAGAGATTAGGAACTCTTTTAATCTTCCTACAATTGATTCGTTGCTTATCCAGCCCGATTCTGTTGGTCACCTTTTTATTGCATCATCTGACCCTACAATTTCTACGGAGGCTATGTCAGCCATTATTAGCCGTGGAGATTCAATAAAAATTATGGGTGTGGGCAATTGGTTCGAATCTAAAAATGCAGGATTGGGAATTATGGAAAGGCTTGAGGTAACTTTGGCTATTTCAGCCCTTGATGACGTATCTACACTCGAGTACAAACAACTCACTAGCCGTTATATTAAAAAGTATAGAACTCATCCAAGCAAATATTTTTTTAGAGGATATTTTGGAATGAAAGCTATTACAGAGTCACTAAAAAAGTATGGGACATATTTCCAAAATGAATATCATAAGCAAGGTAATTTCAATTCGCTATATGCGTTTGAACATTCCAATTCAAATGCCTCGATAAAAATTATTAAATTAGTAGAAAATAGTATTCAGGTACAAAATATTGGTGAGGAAGATTGATTATTCGTCTAGTAGAAAATACTTATTTTATAAATAGTAATTGCTAGGTATATTTGAGGCTTGAAAACTTAGTTCGTAAAAAATATGCGTTTGAAAAGCAGTTTTATAATGGGGTTATTAATTGTAGCAACAATTAATGTGTATGGTCAAGCCACCAAGAAAAAATCGAAGGCCTTAAAGTACACCGTTACTTATGACGACCCCTATGATATTAAAAAGCTTTTTATTCATTTTCAACCCATAGTAGGTGATATAGCGGCATTAAACATAGTTGGGGGGTTTGGATTAGAAGCCAATTACTACCATAAGGATGTGCTAGATTTTGAATTTTCAGGTAGAACTTCCTATGGTTCAAAATTTGATATTTCCAGAGATGCTGCTAATAGAAATGCCTTTAATGAAAACGTTATTTCAACTTATTTTTATGGAGATGCAGGCGCTACTTACCATATTTTAGATCGCACAAAAGAATCTGAATCAAAAATTTTATTGTACAGTAGAAGATTAAAAGGCACTGAATGGGCAGCAACAGTGCCTAAAAATGCGTTGATTAAAAATACCGTTAGAGAGATTGTTGGTGGTAGAGGCGGTGCTTTCTTTTATACCTCTGCAGCCAGTTTGTCACCTATTTTAGCAAAACAAGGGATGGATTTGTTTTATAATGATGGCACGCCAGTTCTTTCAGATGAATTATACACCAATGTAGCTGCTTATGGTTTTTATGTGGGAGGCTCTATGAGTTGGTTTAAAAACTTTGCCGTTGATTTTGAGTCTCGTTGGGAACCCAACGGGGATGATTTATTAATGACCACCTACGTTGATGTACTTTATTCCCCTAGCATAACCATAGATGATCTCCTAATAGGGGGTGAAACTGTTTCACTAGAAGATATTAAACAATCTCCTTTAGGCTTTAGAGCAGGATTAAAAGGCAAATTCAACCGTAAATTAGGTTGGGGCTATGGTGTTGAAACAGGTTTGCGACCAGGCGTACAGGAAAGCGGATTTTTCTTTGCCTTTAAACTTAGTTTTCCAATTTATGGCACTAAGCTGGAACAAACCGTTGAAGCCGTGAATACCGAAACAGGAGAGTAGGAATAACTGAAAATTTAATGGAACTGTTAATATTAAATATTAAGGAGTTAGTTCAAACTCGAGAAAAAGCGAGTGCCTATAATTGGGTGGCGGGGGATCGTATGGGAGAAGTGCCCTCCATTAAAAATGCTTTTCTTTACCTTAAATCAGGATTAATTGAGAGCTATGGTTTAATGGCTGAGGCGCCAACTATTGATTGTAAGGTTATAGATGCTACTAATAAACTGGTGTTACCCACATTTGTAGATTCACATACGCACTTAGTTTTTGCAGCAAGCAGAGAAGAAGAATTTGTTGATAAAATTAAAGGCATGTCTTATGCAGATATTGCCAAAAAAGGAGGTGGTATCCTAAATTCTGCAAAAAAACTACAGCAAACTTCTGAAGAAAACCTCTACCAATTTGCTCTTAAGCGTGTGGATGAAATTATAGGTTTTGGTACCGCCTGCGTTGAAATTAAAAGTGGCTATGGGCTTACGGTTGAGGATGAGCTAAAAATGTTACGTGTTGCAAAACGCATTGCAAAAGAGACCCCACTTACCGTAAAAACTACTTTTTTGGGGGCACATGCTATTCCAAAAGAATATACTAATCGTAAGGACTACATTGATTTGGTTATTAACGAAATGTTACCCAAAGTTGCAGAGGAGAAGTTGGCAGATTACATAGATGTATTTTGTGAAAAAGGGTTTTTTACACCGGAAGAAACAGAACGTGTTATTTTGGCAGGGGAGTCTTTTGGCTTAAAAGGTAAAATTCATGCCAATCAACTAAATATTTCTGGTGGAGTACAAGTGGGTGTAAAAACTAACTCACTAAGTGTCGATCATTTGGAGAGCATGGGGCAAGAGGAAATAGATAGTTTACTTGGCTCAAATACAATGCCCACATTGCTGCCAGGGGCAGCTTTTTTCCTAAGAACCTCCTATCCTCCGGCCAGGCAAATGATTGCTGCTGGGTTGCCGGTTGCACTAGCTACTGACTATAACCCAGGTAGTGCACCAAGTGGTAGTATGCCTTTTATGCTTTCGTTGGCGTGTGTAAATATGCGAATGACACCTCAAGAAGCTATTAACGCTGCAACTATGAACAGTGCTTATGCAATGGATTCGTTGAACACCCATGGCAGTATCACAAAGGGCAAGGCAGGTAGTGTAATTATTACTAAAGATATTCCATCAGTAGATTACATCCCTTATGCGTTTAATTCCAATTCAATAGATAGCGTAATTATTGATGGAGAGGTAATGAATTTATAGTTTTTTCACAGGGTAAACTATGTCAACACCAACAAAAAAATCAATTAACAATGCCATTATAAATGCAAAATGCCCACAATGCAGAGCGGGTAATATGTTTAAACATAATTGGTGGCAGGTTACAAAATTTGCAAAATTTTATCAACATTGCCCGTATTGTAATCTAAGGTTTGATCGAGAGCCTGGCTTTTTTCATGGTGCTATGTTTATTTCTTATGCCATGATAGTAGCCATGGTTACAACTGCTTGGTTCATACTCTATTTTGTTTTTGGCAATCCTGCAATGGAAGTATATATGTATACGATTGTACTTTTAAACATTGTATTATTGCCGATATTTTTTAGGTACTCCCGGGTGCTCTATTTGTATGCATTTGGAGGGGTAAAATTTAATAGTCAAATAAGTAAACATTCGAAATGAAAAAGACAACATATTTATTAATTGCTTTAGCTGTAATTTCTCAAGGTTGCATGAGCACAAAATTTCAGGCCTCATGGAAAGCACCTGACTTTAGTGGCAAAGCCTACGAGCAAGTATTAGTTTGGGGTTTGTCAGATAATGTGGCTAATCGGAGTACGGTTGAAGATGAGGTAACTCATTTTTTAAATTTAAAAGGCATCAATACGCATTCTGGGGCAGATATTCTCCCATATGACCGAACTATAATACCTGAAGATCAGGAGGTTATAAAGAAAAAATTAGTAGAAAAAGGATACGATGCAGTTTTGACCATAGGCCTTAAGGATATTAAAGAAGAAACTCGTTATGTACAAGGAACCGGCTATTACAACCCAATGTCGTACGGGTATTACGGCTCTTTTTATGGTTACTCATCTCATATGTACGGCAATGTTTATCAGCCTGGTTATTACTCTTCAACTGAAGTTATCTTCCTAGAAAGCAACCTTTGGGATGTTGAAACAGGTAAACTTGTATGGTCTGGTCAATCTAAATCTACCAGCCAAAGTTCGGTTGATAAAACTGCAAATGCTTATGCCAGAGCTGTAGTTACTGAGCTTATTAAAAAAGGAGTATTACTTCCTACTAAAAAATAAATTAGCAGAATTATATAAAAAGGCCTCGTTCTTACTTTTAGAATGAGGCTTTTATTATTTTTGGGGTTTACATTAACCAAAACATATGAAAACCAACTACATCATCATTACTTTATTAAGTGCAGTTTTAATATTTGCCACTTCTTGCTCTTCAACCAAAGTTTCGGCCTCCTGGAAGGCACCAGATTATTCTGGTAAAAAGTTCGATAAAATTTTAGTTTGGGGGCTATCTGATAATGTTTCGGCAAGAGCCACTGTAGAAGATGAAATGGCTTATTTTTTAAATTTAAAAAAAATTGTTTCAGTTTCAGGTTCTGATATTGCTCCTCCTAACAGAAAAGCATTACCACATGATATCGAAGAATCGAAGGCAATTCTCAAAAAGAACGGATTCGATGGAGTGTTAACTATGGGGTTAATTGACAAGAAGGAGGAAACGAGGTACGTGGAGGGAACAGGCTATTACCAGCCTATGGCTTACGGGTATTATGGATCGTTTTACTCATACTACCCTTATATGTATGGCAATGTGTACCAGCCGGGTCATTATGCTACTTCGCAGCATATCTACATAGAAACTAATCTTTGGGATGTAGAAACAGGTAAACTTGTTTGGTCAGCTCAAACAGAAACTGTTGATCCTTCCTCTATCGAAAATTTTGCGAATTCTTATGCAAGAGATATGGTTGGTGAACTAATTAAAAGAAAGATTATTCTGCCTAATGAATAAAAGTATTTGAGGGGAGCAATCCCTGTAAATAGTGAAATATCGAATGGAACGAATTATTTCATGCTCATTTTTTTAAATCCCTGTTAATTCCATTTATCTTAGCTGCTTAAACCAAGTAAAATGGAATTAGTAGTTAAGCATATGCCTACAATCAACCGGGCGATTCAGGCAATTCACGAACGAACTTTTTTTGCACAATACCCAGAGCACCCTTCTCCTAAAATTTATGGCGAAGATGCTGATAAAAATGGACGTAAGACTTTCCAAAGTCTGGTAGGGAAAAAATTCGAGGAGTTATTGCAGGGCAACTCTGACCAGTGGATTGGAGATGAAGAGTCGCCTTATATGCAAGAACCTTTAAACATTTCATATCCTGCGTTTTCCTCAGAAGAGCTACTTTCAAACGCTGATACTGCTTTTCACCAATGGCGAAAAGTGAAAGCCGACCTAAGAGCCGCCATTTTAGTGGAGTCTTTAGACAGAGTTAAAAATCGTTTTTTTGAAATAGCCTATGCAACTATGCATACCACAGGCCAAGGATATATGATGGCCTTTCAGGCATCTGGGCCTCATGCAGCAGATAGGGCATTGGAAGCCATAGCTATGGGTTATGAAGAACTAACCCGTTTCCCTGAGTCTGTAGTTTGGGATAAACCAATGGGTAAGTATAATTTAAAACTAGCAAAAGAATGGCGAGCTGTTCCCAAAGGAATAAGTGTTGTCATTGGTTGCTCTACATTCCCTACTTGGAATTCCGTTCCTGGTATGTATGCAAGTTTAGTTACAGGCAATCCCGTAATCATTAAACCACATCCAGGAGCCATTTTACCTATTGCCATTTTTGTGGCAGAGCTTCAAAAAGTATTAAAAGAGGAGGGGCTTAACCCTGCTATTTGCCAACTAGGTGTAGATAGTTTTAGCAATATGATTACAAAGGAACTAGCCGAAGATGATCGAGTAAAACTAATTGATTATACAGGAAATTCAACTTTTGGGAATTATTTAGAGGGCTTGAAAGGCAAATTTGTATTTACCGAAAAAACAGGTGTAAACTCTGCTATCTTAGATTCAGTGGTTGATATTGATAAAGTGATTGGAAATTTAGCCTTCTCTTTATCTCTTTATTCTGGGCAAATGTGTACAGCTCCTCAAAATTTTTACATTCCGGCATCAGGTATAAAAACACCCGATGGTGTAGTGAGCTTTGATGAGTTTGCTCAAAAATTTGCAGATAATATCCAAGGGTTAGTTAACAACCCGAAAGCAGGGCCATTTGTTTTGGGAGCCATTCAAAATAAAAACACGTGTAGCAGAGTAGATGACTTTGGCGCTGGCAAAGGTAAAGTTTGGTTGGAGTCTACCCAAGTAGAGAATCCTATGTTTGAAAACGCCCGAACAGCAACTCCTTTAGTGTTAGAAGTGGATGCTAAAAACGAAGATAGCTTCAGTCAGGAATTATTTGGACCGATTGCTTTGCTAATAAAAACTGAAAACACTACGCAATCAGTGGCCTTAGCAAAGGAGATGGCTATAAAGCATGGTGCTATTTCTTGTGGTGCATATACAACTGATAGTGAAATCAAAGAAATGATAGCAGATGAAATGTCTTTAGCCGCTACTCCGGTTTCGTTTAACCTAACGGGAGGTATTTATGTAAACCAACATGCTGGTTTTTCCGATTTTCATGTTACAGGTGGAAACCCTGCAGGAAATGCATCTTTTACAAACCCTGAGTATGTGATCAAGCGATTTACCTGGGTAGGATTCAGAGAACCTTTGAAGTAGTTAAGAAACTTATTATGACGCACAGGAGCAATTTTTTAAAGGGGTGTTATTTTTTACTTGTATTCATTTGGTTTACCAATTTACAAGCACAAAATCTGGAAACAGTGGTGCAACGTGGGCATTCTCGGGCGGTGAAGTCAGTTGATTTCAGCCACGATGGTGCCTTTATTGTTTCAGGTAGCGAAGATAAAACCATTAAAATTTGGGAACTAAGTTCAGGCAGGGAGATTCGAACGTATAATGGGCATCAATCTGAAGTAAATGATGTGCTTTTTACACCCGATGATAAAATGCTAATTTCTGCTTCAAAAGATGGTAGAATTTATTTTTGGGATGCTCTTACGGGCAACATAATTAAAAATTATCATCAGCCGAAGGAAAATATTTTAAGATTAGCATTAAGCCCTAATGGGTATTACTTGGCAGTAGGAAGCACTGGTGAGAACATAAACGTCTATGACACCCGACTCGATTCCATCATCTATTCGGTAAAGGGGTCGCGAATGGCTCGTGACAATGTGTTTATAAATAGCATTGGCACAAAACTGATTACAGGGCTGGATAATCGAAAAGTGATAATCTATGAGTTATCTACTGGAGAGCTTCTTAAAGAATACGAGATAGTAGAGGGGTTTTGTGGAGGCTGTATCACCCAAGGAATAACAACACCACACGATGAAGTTATTATTGGAGGTAGATATGTGGGTCTTAAAATGTATGAAAATGATACAGAATTAAAGTCCTTTTGGAACGAACCTGAAGAGAATTTTTCTGCCCTCAATATTTCTCAAAGTGGAGACCTTCTAGTATCTGTAGACGAAGACTCCGTGTTTGTTTGGGATGTACTTAAAGGCACTAAAAAATATGCGTTAGATAAAAATCAGAAGGAACGATCTCCTAAGTATGGGATTGATTTAACTCATAAAATTATTGAACGAAGGTCAGATCAATTTAACGATGCCAACTTTAGCCCAGATGGTCGCTGGCTAGTAACTGGTGACAACAGTAATATTATTACTTTATGGGATGCCGAGTCTGGTAAAAAAACTTCTTCTTTCTATGGTTATCTTAGTTTTCCGCCAGACGATGGGCTTGGTTTCGACCCCAACTCGTACTGGGAAAGTTATACCAGTGGAATGCTGGCTTTAAAGAATGACGTGCAGTTATCACCAGATGGCAAGTATGCCTACCGATCTAAAATTGGATATGAAGTTCGTAAATGGGAGCTGGCTACGGGCCAGATTGTTCAGCGTTATGGTGGGCATGCCAAGGTAGTAATAGACTTTGCCCTTTCAAAAAATGGGAGTAAACTGCTTACAGGTAGTGGGGACAGGACAGCTCATTTATATGATGCAAATACTGGCAAACTGCTTAATGTATTTAAAGGGCACAGGGGTATGATTTGGGATGTTTCCTTTAGTAATGATGAGACAAAAATTGTAAGCTCAAGCAGTGACGGCTCCGTTCGGGTTTGGGATATAGAAACAGCTGAGCAGTTGAGTTATATCTACTTAAGTGATGACCGAGCAAAAATAACTACTGGTTACACCGTTAAATTTTCTCCAAATGATTTATACTTAATTATAGGTGATACCAAGGGTAATTTAGAACGATGGGAAATTGACACAGAAAAGAAGGTGCAAGAGTTTGTAGGACACACAAATGTTTCAATGGATTTTGAGTTTTTTAATAACGGGAAACAGTTAGCTTCCGTAGGTTGGGATAACTCTGTTCGAACTTGGGATTTGGCTTCAGGTTTTCAGATAAGGAAATTTGAGGCACACTTAGACCCTGTTCATTCAATTGCTATAAGTGCTAATAATAGTTGGATGGCGACTGCAGGAACTGACCGCATAGCTATTCTGTGGGACATTAACTCCGGAAAACTCATTAGGAAATTTGTGGGTCATAAAAGTATTATATCTTCTGTGCAATTTTCGCCTGATAATAAGCACCTTATTACAGGCAGTATTGATGGCATTACTAAAATTTGGAATTTAGAGTCAGGATTAGAAATTATTACCCATTATGTTATCGGCAAAAACGACTGGCTAGCAAAAAACTCTAAGGGTTATTTTAGTGGAACAGATGGAGCCCAAAAACAAGTGTTTTTTGTAAAAGGAAATGAAAGTTATTCTTTGGACCAGTTCTTTGACGAGTATTATGATCCTTCGGTTTTAAATGGGGTGTTAGGGGAGACATCTAGCAGAAATACTATCTTAGAAAAGATACTTAAATTCCCACCCCCTTCCATTCAAATTGATTACCCAGAGTATGGCCTAGTTCAAAAAACAACAGGGCTAGATGTATTAACTAAAACGTTTAATAAAGGGGGAGGACTCAAGTCCATTTCTATTTTTCATAATGGGAAACTAATAGAAACACGAGAAGGTTCTTTATTGAAGCGAGTGAGTAAGGATAAATCAATTATTCAGAAGTTTAAACTTAATTTAGTGTCTGGCACAAACGTAATAAAAGTGGTGGCTACAAATGATGCATCTATTGAGTCAAAGCCTGCGGAAATACTTGTGGAGTATCAAACACCAACTCAGGAAACCGTTTTATATGTGTTAGCTATTGGCATTAATACCTATAAAAACTCTTCTCTTAATTTAAACTATGCGCAAATCGATGCCGAATCATTTGTTGAGTTAATTAAAAAGGAAAGTGGTGTTTTATTTGATAAAGTGGAGACCCATGAACTTTATGATGAAGAAGCAAACAGGACCAACATAATGGGGGTTTTAGATTTGCTGTCGAATAGAATTAACCCAGGAGATGTGTTCTATTTCTATTATGCCGGACATGGAAGTATGGTGGATGACCAGTTTTACTTTGTGCCATCGAATAGCACACGACTTTATAGTAAAGACAAGCTTTCGAAAGAGGGCATTTCAGCAGAACAGCTCCGTAACAAATTTCAAAAAATAGCTGCGTTAAAGCAGTTGGTAATTATAGATGCTTGCCAATCAGGTGGGTCTGCCGAGTTATTGGCGCAGCGGGGCAGCATGGAGGAGAAAGCAATGGCGCAACTATCAAGAAGCGCAGGTATTCACGTGCTTTCAGCAGCGGGTAGTGAGCAATTTGCAACTGAGTTTAAAGAACTTGGGCATGGCGTGTTTACCTATGCTTTGCTCGAAGCACTTAGTGGAAAAGCAGATGGGGCACCCAAAGATGGTACTGTTACCATTTATGAATTAAAAAGTTATATCGACTCTTTAGTTCCGGAGTACTCTCAAAAGTTTAAAGGCAAAACACAATACCCCTATACCTTTTCTCGAGGGCAGGATTTTCCAGTTACAATTATAAAATAAAAATGACCAAAATCATTTTATAATAAGACAAACTAGTCTTCTTTTGCAACAAGAATATTTTTTTATGCTTCGAAGCTTTATTTCTTCTATACTTTTAGCACTTATGCTGTTCAGCCAGTTTTACAACTCGGTTATTTGGATAAAGTATGAGTTAAATGTGGAAGAAATTACGGAACTTTTTTGTGTGAATAAGGAAAAACCTGTTTTAATGTGTAACGGGAAGTGTTATATTAAAGGTGAGCTTATTGACATTGATATTTTTCCTCAATCACCACAAACACCGGTTACAGAAGTTTCGTATCTACCTGCTATAAAGCTTTATGTAATACAAGAATCTGTTAATGTAGCAATTCTGTTGGTTGACCTGTTAAAGTCTAATCATTCAGCTTATTCTGTTTACTGGGAGTCAAAAACTCCTGAGCCTCCCTTTATTCCCCCACAGTTGTTGGCATAATTCTAGTGTTAAGTCAAGCATACTTTAGCCGAACCAACGCTTTGGCATTTTTGCTCTATACTTTTTTAAAACATTTCCATAGCTATGGCTAAGGGTATATTTATTGCATTGTGTAGCTAAAAATGTCGGCAACGAATACGACACAGTATACTTAACTTAACACTAGTTCGGCATCTTTTATTGTTTTTTCAAAACTATATTGGTTTTTGAATACACTCTCTTGTGTTTCAAGATGTAGCCAGTTGGCATATTTTGCCGGTAGAGTTTTGCATGGTGCCCTTTCAAGCCTTTTAAAGGCATAATCATAATATGTATTACCCGGATTTATTGAACTTAAGAATACACGTTCAATGCCAATAACTTATTTATAAAGATGAAAATATCTAATATAATAATCGTTTTATTATTGTCAATAATAGCATTCAGTTGCCAAAATACTGATGAACCTGCTCCTTTCGATCCGTTTAAGGATATGACTAAATTAGTTAGTGCTCCTACAGGAGTTAACACCTATAAAATAGAAGTGTATGTAAAAGAAGACCCGTTTGTAGGGTATAATAAAGTATATCTATCTATTTATGATTCAGTTTCTAACGAAGTTGCCTCTGACTGGACTGCATCCATTTCAACTTTAATGACCATGATGACGGATATGGGAACAATGAAACATACCTGCCCGTTGGAACAACCGGTTTATAACTCAGAAATAAAGGCATACGAAGGATCGGCCATGTTTGTAATGCCTACTACCGATATGGGTACTTGGCAATTTACCGTTAAGTATCAAAACGGAAATATGGAAGGAGAACTTTCATTTACAATAGTGGTTAAAGAAAAAGAGAACAAAGCCATGGTATCATTTGTATCAGAGGCAGATCAAACCACAAAATATTTTGTAGCTCTTATTCAGCCAGAATTACCCGATGTGGGTATCAATGATTTTGAAATTGGTATTTATACTAAAGAATCTATGATGAGTTTTCCTGCTGTTGAAGGTTATACAGTAGTAATTGAGCCGGAAATGCCTTCAATGGAGCACGGCAGTCCTGATAATGTAAATCCTATTAGTATAGGGAATGGTCATTATAAAGGAAGCGTAAATTTTACAATGACTGGCTTTTGGAGAGTACATATGAAGATTACGAATACACAAGATCAGGTGATTGTTCAAGATGCTTATTTTGATATTGAATTTTAATTTCAATATTGAATAAAATTAATTTCATTCCTCCGACTCCGAGTGGTTATTGGGAGGGATCTATTTATTACAAAAATATCAAAATGAAAAATTTTGTTAGTTTGTTTCTGATTGGGTTATGGCCGGCACTTATGTTGGCTCAACCCAGTCTTTCTGTACAACCCAAAGACTCTTTAAGAACTTACCAATTGGAAACAGTTACCGTTTCTAACGAAGCCATTGATGGTGTAGTAAAAGGAACACAAAGCCAATTAACTACAGATAATGTAGAACATTTCCTTAAAAAGCTCTATGGAGTAGATTTAATTAATAGGGGCGTTTATGCTGCAGAACCTGTTTACAGAGGCATGTCTGGTGAAAGAGTGCCTGTAACTATTAATAACATGAAAATTTTTGGAGCATGTACCGATAAAATGGACCCTGTCAATTCGTATGTATCGGCTAATAATTTAAAATCTATAAAAGTGGTTAAAGATGCAGGATCAGCCGAATCAATGAATAGCACATCAGGTGTTATTGCTTTTAAAACAAAGATGCCGGTATTTAGCAACCAGCCCAAATGGAGTGGGCAGCTAGGTGGCGGCTATCGCTCGGTAAATGCGGAGTATAATGGTCAATTTAGTACATCATACAGTGCCGCTAATTGGGCCATTCGCTCTAATGGAACCTACAGAAAGGCAGAAAATTATGTGGCTGGTGGTGGTAAAGAAGTCCTTTTTTCTCAGTACGAAAAAACCAATTTAGCTGTAAGTGCCAGTAGCTTATTAAATGAACACACAATACTAAATGCTGGGTATATTTTTGATTTAGCTCAAAATGTAGGCTATCCGGCTTTGCCAATGGATGTTTCAACTGCCAGAGGCAATATTTATTCCGTTTCAATGAATAACTATGTTGGTAATAATCAATTTGAAGTTAAATTATATGGGAGCAATATTTTACATGTAATGGACGATTCGCAGCGCACCGTAATTATGCGTATGGATATGCCGGGTTGGAGTAATACCTATGGGGCAATCTTAAATTGGACGAAAGAATTGGAAAAAAATACATGGTCAACCTCATTAGATTATTATATCAACCAATCCAGAGCCGAAATGACCATGTTTCCGGAGGGAGAAATACCCATGTATATGCTCACCTGGCCTGATGTACTAAAGAACTCCATTACTATAGCTTTTTCCAATAAAAGAATGCTGGCTGAGAACACATCATTAGCTCTTTCTGCAAAAATTGAATTGGGTTCTAATAAAATTAAAGATGAATTTGGAGTAAAACAATTGCAGGCTATTGGCATACTTGGCGTAACAGGGAATGAATTTGTTTTACCCTCGGTTTCAACCGAATTTGTTCAACATATTTCGTTAAATCTGGATTGGAATATAATGGCTGCTTTTGGCCAGCGACAAGGCAGTGTATCCGAAGGATTTGGATATTATTTATTTAACAGTCAGGATAATTACGATTATATTGGCGACCCTCGGCTGGCTACTGAAACAACGTATAGATTAGAGACGGGCTTGTCAGGTTCAGGAAAAAAAACAGATTGGAGCATGCAAGTATTTGGCTACCATATACCCAATTATATAATTGGCGTTATTAAAGAAGGGTATAGCCCAATGACGATAGGTGCATCGGGAGTAAAATTTTATATTAATTTACCTTATGCACAAATGGTTGGTTTTGAAGGCGGCCTTGGTTACAAATTAAACAAAGTGTTAAATTTTAACACACAAGTACAATATACATACGGAGTAGATTCAAATGATGAGCCTTTGCCGTTACTACCACCTTTAAAAAATACTACTCAAATTGATTTTAATAATTCGAAATGGAGTGTAGGCGTTGAGTTACGTAGCGCATTAGCACAGAACAACCCAAGGGTTGGGTTTGGCGAAACGGCAACTCCAGGATATTCGATTTTTAATTTAGATGTAGGGTACAAATTTTTAATAAGCAATACTGCTTTACAACTGAGCGTTCAAGCTAAAAACCTGCTGGATCAATACTATTGGGATCACTTAGATTTTAATAATATACCCAGCCCCGGCAGGAGTTTAAATTTTTCGATTTTAATAAGTTGGAAATAATAAGTGTATAAGATTAGGTTAGAGTTTTTTTATACCAATTTCTCAGGGTAAAAAGCCGGCTTTAACGAGCCGGCTTGTTTTTTCTTCCACCACTGGTTTATCCTCTTTATAGGTTACTCCCATCCATTGAGCATTACTCTCTAACACCTTTATTTTCAGCCCTTTTTCCTCCATCATTTTAGAAACGATGAGAGGGATAAAAAACTCGGCTTTTTCGTTTTCCAAATTATTCTGTACAAATTCTTTAAACTGAGTTTCTGCTTCCTCAAAAAAACTAGGCATAAACCCCCAATAATTCATTGATACTTGAGTGGTTTCATCCAAAGGTGTTTGGCCTCCCTCATGTTTAAATACTACCTCTCCGTTTATTCGTTCGATGTTTGTTCGCTCTGTGATCGTTTTTAAATAATCATCTGAATCAGATTCGCAAATACCTCTAGACACAAATCCGTGATCGGAAAGCGTGTTTTTTAAGACATAACCCACCATCGCATTTTCATTTTCAGAAATATTATTTTGCAGGTAGGCACTCATGGTTTTGAAGGCGTCAGAACCATAAAAATCATCTGCATTAATTACAGCAAAGGGTTCATTAATTAAATTTTTAGCCACCATAACTGCATGTCCCGTACCCCATGGTTTTTTGCGCTTGGGCGGCAAGTTGTCAATGCCATCAATAGGCACATTCACCTCTTGTATAGCATATTCAATCGTAATTTTAGCACCCCACCTTGAATCAAAAAGATTTTTCATTTCCTCTAAAATGTTTTGGCGTACTACCATAACAATTTTGCCAAATCCAGCTTCAATAGCATCGTAAATAGAATAGTCAATAATGGTTTCGCCCGAGGGGCCTACTTGGTCAGCTTGTTTTAGGCCACCGTAACGGCTGCCCATGCCTGCGGCAAGTATTAGAAGGGTTGGTTTCATTTTTTTGAGATGTAAGATTTAAAGACTTAAGACATAAGGTAAAAAAAGACACAAGACCTGAAAATTAAGTAAATTAAGTCTTGTGTCTTTTGTCTAATAATCTTAGGTCTTAAGATTATAATTGAGCGTCAAGCTTACCAGCTAAAACAGCCTTAGGTACGGCTCCAATTTGCTTATCAACAATTTCACCGTTTTTAAAAATTAATAAAGTAGGGATACTTCTAATGCCAAATTCAGCAGAAGTTGAAGGGTTCTCATCTACATTTACTTTAGCAATAACGGCTTTTCCATCGTAGTCTGCAGCTAGTTCTTTAACAATGGGTCCTATCATTTTGCAAGGTCCACACCATTCTGCCCAAAAATCGACCAAAACAGGCTTGTCTGTATCTAAAACTTCTTTAAAGTTAGCATCTGTTATAATTTGTGCTTCCATTATGTATGTATTAATATTAATTTGTTTCTGTTGAACGCAAATATATTACAAATAATTCCCAACGATTGTAATATTAATAAGTAAAGAGGTTGGTTTTTTGTTGATACTCTTAACCTGAGTTCGGGATAAGGAATAGCTGCCAGAAAATAAAATAGTAGGTGAGCTTTTTAATATAAAAAGCAAAGATATAATGGATTATTTCAAGATTTTTATATTCAAAAGATTGCCTGCTAGATA
>JAKISE010000047.1 GCA_021648745.1 Cyclobacteriaceae bacterium
TCAAATCAGTCGCTTTGCTTTGTTTGTGTTCTCACCATAGCGGTGCTATGCTTTCGAATCCAAACTGCCTGATTTATTGTGACTTAAAGCCTCATCACGAACCCTATCGCATAATTCGGGTTTAATACCCCAACCCCTATGGGTCGGAAATAATAGTGTTTATCAAGCAAACTCCCTTTTGATACCCCGTGTTCTTTCTCGGGGTAGTTCATTTGATTTGGATTTAAGCCTGTTCAGTTCGCCTTGTGTTGGTTGAGTGTTGTTGCTTGGTGAATAATGTTATTTTCATGCGAACCTGTCTGGTCATAAAAAAAGAGGTGCAAAACTGCACCCCTTTTCAACCTAGTAAACTAACCGAAAACTTAATATTTATCTTGTCACCATTCCAGAAGGAAACGTATTGGCCTGGTAGGTCATGCCATAATCCACATGGTCCGCAGCCATAGCTGGTAGCATTAGCACTAAAGGTTTAAATGCAAATGGCATTGGGCTATTATCTGGGCTAGGCTCAATGGAAAGAACTATTGTTGCACCTGATAGGTCGGTAGGAAATGTTTGACCAGCAGGAGCATTCATAACAAAATCTTCGCCAGGGTAAGGAGGGCCCATATCGAGTCCGCTAAAAGGACTAGCATCATCGGCTGCATCAACTGCAGAAAACGTGCCGGTTGAAATGGGTGTTCCATTTATGACAGCCCATCCCTCATATTTCCAGGTTGTTGGTAAAGTAGGTAGGGCTAATCCTGCTGTTGCGCTACCAGACGATAAATCTAGAAACCAAATCCCACTTAACTCATCTCCTAAATCACTAGTTGTTGGAGTTGCTAGTATGGCAGTACCAGAAGCAGATGAAAAGTCAGCACCTAGTGCAGCACCGTGGCTAACTGTAACGGAAGCTTGGTCATTCGAAAAGTCGCCTCCCAAAATTTTAATGGCACTTGGTGCTGGATCATTATCAGGAATGGGCTCTATGCTCAATACAAAAGTGGTTGCTTTGTCTAACGTGGCTGCATCAATCTGAAATGTTGATTGTGATAAATTGCCATCTCCATTAACAGTAAATGTGCCAGTACTAACAGGGGCACCATCAACAATTATCCAACCTTCGTACAGTTCTGCAGTAGCGGAGGTAGCCAAATTATTTATGGCAAGAGTCAAGCCCTTTGTTGCGACTGGGTCATCGTCTTTACAGGAAATAAACAAGATTGATAAGATGGCTAATAGTAGAAAAGAATTTTTCATAAGTATGTATGTTTGTTTCCCCAAAGCTGGGTTAATAGTATCACGAAACATTCACAGAAAAATCATCTTTTTATTGCATTAATGGTAAGTGGAAAAAGAAAGTGGTCTTTTCCTTAATTTTGCTCTTTACGCGAATTACAGTATTGTGTATTTCTAATATATTTTTTACAATTGCGAGACCCAAACCTGTACCTTCAGAACTTGTTTTACTTGTAGTAAAATACCTATCAAAAATATGCTCAATCTCATCTGCAGGAATTCCTTCTCCTGTATTGGACACACTTACTTTTACATTTGAGCCGCTTGTTTCTAACACTATATCTACTGCCCCCTTTTCGGGTGTGTGCCTTAATGCGTTATCTATCAGGTTGTTCATTACACGTTCCATTAAAGCTAAATCTGCATTTACTAACACATTAGCACTCTCAATTTCTGTTTTTAAAGAAATATTTTTTTCACTAGCAATTAGTTGGTATTTAGCCATCAGGTCGTTAATTAATTCGGCTATGGCAAAGTTTTCTAGTTGAGGACTAACTTGGCGTGCTTCAAGCTGTGATAATTGAAATAAATCAGCTACCAATTTTTTAAGTCGATCTGTGCTTTTTAATATAATACTGAGGTACTTTTCTTTTTGTTCTGGCAATAGGTCGTCCATTTTTATGGAAAGGGTTTCAACATATCCGTGGATGACTGATAGTGGAGTACGCAGATCGTGTGAAATATTGGCAATAAGTTCTTTTCGAAGGTGGTCCACTTCTTTTAACTGTTCTATGTTTTTAAGTAATGTATCGGCCATTCGGTTAAAGGTCATGGAAAGCCCGGCAAGTTCATCCTGTGATTTTACGGGAATTCTTACTGTTAAATCTCCTTGTTCAAATTTTTTAACTGTTTGAATAATCTTTCGGAGATTGCTGGTGATTAACCAAATTGCCAAAAGTCCTAAAGAGAATGCTGCAACCATAGTAACAAGAAATAATTGACCTCCTGTTTTTAAAATAAAACTATTTAACAATACAGAAGCAATGTTTTCATACTGTTCGCTTGCTAATACCATGTACACATAACCCAATAAAATACCATCTTCCACTACCTCAGTAGCCGAAAACACCACCTTATTCCCAGGGTTTCTTGGGTCATCACCCTGAACAAATTTAGCCCCTTTGGTAGCAATAAATTCCTTTACTTCAGATAGGTTTACCTGACTAAGTTTCACTTTTTTATGCAATACAACGTATGAAAGTATTTCCCCTTTTGGATCTAGCAGATAAACTTCAATACCGGGGTTTACAGCCATCATCGAATGCATAATTTTACCCAGTGCTTCCTTATTTACTTCTCCATTTACAAAAGGATTCACTTCCAATAGCATTTGCTCAGCTACCTGAGCATTGAGTCGTTGGGTAGTTTCCTGAAAATAACGTTGCGAGGCGTAGGCAGTAATAAGAAAATAAGCGGCACCTATTGTCAACAAAACCAAAAGCAATATTCCGGAAATACGCAAATACAATCTATTCAAAATCATCTTTCAAATTTATTTTATTCATCATTAAATTTATATCCTATTCCCCAAGTGGTAAGAATAAATTGAGGGTTATTAACGTCAGGTTCTACTTTTGCTCGCAGCCTATTTACATGAGAATTTACTGTGTGTTCATATCCCGAAAATTCATAACCCCATACAAGGTTGAGCAATTCATCCCGTTTATAGCTCCTTCCTGGGTGAGAAGCCATTAGTACTAATAGGTCAAATTCCTTGGGCGTTAATGAAATAACATTCTCCTCATAAACCACTTTTCGTTTATCCAAGTCAATATGTAAGCCTTTGTACTCTAATTTTTTTTTCGATTCCTTGGATTGCTCTTCTATCATATGTACCCTCCTAAATATTGCCTTCACTCTAGAAATAAACTCCCTTACACTAAAAGGTTTGGTCATGTAATCATCTGCGCCTGTTTCTAAACCAACAACTTTATCTATTTCTTCTACTTTGGCAGTAAGCATTAATACAGGCGTGTACACTTTTTGTGCTCTAATGCTTTTACAAATCTCAAGGCCATCTATTTCAGGCAGCATAAGATCAAGAATAATTAGGTCGTATTTTCCTTTTTCAGCCATTTCCAACCCATTGGTTCCGGTTAAAGCACTATAAACATTGCACTCTAGGTCTTCTAAATGGATACGCAATAGTTCTACAATGTCTGGATCATCCTCAATTACAAGAACTTCTTTTTTCATAATAAAGACTGTTTATAATTTTAAAGGTAATTATTAAATATCACGGAATTATCACGTTATTTGGATATTAATAAAACAGTATGAACAAGGGTAAGATTTTAATATTAGCAATTTTTATTTTCCTAAGCACATTGGCAAATGGGCAATATACTAACCAAACTGCAGATGTTTACAGCAGTAAACAAGGTAATTTATTTGTAAAAGCTTCTTACACTTCTACGAATAGAAGTATGAGTGATCGTACCATTTTTCTAAGAGCTAGAAACGAAGCTTCTAGCTCTAGGGATATGATTACTTGGACTAATGGTGGGTACGATGAAATTAGAATTTTTATATATGCGCTTATCTATGGGTTAGATAAACCTGTTGCTACTACTTTTCAGGTAGGTTATTTAAATAGTGCCAATGTGGTGGATGCTAATAATTTAAAAGTAATGAATAGTACGATGGGAGGCTATTCGCATTTTAATAGGAAAGAAATGCTTTTGTTATTGCAGGCAATTAGGGATAAATAGCCTATTTATTTTTATAAAACCCTTTCGTGTACAGATATTATTCTCAATTAAAATAAGCAGTCAGTTTATCGGTGTTATGAATTAACTGGAATTTACTCCCCCTCCGAATCACTCATAGAGGACTCGGAGGTATAAATTAAAAATTGGTTTAAATTGCTAACCAAATGGCAACAAAAGCAATTCATAATCTCACTCATTCATTTTACTTTGTTACTATTACTTGTTTTAAATGGTTATCGCTTTTTGAAACAAGTAAAATATATGGTTATTTCCCAAAATGGATAGATCAAATGAACAAAAGAGGAGTTACTATATCTGGGTATGTTATCATGCCCAACCACTTGCATTTATTAGTATTTTTACGTCCTCAATGTACTAATTTAAACGTCTTAATAGGTAATTCAAAAAGGTTTTTGGCATATGAAATCGTAAAAAGATTAAAAGAAGCTGGTCAGAAAAAGACACTCGATATACTAACTAATGGGGTAATGCCAGAAGAGCAAAAGAAAGGCAAACCCGAATTATGCGATAGGGTTCGTGATGAGGCTTTAAGTCACAATAAATCAGGCAGTTTGGATTCGAAAGCATAGCACCGCTATGGTGAGAACACAAACAAAGCAAAGCGACTGATTTGAAGTGAGTTAAAGGCCTAATAGAAATTCTATTGCATATTTCGGGTTAAATTACACCAGATTTTTAAAACCATCATTTGATGCAAAATTTGTGGAAGGTGAAGATCAAATTAATGTAGTAGATGCTAATAATGTAAAAGTGATAAACACTATGGGAGCCTACTCTATTTTTAACCGCAAAGAGATGTTGCTGCTTTTGCAAGCTATTAGGGATAAGAATGGATAATTCAATAGAAGTTAAAAAATTTGACAATTATCAATTAATTAAATCAGAAGTATTAAATATTGTTATTTAATAAAAGACTTCCTATCTTTCGAACATGAACCAAATGAGATATTTTCTCGTTTATACAAACAAAATCTAATCGATTATGTTAATTGACTTAAAATTTTCCAATTTCTTGTCATTTAAGGACGAAACCGAATTTTCAATGTTAAAGGGTTCTCAACATATCCATAATAATCATATTATACATGGAGCATTGAGGGGTCTTAATATATTGAAGATGGCAGCTATCTATGGTGGAAATGCATCAGGAAAGAGCAATTTTGTTTTAGCAATGGTGGGTTTAAAGAACATTGTAACGGCACCAAGGGGCTCTTCAGCAGGGTTAGAGTTGCGTAAGTTTAAGCTTGATAAAAGGAGTAATACAAAACCTCAGAATTTTGAAATAGTATTTCAAACATCACAATTCAGAGTGTTTAAATTAATAATTTCTTTAAATGATTTTAAGGTTGTCAAGGAGACATTAATATTGGTAAGACAAACAACAGAAACAATAATTTATGATCGAAATTGGAATGGTAAAGATTATGATTATAGTGATATTAAGTTAGGTGCTGATGTTGAATTAAAGGCTAGAATTGGTTACATAGCACAGGATACTAGAAGTAATCAATTGTTTCTATCCGCATTAGTTGAAAGAAATATTGACTTATTAAAAGATGCGTATGAGTGGTTCTCAAAGCAACTGGTAATTGTTAGACCTGAAAGCCATCATTCACACATTCCATTTTTTATTGGGGATGATAAATTTATTAAAAGATTTACAACTATATTAAGTGGACTTGATACGGGAATTGAGGGTATTAAGTTAGTGAAAGTAAATGTTGCGGAAGCTAAAATTCCATTCGAAGTAATGCAGGATGTTAAAGATGCATTGCATAATTCTCCGAAAGAAGGAGATATGTTAATGTTTGCCATGCAAGCCAGAAAAAACACAAGGTATAGCTTTAAGTTGGATGCTAAAGGTGAAATACTGGCTTTTAAATTAATTACCCAACATAAGGATAGCAATGGAAAACTAATAGACTTTGAGCTTTATGAAGAGTCGTCTGGAACTCAAAGATTATTTGATATTATTCCATTTTTGATTGAGCAAAATCAAGGAAATAATGTATTGTGTGTTGATGAGCTATCACGAAGCTTACATCCTGATTTGAGCATTAGTTTAATTAAAAATTTTCTTGATAGTGATACGGGGCATTCACAACTAATAATGGCCACACACGAATCTGAATTATTGAAACCATTATTAAGAAGAGATGAGATTTGGTTTGTAGATAAAAAAAGAGACCAAAGTAGTTTTTTACATAGCCTTGAAGAGTCTGGAGTGAGAAACGATTTAGATATTCTGAGAAGCTATCGAGCTGGAAGATTTGGAGGAAGACCAATTATACGGCAATCAATGGTAGCGGGTTATGAGTAGAATGTCTTTCAAAAGAAGCAAGGGGAGTAGGAAGCCAAAAGTTGTTTGGATTGCCTGCGAAGGTGATGTGGTAGAACCTCGCTACTTGGATGGTGTTAAATATTACTATCGAACCAGAGGGGTGAATTTGCAAATTGTAGAAAGAGAAGAATCTTCTCCAAAGGCGGTTTTAGATGCCATTCTAAAAACTAAAAAAAGTAGAACTTCTAATTCTGATGATTTATTCTGGATTATTATCGATCGAGACAGATGGCCTAACAGAATGCTTAGTCAGGTTGCTAGACAATGTAGTGACTCAAGCATTGGAATGGCCTTGTCAAACCCTTGTTTTGAGTTCTGGCAGTTATTGCACTATCAGGATCCAGAAGAAGAATATAACAACTGTCGCTTATTGAAACCACTGGTAAATCAATTAAGGGTGTGCAAAGACGAAAATGATTATACGAATATTGATGGACTTGGTCAGGCTATAATTAGGGCAAGGAACTTGGACTCAGGAGATGGAAGGTGGCTGAATGTTAATGGCTCTCGAATGTACCTGCTTATTGAGGATATTATAAGCCTTGCTAAATGATTGCCTGTTGAATTATTGAGTCTAGTTTGCTATACCTAATTGGATAGTCCTTTGTCTCTATGTAATCTGTTTTTAGCATAATAACACCTGTGAAGCTACCCTTATAAAAAAAGCCTCTCAATTACTTGAGAGGCTTACTTAAGCGGTCTGGACGAGACTCGAACTCGCGACCTCCTGCGTGACAGGCAGGCATTCTAACCAACTGAACTACCAAACCTTCCGTTTAAGGTGATGCAAAAATAGCCGCAGTTTTTTAATATCCAATACCCAACCGAATTAATTTATAATATTTTTCAATATCTAATTGAAGCCTCAATTTTTGACACACCAAATAAATAAATTATAATAAAAGATTTATTTTAGCTGGTTAAAAATAAGGAAGAGCATATTTTTGTACCTTTAAATAATGAGATTATGCATTTGGAATTTGAAAAGCCGATTATCGAATTAGAAGAAAAGCTCACGGGTATGAAAGATCTTGCCAAAGACAGTGACGCTAATGTAGAAGAAGCCATTAAGACCTTGGAAAATAAATTACTTAAGCTCAAGAAAGACACCTTTAAGAACTTAACTCCTTGGCAGAGAGTACAGTTATCTAGGCACCCAGAAAGGCCATACACCCTTGATTATATCTATGGGATGACCACCGATTTTATCGAACTGCACGGTGATAGAACCGTAAGAGATGATAAAGCCATGGTAGGCGGTTTAGGAGTAATAGGCGGACAAACATTTATGTTGGTTGGTCAGCAGAAAGGAAGAAATACGAAACAACGCCAAATGCGTAATTTCGGTATGGCAAACCCTGAAGGTTACCGTAAAGCACTTCGCCTCATGCGAATGGCTGAAAAATTCAGTATTCCAATTATTACTCTAATTGATACTCCAGGTGCATTTCCTGGGCTAGAAGCAGAGGAAAGAGGACAAGGAGAAGCCATTGCCAGAAATCTTCAAGAAATGTTTAAAATTAAAGTACCTATTATTAATGTTATTATTGGTGAAGGAGCCTCTGGTGGTGCATTAGGTATTGGTGTTGGTGATAGGGTGCTTATGTTAGAGAATGCTTGGTACTCGGTTATTTCACCCGAAAATTGTTCTACCATTTTATGGAGAAGCTGGGATTTTAAAGAACAAGCTGCGGATGCCCTTAAACTTACGGCTACGGATATGCTTAAAAACAAATTGATTGATTCTATTATTAAAGAACCCTTGGGTGGTGCACATAATGATATGAAATCGGCAATATCGCATGTAAAAAAGGCAATTTTGGATAATTATAAAGATCTTGCCGCTATTCAAAGCAATAAGCTAATTGACCAACGAATTAATAAGTTCACCAGTATGGGAGTTACATTAGAAAGCTAGGTTAATTATACTTTATGAAAAAAATTGCCTTAATCTCCATAGTCCTAGTTTTTTCATTGGCAGTTTCCAACTTGCTTGCACAAACTAAAGCTCAAAGACCAAAGGTAGGTCTTGTTTTAAGTGGTGGTGGAGCCAAAGGAATGGCGCATATTGGGGTAATTAAGGCCATGGAAGAAGCCGGTCTTTATCCAGATTACATCACTGGCACAAGCATGGGGAGCATTATTGGCGCACTCTATGCCATAGGCTACTCTGCTGATGAAATTAAAGAACTTTCGCTGGCAATAAAATGGGAAGATGTGTTAACCAATGACATTCCTTTAGATAAGGTAGCTTTTGAAGAGAAGTCCTTTTATGGTAGATATTTTATTGAGTTGCCTATTCAGAATAAAAAAATAGGCTTACCCCAAGGCCTCATCGAGGGGCAGGAACTCACCATGTTGCTTAATAAAATTACAAGGCCTGCACATGGTATTACAGATTTTCACAAACTACCGATTCCGTTTGAATGTATTGCAGCAGATATTGAAACAGGGAAAGCTGTAGTGCTTAAAAGTGGATCTTTAGCATTGGCTATGCGAGCTTCAATGTCCATTCCAACTTTTTTTACACCAACAACCATTGATAGTACACTATATGTAGATGGCGGATTGATTCGCAATTTTCCTGTACAAGAGGCCATTGATATGGGAGCAGATATTATTATTGGCGTATTTGTAAGTAGTGATTTAGCAAAGAAAGAAGACTTAACCAATATGGTATCTATTCTTGCGCAAAGTGCCTTTGTATTTAGCGCTCACGACTCTAACGAACAAACAAAATTAGTAGATATTTACATAGAACCCGATTTAACTGGGTATTCAACCGCCAGTTTTTGGGATGGAGCGGCAATTATAAAAAAAGGAGAGGAAGCAGGAGAAAAATTTGCTGCTGTTTTTAAGCAATTAGCTGATTCGTTGGACAAGTTCGGGCCTGTACGAGTTCCCAAAAAATTACCTGTTAATAATGACTACTCATTTAAGACAATAAGCATCAAGGGAAACGAAAAAGTGCCAGATGAACTGATTATAGGGAAATTACGAATAGCAGAGAATACGCCTATTAACATCGATGAACTCGAAAAAAGGATAAACTTACTGTATGGCACATTATACTTTTCGAAAGTGTTATATAGTATAGATGAAGTAAATAGCGAACTCAATATCATAGTAAAAGAAGCACCTAAAAATAGCATTAAAGTGGCAGCTCATTATGATAGTGATAATAAGGCTGGAATAAACCTAAATCTCACTTCTCGGAATTTTTTATTGCCTAGTTCAAGGTTTATAATGGAGTATGACTTGGCTCAAAACCCAAGGGTAGATATTAATTATTTCAAATATTTAGGGAAGAAACAAAATATGGCTGTGGTGCTTAATGCTGCTTGGTTAAAATATGATCTGCCAAGTTATTGGTCAGAAAATAAAGAAGAGAAAAATCAGTCAGATAACGAGCTCAGTAGTTTATTTCAAGATAATTCAATAAATCTTTCGGTAGCGCTGCAAGGAACCTATCGAAGTAACGTAACTTTTGGAGCAAAATTAGAATACCTCAATCACTCAATTAGTCCAATTGTGTCAGATTCTATAAATAGTATAGGTATTAAATTTGTGCTCGATAAGCTTTCAACTAAAGATTGGGGAACTCAAGTATATTTAAGGTCAAATACCTTAAACAAACCATTTTTTGCTACCAAAGGGATCAGGACTGACTTAAGAGCAGGGTATTTATTTGATAGAAATTTCTTATTTAAGATTAAGGGAAATGACTTTAAGGATGTAGATAATCCTACTGGTGAAATTGAGGCAAGTACAACCCCAGAGTATTTATTGTATGGGACATTCAATTTGCAAGTTGCTGTTCCAATCTTTAAAAAAATAACTTTCTTATATGGTTTATCTCTTAGGTTGAGTAATGGGACGACCAACTTGGAGGATTTTCCCTTTAGAACTTTTATTGGAGGTGAAAGACCAGTAGGTACGGTGGTTTATCGCTATGAAGCTACACCTGCCAAAAGATTTGATATATTAAATGTAGCAACGGCAACTGCTGCATTACAATGGGAGTTTCACAAAGATATTTATCTTACGGTAAAAGCAGATTATTTAGAAAGTCAATACCCAATGAAATGGATTGATAAGAGCATGCTTATCGAAAATATTGGTGCATTTCCACGTAGGTTAGGGTTTAGCGGTAAGTTATCTTACGATTCTATGATTGGCCCGATATCAATTGGTATTGGAAAGGACCAGTATTTAAGTGGAGTACATGGGTTCTTCGGATTTGGCTATTATCTCAAGCAATAATTCTTAACACCATCTTTATGGAACTTCACTTAATAAACACAGGCTATTTTAAATTAGACGGAGGCGCAATGTTTGGAGTGGTACCTAAATCTCTTTGGAGTAGGACTAATCCTGCAGATTCAACTAATTTATGTAGCTGGGCGATGCGATCCCTCATTATTAAAGATGGAAATCGTTCTTTCGTTATTGATAGTGGTATGGGCGATAAGCAGTCAGATAAGTTTTTTAGTCATTATTATCTACACGGTAATGATTCATTAGCCAAGGGCTTACAAAAAGCCGATTTAGGTTTTGATGAAGTAACTGATGCCTTTTTAACTCACTTGCATTTCGACCACTGTGGAGGTGGGGTAAAACGAGATGGGGAGAAGTTGATTCCAACATTTAGCAAAGCCACATATTGGTCAAATAAAGAGCATTGGAAATGGGCTACGGAGCCCAACCCTAGAGAAAAAGCATCGTTCCTTGTAGAAAACATTAAGCCAATGCAGGAGTCAGGCCAACTTAAATTTGTTGATGTTAGTGGAGATAGTAGACTCCCATTCGATGTGATTACTGTAGATGGTCATACTGAAAAGCAAATGTTACCTAAGCTTAACTATAAAGGTAAAACGCTTGTTTTTATGGCCGATTTATTACCTTCGGTAGGGCATATCCCGTTGCCATATGTAATGGGTTACGATACTCGTCCATTACTAACAATGTCGGAGAAACAAGCCTTTCTAAACGAAGCTGCAGATAATGGCTATGTGTTGGTCTTGCAGCACGACCCCGTGAACGAATGTTGTACGGTTAAACATACGGAAAAAGGCGTACGATTAGACCAGGTGTTTGCGTTTAAGGATATATAATTAACGCTATAGTAGATCAATTTGTAACAATTAAAGCTCAATGAGTTGTTTTTCAATTCTGAGGAACGAAGACTCTTATAAAGTTATAAAGTTATTTTCAAGTAGCAGAAGATTCTTCGTTCCTCAGAATAAAAATTAAAAATAGTATGATAGGTATAGCATTAAGTGGAGGAGGAGCAAGAGGGATTTCTCATTTAGGAGTGTTGAAAGCCTTTGATGAGAATGATATTAAGCCAGATGTAATAAGTGGAACTAGTGCAGGGGCAATAATAGGAGGGTTTTATGCTGCTGGGTATGCACCAGATGATATTCTAAAAATCATCATTAAAACTAACATGCTTTCCATCTTTAAACCCGCCTTTAGTTGGAAAGGCCTGCTAAGTATGGATAGCTTGGAGAAAATTCTTAGGAATAATTTACCTCCAACTTTTGAAGATCTCGGTATTCCACTAATTGTAGCTGCCACTGATATAGAAGGAGGTAAAACAACCTATTTTGAGCAAGGGGGTTTATACAAAGCGATTTTAGCCTCAAGCTGCTTGCCAGTATTATTTAATCCCATTGAAATTGATAACGTAAAATATATTGATGGAGGTATCCTAAATAACTTGCCTGTTGAGCCTCTACAAAAAAGAGCGGAAACGATCATTTCCGTTGGCTGTAACCCTATTGGTACAAAAAAAATAAACTCCTTTAAAGATGTGATGGAAAGAAGCTCTCTTTTAGCTATTAATGAGAATACTGAAAGGAGTAAACAACTGGCTCATATTTTTATTGAGCCAGAAGAGCTTATAAAGTTTAGTGGGTTCGACTTATCAAAAGCCAAAGAAATATTTGATACGGGCTATCATTATACCTCACAAAACATCGCTATTTTTGCTAAAGAATTAAAATTGTAGGTATGACTTTTAAGGAAGAAATTTTACAGGGAATTCCATCCCAATTACCAACGCCAAAACCGTACAATACAACTGTTAATCACGCCCCAAAGCGTAAAGATATTCTCACCAAAGAAGAGAAGAAGTTAGCTATTCGCAATGCGTTAAGGTATTTTCCTGAGGAGTTTCACACAGAGTTGGCCCCAGAGTTTGCTAAAGAACTTAAAGACTATGGTCGTATTTACATGCATCGCTTTCGTCCTGATTATAAATTCTTCGCTCGCAATATAAATGAGTACCCTCACCAATCGGTACATGCCGGTGCCATAATGCTAATGATCCAAAATAATTTGGACCATGCAGTAGCGCAACATCCACATGAATTAATCACCTATGGTGGTAATGGAGCTGTTTTCCAAAACTGGGCACAGTACCTACTTACCATGCAGTACTTAGCCACGATGACCGATGAACAAACATTGCATATGTATTCTGGTCACCCAATGGGCTTATTTCCATCTAGTAAGGATGCGCCTAGAGTAATTGTTACTAATGGAATGATGATTCCTAATTATTCGAAACAAGATGATTGGGAAAAGTTTAATGCCTTAGGCGTTACCCAATATGGCCAAATGACTGCTGGTTCTTATATGTATATTGGGCCGCAAGGTATTGTGCACGGTACCACTATTACCTTGCTTAATGGAGGTAGAATGATTGCCAAGGATGGAGAGAGCCTTGCAGGAAAGGTGTTTATTAGCTCGGGTTTAGGAGGAATGAGCGGGGCTCAACCTAAAGCTGGCAACATTGCAGGTTGTATCTCGGTTATTGCAGAAGTTAACCCAAAGGTAACAAAAACTCGTCACTCACAAGGCTGGATTGATGAAGTAACAGATGACTTAGATGGGCTTGTAGCTCGAGTAAATAAAGCAAAAGCCAACAAGGAAGTAGTTTCTATTGCCTATCAAGGCAATATTGTAGATGTATGGGAGAAATTTGATGAAGCTAATGTTTTTGTTGAGCTTGGTTCTGACCAAACCTCTTTGCACAATCCTTGGGCAGGCGGATATTACCCTGTTGGTTACTCTTATGAAGAATCGAATGAAATGATGGCCAATGAACCAGAAAGGTTCAAAAAAGAAGTGCAAGCTACCTTGGTAAAGCACGCGGATGCCATTAATAAACATACGGCTAAAGGAACTTATTTCTTCGATTATGGAAATGCATTTCTATTAGAGGCATCTCGTGCAGGAGCTGATATTATGGCAGAAAATGGTATTGACTTTAAATACCCTTCTTATGTGCAAGACATAATGGGGCCTATGTGTTTCGATTATGGTTTTGGCCCATTCCGTTGGGTGTGCACCAGTGGTGACCCTAAAGACTTAGCCTTAACCGATCAACTTGCTTGTGATGTGTTTGAAGAACTAATGAAAGGCTCTCCAATAGAAATTCAACAGCAAATGTTGGATAACATCCAATGGATTAAAGGTGCACAAGAGAATAAATTAGTGGTAGGGTCACAAGCTCGAATTTTATATGCCGATGCCGAAGGCAGAGCTAAAATAGCACTGGCTTTTAACAAAGCAGTAAAAGATGCCCGTTTGTCTACACCAGTTGTGTTGGGTAGAGATCACCACGATGTATCTGGTACTGATTCCCCTTTTAGAGAAACAGCAAATATTTATGATGGTTCACAATTTACGGCTGATATGGCCATTCATAATGTAATAGGTGATTCATTTAGAGGTGCATCTTGGGTATCTATCCATAATGGCGGTGGAGTTGGTTGGGGTGAAGTAATTAACGGAGGTTTCGGCCTTGTATTGGATGGCACTTCTGATGCTGATCGCAAACTTCAAAATATGCTTTTTTACGATGTTAATAATGGTATTGGACGTAGAAGTTGGGCTCGAAACAGCGGAGCTGAATTTGCCATTAAGCGTGAAATGGATCGTTCACCCAACCTTAAAGTAACAATGCCTAACCATGCTGCTGATGATTTAATTGAGTCTTTATTTTAAGAATATGTTTAAACTATTTGCAAAATTCGTATTCGCCATTACAGGGTGGACGGTGTATGGTAAAATGCCTAAGGAATTAAAAAAGGCCGTAATCATTGCTGCTCCACATACTAGTTATTGGGATTTTTTCTATGCCAGGCTTGCCTTTTCCATTATTGGAGTTCCTTTGAAAGTAACCATTAAAAAAGAGGTGGTGAACCATCCTTTGATGGGCTGGTTAGTGAGAGGTCTTGGAGGGATTGCTATTGATAGAACTCCTAATGAAGGAAATCTAAAAAAGAAAAGAAGCATGGTAGATGCCATGGTTGATTTAATAGAAACTAGAGAGGAGCTAATTATGATGGTAACTCCTGAAGGAACTCGTAAAAGAGTTAAGAAGTGGAAATCAGGATTTTACCGAGTAGCAGAGCAAGCCAATGTGCCGATTATTTTAGGTTATTTAGATTATGCCAAAAAACATGCTGGGTTTGGGCCTATATTTTATCCAACTGGAGACTACGATAAGGATGTTGAAGAAATAATGGACTTTTATAGAAGTAAAACAGGTAAATATCCTGAGTTAGGTGTTTTTTAGACTAGCTAAGTATTCAAAGCAGAAAATAGGTTTACAGTAACGGTAGCCAAGTCTGAGTCAGGAAATTTTTTGCTTGTATTATTATTGGGGTGCAACCCAGCTTCTGCTAATACCTTTATAAATGCATCTACTTCAATAATATATTGATCAGAGAAGCCATGGGTGGCATCGTAAGCAGTTGCCGCGGTTGAGCCTAAATTATTTGCAACTAAACTAGGATTTACCGTGTGCAATTCGATTAGTAGCAACCCGAATTTTTGAACATACGGAGTCCATTTTTTAAAATGTTCGAGTAATGATTCTTCTACAAGGTTATTGGGTAGTCTTTTCCCTCTAAAAGCATAAGCTCCTGTTGAGTTACTAAGTCTTAACTCATCAATTAATTTTGGCGGCTCCCAAGCCCGATTATGATCGAGAAATGTTCTTACATTAAGTAACTCCTTTAAATCTATTCCATAATTCTCTTTTAAATCTGAAGCTAATCGAGCAGGCTTTCCTATATCTCCCCAAATTACTTTTGCCCATATATCGGCCTGAATTAAATTGCCCTTAGATATTTTTAACGCTGCCTCATTATAATCAACACCCACTAGGGTTAAGGGGTGTTCATCAAGCACTTTTCCTCTTATTGTTTGTTGCTCAATTACATAATAAAGATGTTGAATAAACGCACCATTTCCACAGCCCATATCTAATATACCCTTGGGTTGTTCTTCGATGGGTTTATTAAATAACTCGATAATAATTTGATCTACAATTTTGAAATAGTTGGAATGAGCCCCTCCGCTACCCCAAACATTCATTTCTCTATCCACATGCCCTTCTTCTGTTTTGCTATCTAACTTTTTAGCTGCATTTGGGTCTGAGAATATAAGCTGATCTAATTTTCTAAGAGTAGGAATGTAGGATACTGTTACCCCATAGGCGCTGGCTCTTCTAGCAAAAAAGATTCCTTTAGCAGTAAATTGATACGTCCCATTTGTTTTTGTAAACCATTTAAAATATACAAAAATGTCTAGCAGTCGTTGAAAACTATCAGGGTCTTTGTGAAATTCTTCAGGTCTAAAACTGGCTTCCATAAAATACTTATGAAACATGCCACTCATGCCTAAGTGCACAATGGTTGGGCCAATAATAATCCCTTCGATATGCTTTAGTATCTGTAACTGAATTTCCTTTTCCTCTTTAGAAAAGCCTAACTCATAATTGTTTTTGATTTTTAAAAATATTTTTTCAAGAACTAGAAATGGTTCCTTTTCAAACTTTCTTGCATGGTATTTTTCTGAAATTTTTAGCAGATCAACTACCTCCTTGTACAGGTAGAAATGCCTAAAGGCGATGTCACTTAACTCATTTGTTTCATATAGTACTGTGTCATTCAGGTTGTTAATACTTTGGGTAAGCCAACCTTGTGAACAGAGAATTCTTAACGCAATATTTAAATAGCCTTCGTTTGCACCAAACTCTTGGGTAAGTTTTTTAAGCGAACAGGGAGAATTTTGAAGTAAAAAATTAGTTATACCGCTATCAAAAAGAGCAAGAGCAGTAGGCGCTGTTACAATTCCATCAAGATGCCTGAATAAATCGCTTCTAAAATTAATTTTTTCTTTATTCGATAGCATGCGGATTGGTTTTATGAAAGGGCTAATTTATAACTATTGGGTCAAAATACTCATCTTAATTTCAATCCATGTTTTAATAATTGAACTCTTTTATTATGTTTAGATGTTGTTAATTAAAACTTAGCTATGAAACCTAAGGTAATTGCCTATTCCGATAATGTTTGCCCTTTTTGCACCATTGGTGCAAAAAGGATAGAAAAGTTAAAGAAGGAACTAGATTTTGATATAGAATGGAGGCCATTTGAATTACATCCTGAGGTATCAATAGAAGGGATGAGCATGGATGATTACTTTAGAGGAGCTGGTGCAGACATAGTTAATAATGTGTTGGATTATGGAAAAGATGTAGGAATTGAAATTAATACTCGATCACTTTATAACTCTAAAAATAGCTTAAAAGTAAATGAATATGCCAAATTAGAAGGCAAGTTAGAAGTATTTCACAAAGCTATTTTTAAGGCATATTTAGAAGATGATAAAAACATTGGCAAGGTTGATACGCTTTTAGACATTGCAGAAGCAGTGGGCTTAGATCGAACTAAAACAAAAACTTTTATTGAAAGTGAAGCAGCCGAAAATTTGGTAATGGATTCCAAAAAAGAGGCTCTTCGACTGGGCATTACTTCTGTCCCGTCCTTTATTATTGGTCAAAATCTTATTCGAGGCGCCTATCCTTATGACACCATGAAAGAAATGTTTACCAAGGCATTTGAGGTGTAGCTGTATTCTTCCATCTACTTATAATTCAATTACATATATTTTCCGCTACGAAGTGGCTACCTTTGCACTTCATATAATATAGTTGAATTGAATAATTTTAGCAAATTAGGACTTTCCGCAGGCGTTGTGGAAGTGCTAGATCAAATGGGTTTTGAGAACCCAACCCCAGTACAACAGCAAGCAATACCCATGTTACTCGAAAATAACCCAACCGATTTCATCGGGTTAGCACAAACGGGTACAGGTAAAACTGCTGCTTTCGGCCTACCTCTTATAGAACTTATTGATGTTGATAATAGAGCCACACAGGCTCTTATTATGGCTCCTACTCGTGAACTCGGGCAGCAGACAGCCGCTCAGTTAAAAGAGTTTACTAAGAATAACAAGAAACTAAATGTGGAAGTTGTGTATGGTGGCGCCAATATTAGTAACCAAATAAAAGCCCTTAAAAAGCCTACTCAAATAATTGTGGCAACTCCTGGTCGATTATTGGATCTTATTAAGCGTAAGGCTGTGAGTCTTACCAATGTTAAGTATGTAGTGCTTGATGAAGCAGATGAAATGCTTAATATGGGCTTTAAGGAAGACATAGACGATATTCTTTCTCATACTTTAGAAGATAGAGTTACATGGTTGTTTTCGGCTACTATGCCGAAAGAAATTCGTAGGATAATTAAAAAATATATGGACGCTCCATTGGAGGTGGCCATAAATGCAGAGCAAAAATCGAATACTGATATCACTCATCAATATGTGGTAACTAAAGGTTCGAACAAGGTTTCTGCTTTACGTAGGTTTATGGATTTGCAGCCAGAAATGCGCGCCATATTGTTTTGTCGTACCAAGCGTGAAACGCAACAAATTGCAGATGATTTAGGCAATTTGGGTTACGGAGTGGAAGCACTTCATGGTGATTTATCACAAGCACAAAGAGATGCCGTGATGAAGCGCTTTAAAACTCGTGCTATGCAAATGCTTGTAGCAACAGATGTGGCAGCGCGTGGTATTGATGTAAATGACTTAACCCATGTAATGCATCACCAATTGCCCGACCAGCTAGAAAGTTATACACACCGAAGTGGTAGAACAGGGCGTGCAGGTAAAAAAGGTATTTCATTAGCTTTTATTAACCCTAGAGAAGGACGAAGAATTACAGAGCTTGAAAAACGCATTAAAGTTACTTTTCAAAAAGTGGAAGTGCCATCTTTTGAGGAATTAAAAGCTAGTCGAATTAGTAATTGGGCGAATCTTATTTTAAATACAGAAGTGGATGAACAGGCCAATGAGATACTTTACAGTCTTCACGGCAAATTTGCTCATTTAAGTGAAAATGATTTGTTAAAAAGGCTTATTACTACTCAGTTAGATAATTTACTTATCCAAGGTGGTAATGAAGGTGACTTAAACGAGCTACAAGGAGGTAGAAATAGAGATTCAGATAATGGGAATAGAAGAGACCGTAGAGATCGAGGAGAGCGAAGGGAATCGAATTTTGATGGAGGTGGCAATAATAGGTATTTCATCAATATCGGTACTATTGATGGTATGACTATTCCTGATTTTGTACATTATGTATCTGACACTGCAGGTATAAAGCGTGGTGATGTGGGTGATATTAGTATGCAAAAGACAAGCACCTTTTTTGATGTTGACTCCGATGCAGCCAAAGGCTTTGAAGAGAAGTTCAGTGGCTTGGAAATTGAAGGCAGAAGCATTCGAGTGAATAGAGATGATGAAGGACCTAAACGTTCTTCAAGAGGCGGAAATGGCGGAGGCTCAAGTTATAAAGGTGGAGGCCGAAAGAGAAGTGGAGGTAGAGGCGATAGCAGAGGGCCCAAAAGAGATTATAGAGGTTCTAGAGGAGGTAGCTCAAGAGGAGGAAGAAGATAATTAGGTCAAATTTTTAGCAATAATTTAATAAGATTGATAAAAAGCATATCTATAAACAGATGTGCTTTTTATGTTTTATGAAATCTTTGACTTTGGTTTTAAACCCGGTTTATGCGATAGGGTTCGTGATGAGGCTTTAAGTCACAATAAATCAGGCAGTTTGGATTCGAAAGCATAGCACCGCTATGGTGAGAACACAAACAAAGCAAAGCGACTGATTTGAAGTGAGTTAAAGGCCTAATAGAAATTCTATTGCATATTTCGGGTTAAATCTCCTCAACCTGACAAAAATAAAGGGAGGTAATCTCCCTTTATAAGCCAAACTAATATTGCCAATTGCTTCTAAAGATTGCTTGACAATAAATTTTTTTGTTGATAATGCAAACTATGTTATCATAGTCTATAAGTATGCCATTTTTTTAAAACAGCGATTTCTGTTCAGAAGAGCAGTTTCTGAATTTGTGTGTATCCCAAAGCAGTACTTAAATTCTAAATTTGGGACAATAACCCCAACTTTTAATTTCGAGAATCAAGGAGACTTTTAAGAATTGAAAGTTTCTTTATATAGATAGTCATTGCTTTTTTTCTAGCAGAATTTAGTTTACTTCTCCATATCACTTAGCTCTAATTCTAGTGCTTTTGTAGAAATTTGTATCTCAATGAGCGAAATAGCCAAAGACAGTAAAAGGCTAAACAGGCTAATGCCAAACACAATATTAGCCCAAGCGATTTGCTCTTGAAATAAAAGAAACATACAGATAACGGTAAATAAAAAACTTAAAACACCAAATGCTTGCATGTACCTTATCATTGTTAAGCGAGATCGCAAATTTTTGATTTGTCTGATGATAAGGTGGTGGGAAGTATCTGCTTTGTACTTGCTATGTAAACCTCTAATGAGTGTTGCTAAGGATAAAAATCGATTGGTGTAGGCCAATAAAAGCAATGTGATTGCAGGGAATAAAAGTGCAGGTGTAGAAATTGTAAGTTGCATATAATTTATGTTGGTTCAGTAGGCGTCAGAATAAAAATAGGTAATGTTATAATTTGAAAATACTGCATTTTCTCCACTTGCAATTCAACTATTATGCATAAAAATTTTAATGCTATTGGCAAAAGTAATGTTTAACTAAATAAGTGGCTAAAAAAATACCCTATGTTTTAGTATAAGTTAATATATTTAGTAATTTTGGGTACAAAATAAACCCAACATTAAAATAAATGGCGCATTTACGATTTAAAGCACTAGAAGAAGTGCAAAACAGAAAGGTTGTTAGAGCGGAAGCCGAGTCCAATAAGGTATCTGATTATTTTGGAGAAAATTCATTTGATTTAGCCAAAATGAGGCAAGCCTTATCTCCTGAAGCTTTTAAAAAGGTAAAGAAAGCAATTGAAAGGGGTGAAACAATAGATGATAACTCTGCTAATGCCGTTGCTTCTGCTGCCAAGGCTTGGGCTATGTCGAAAGGGATTACACATTATACGCATTGGTTTCAACCATTAACAGGTGCTACTGCCGAAAAGCACGATTCATTTTTTGATGCTTCAGCAGGTATAGAACAACTAAAGGGTGGTACACTTGTACAGCAAGAGCCTGATGCTTCTTCTTTTCCTAATGGTGGTATCCGAAGTACATTTGAAGCACGTGGTTATACAGCTTGGGATCCAAGTTCTCCTATTTTTATTTTAGGGCGCACTTTATGTATTCCCACCGTATTTGTTTCATACACAGGTGAGGCTCTCGATAATAAAGCGCCTTTGCTAAAAGCTGTAGAGGCAATTGATGAAGCTGCTCAGCGTGTGTGTCAGTATTTTGATAAGAGTGTAAACAAAGTAACTGCTTCGTTGGGTTGTGAGCAGGAGTATTTTGTTGTAGATAAATCGTTGCACGATGCTCGACCAGATTTGGTTATGAGTGGTAGAACAGTGTTTGGTCATAGTCCTGCACGTGGCCAACAATTGGACGATCATTATTTTGGTTCTATTCCAAGCCGTGTGTACGATTTTATGAAGGATTTTGAAATCGAGTCCTTAAAGCTTGGTATTCCGGTAATGACTCGACATAATGAAGTAGCACCAAGTCAGTTTGAGGTAGCCCCTCTTTATGAAGAAATTAATGTGGCTACGGATCATAATCAGTTGCTAATGGATGTTATGAACAGGGTTTCTGTTCGTCATAAGTTAAAGGTTCTTTTCCACGAAAAGCCGTTTGCCGGTCTAAATGGAAATGGAAAGCATAATAACTGGTCGTTAATTACTAATACAGGAGTTAATTTATTTCAGCCAAGCAGTAGTGCCAAAGATAATCTTCAATTCTTAACCTTCTTTGTGTGTACTATTAAGGCAGTTCATGATTATGCTGAATTATTAAGAGCAAGTATTGCCTCAGCTGGTAACGACCATCGTTTAGGAGCGAATGAAGCTCCTCCTGCTATTATGTCCGTATTTATTGGCTCTCAACTTTCATCTGTACTTGATGAATTAGAGAATAATGGAAACATTAAGGTGGAGAAAGGCGACAATATGTATATGAAGTTAGGAATTGATAAAATACCTTCCATCATACTAGACAATACAGATAGAAACAGAACATCTCCATTTGCTTTTACAGGAAACAAATTTGAATTTAGAGCAGTTGGTTCTGACACCAATGTGGCTTCACCAATGTCGGTATTAAATTTAATTGTGGCTGATGTGCTTACTGATTTTGCCACAAAAGTAGATGCCCTAATTGAGAAAGGCGAAGACAAACGGTTGGCGATTGTAAATGTATTAAGAAAGTATATCAAGTCTTCTAAAAATGTTCGTTTCGAAGGCGATGGATATTCTGAAGGTTGGGTAAAAGAAGCAAAGAAACGGGGACTGGCTAATGTAAAAGATACACCTAGGGCATTAGAAGCCTATATGAGCAAAGAGTCGATTGCGCTCTATAAGAAATTTGGTGTGCTTGCAGAGCCAGAATTAGACGCTCGTAATGAGATTAATTATGAGAACTACATTATGAAAGTTCAAATTGAGGCTCGTTCTATGGGAGATTTAGCTATGAACCATATTATACCTACAGCTATTAAATATCAGAATAAATTGATTGATAATGCAAAGGGTTTAAAAGAGCTTGGTCTTAAAAACGATCATATCAAGCCGAGTATTACAGAAATATCAGAACTGGTCGATCACCTAATTAAAGATTCTGATGCTATGCTTCAAGAACGTAAACGAGTAAACAAGATAGAAGACTCTGCAAAAAAAGCCATTGCCTATTGTGATGATATTAAAGAAAAGTACTTTGAGAAGATTCGTAAGTCGGTGGATAAACTAGAGGTTTTAGTGGACGATGAAGATTGGCCATTGCCAAAATACCGCGAGTTATTGTTTATTCGATAGAAAGCAAAGCGGACTAAAAAGAAAAGCAGGATTGAAGTCCTGCTTTTCTTTTTAAACTATTTATAAATAAAGTGCCTTGACATCGTAAATTGTGCTTCTGACCAAATATCGTTTAGGAACTACGCTTACTGTAAACCTGAGTACGGGATAAGGAATGCTGTCAGCTTTAATCGAAACTTTCATAAACAACTTAATTTTTGTAGGACTAACGGGTTAATTCAATAAAATATAAGGAAGTTTAGGGAAGTTTGGTTAAAGCCCAAAGGGAAA
>JAKISE010000048.1 GCA_021648745.1 Cyclobacteriaceae bacterium
ATTGTTTCATCATATCTACCAATTCCGGTGTTGGTCTAGACAGAGCTTCTTCTAATTCCGCCTCGCCAGTAAAATATTTAGGGTAATTTTTCATTAAGGTATATTCCCGTTTTTAGTAATTATTTCTTTATAAAGCATAACCGCTTCTTTTATTTTATTAATATAACAGTATTCATCTGTTTGATGTGCCAGGCTCAATTCTCCAGGGCCTAAAATTATCGTAGGAGCATTATTTAGTGCTGGGGTAAATACAGACGCATCCGTAAGATATGGGGCAGCTTTCCTTACTCCTTCGAGGTGTGGGTTAAACTGGCATACCTCAAAAACAATTTTTACAAATGGATTATCTTCAGGGGTAGAAATGGCATTAAGGTTTACCATCTGTTCTATCGAAACTTCTGCACCCAGTTGTTGTTTTATTTTCTTCAAAACAATATGATTGTCCATTTCTGTAGTAGAACGAACGTCAATTGTAAACTCCGCTTTATCAGGTACGGAGTTTAAATTCAGCCCTCCAATAATTTTACCTACATTAGCAGTAGGGTACCCAAGCAGTGGGTCTATAGGGGCATTAAATTCAAAACCTTCTATTTTGATTATTGCCCTTGCTGCTTTATAAATTGCGTTATCGCCCAACTCAGGCATTGATGAATGAGCTGTAACACCAGTGGTTTTTGCTGTTATATATAAACCCCCTTTATGCCCAATAAAAGGCACGTTTCCTGTTGGTTCGCCTACAATAATGGCACTTGCCTCTCCAATTTTATACCCACTGTCACAAAGATGCTTTGCTCCCTGGCAACCCAATTCTTCGTTGGCTGTTAGTATTAATTTAATCCCACCTGTTGGAGTTACCCCTTCAAAACTTTCTATTGCCGCCACTACCATAGCTGCCACCCCCCCTTTCATATCTGTGGATCCGCGCCCGTAGAGTTTACCCTCTATTATTTCGGCCGCAAACGGATCAACACTCCATGCTTTAGCACCCAACGGTACCACATCCAAATGGCCTGTCAATACTATTGGAGGTACGCCCTTTAACAATCCTTTGGTTGCAATTACATTCAATCGGCCTTCGGCATATTTAGGATAGTCAACTGCGAAACCCTGTTTAGCAAGGATAACCCCAACAAATTTGGCTAAGCCCTCTTCGTTACCAGGTGGATTAATGGTATTGAATTGTATTAATTTTTGTGCTAATTTAATGACATCCATTGGTGGGTAAATTATCTGTTTATTGCACTTAGTGTTTGTTCAATAATAAACTATACTTAGTCTCTTTCTTTTGTCTACTAATATTGCCTGTCTGCACGTAGCCGTTTTCAGCCTACCTAGCCTTGCTACTTTGGCGAAGTATGCTCGACAAAGGCAGGTACAACTTCGGCAGGCGGGTGTTTTATGCCTTCTTAGTGAACAACATAAATTGCCTATTCTATACACTTTATTATTGAACAGACCCTTACTCAAATATCAATGTACCAAAATTTTGAATCTCATGAAAACTGCTATTTATTTTTTTCCACGACCAGTACATTCCTTTTTTATTCACGTAATCCATTCGGTACATATTGGCTTTCCATTCGGCACCTGATATGGGTGGCATTTGCCCTATTGGCAAAAGCAATGAGAAAGGAATAAAAAAATCACCTGTCCAGCTTTTAATGCTTGCCCCACTTTTTTTGCTTCCTCCCTGTACTGCGGTTTGGTGTAAAATAGCCCTGTCGTCTTCATAAAACCATGGTTGCCACCTATGCCGCTGTCCTTCTATATTCATCACCATCAAGGGCAGTTCATAATTAAGTGGAGATAACTCATATTCAAAATATACTTCTTTTGTTGTATCAGCCCATAGAAAAACCTCCACCACGTCTTCTTTCCACAGGTGTTTGTTGTCGGCTAAAATAGAGGCATCTAAACTTGCGTCTTCGTTGTAGAATAAAAAATAAATACCCTTTTCAGAATAAAGCACTTTAAACTTTGTTTCCATAGGACTACTCTGATTGGCTTGTTGCGTAATACTGACCCAATTTGCTTCCTCCCACTTGCTGCTGCTTCCGTCTCCAGACAATTCAAAATCGGTCGTTGCTTTTACTAGAACAGAGCTGTTATCATCAGCCTTAACTTTTTGGGCTAAGCCAGTTGTTAAAAGCGAAAGGTGGAAAATTAATAGCAAAAATATTTTCTTCATTTTAGTGTGTTTCCTATTCCTTATCAAATCATATCATATCTCGTAGCTTTAACTTTTATGCTGATAAACAAACTAATTCTGCTTGTTTATAAAAACACTCCTTTTTTCCTTATTGCATAAGAGGTCAATGTTTTTTTGCTAAAACCTGAACCCGATTAAAAGTAACTTGGAGAAAAAAGTAGTTACACAAGAGACAAGCCTTATTTGCCGTTTTTAACTATCTCTAGCTTTTCTATAACCAGTTCGGTTACCCGTTTGGTTGCTACCGGAAAAACTTTTCTTAAATCAATTTCATTATTATTTAAGAATTCATTCTTAAGGGTTTTCATAAACATATTTTTAATTTCTGTGGCCAGATTAATTTTGCAAATACCTCTGTCAATTGCTTGTTGCAAGCTTGCTCCTGGTATTCCAGAACCTCCATGCAAAACCAGTGCAGCATTGGTTATTTCGGCTATTTCAGAAAGTCTTTCCAAATCGAGTTTGGGCTCTTTATCGTAAAAACCATGGGCTGTGCCAATAGCTACGGCCAAGGCATTTACCCCTGTTTCTTCTACAAATAATTTTGCTTCTTTGGGTTGGGTAAAACCACTGCCATCTTTTTCTTGCCCTAGCTTAGCTATATAGCCCAGTTCCGCTTCTACATTAGCATTATAGTTTTCTGCCAGTTTTACTACCTTAGAGGTTACCGCAATATTATCTTTAAACGGCTGTTCACTAGCATCAATCATAACCGAATCAAAACCTATGTCTAAGCAGCGGGCAGCCAGTTCATAGGAATTGCCATGATCCAAGTGAATCCATCCTTCAACACCGTTATGATTTAACATAGTTCTGGCCAAGTTATAGGCTACTGGTAGGCTCATATAATCTATCGAGCTTTGGGTCAGTTGCAGAATAATGGATTGATTGGTTGCTTTTGCTGCCTGCAAAACACCTTCTAATGTTTCAAAATTATAAAAATTGGTTGCTAACAGTGCTTTACCGTTGTTTCTTAGCTCTATAAATTTTTCTTGTAATTTCATTATTAATTGTTAATTGCTGTTGGTGGGCATGTCGGCCGCTAATGTGTTTCCTAAAGCACTATTCAGTATAATTAAATTTTTGTTTGGCAATTTTCATAATACTATCATTGTCTGTAAACGCCCGAGTGCCACCTGATTTGGTAGTAGAAACAGCTCCGGTTAAATTTGCAAATACTTGGCATTTTTCCGGGGTGTTCCCATGTATAAATTTAAAGATAAAGCCTGCATTAAAACTATCACCTGCACCTATGGTGTCAACAACATTTTTATTAAGAAAAGGAGCTTGTACCACTTCTTTATCTTCATAGCAAAGTATAGAGCCTTTAACACCTCTTTTTACAATAAGGTATTTGCTCAGATTTTTGGTTTTATTAATGGCTGAGCTTAGGTTAGCCTGACCTGTTAAATTAAGCAGTTCTACTTCGTTTGGTATAAAAACATCTACAAAGGGAAGTACCTTTTTCAAATCGAGATTCCATTTTTCAAATGGATCCCACTGTACATCCAGAGAAGTTGATAAGCCTGCTTGTTTTGCTTTTTTAAATAAAGTGTCTAGAGAGTTTTTGAACCCTGGCTGAAAAAAGTACGAAGAGAAATGTAAATGTTTCGCCTGCTTTAATTTTTTGCTGTCAATATCGTTTATACTCAAATGCGACATGGCTCCTTGATGAGTTACCATTGCCCTGTCTTCGCCATAACTTAATGCTATAGTAGCCCCAGTTTTTAGGTTGTCATCAATAATTATCAGCGAAGTGTCCACGCCTTTATCCTTTAATTGGTCGATTATAAACCTACCAAAAATATCGTTGCCTAGCTTACCAATAAAAGCCACCTTTAACCCTAGCGAACTTAGGTTACTGGCACAAATTGCCGAAGAGCTACCCAGTGTTAAGGTCATTTTATCCGCAAGAATTTCCTTGCCTACCTCCGGAAAGCCTTCTATTTGATTTAGAATTAAATCAATATTAAGCTCACCAATAACGATTACATCAAACTTAGTTTCCACTTATATTTATTTTATAATCAGCCAATTACTGTCATTTCACACTCTGGCAATCTGTTAGTATTTCTATTTTGCTCATAATAATACATCAACCTTAACAAGGTTATCAATAAACAGGAAGGCAACAAACACATAAAACTATTAGTGGTTGCCGGAATTAGGGTTATTCATGAGAATAAATATTAACCCCTTTAACAACCCTGTTGATAGAATTACTAACAGAAGGCGAATCTGGAGATAAGCCTAAATTTATAGATTTATACAACCCTAGCATTTGAGCAGGAAGCACACTACACACAGCAAAATACTCTTCAGGAATGCTATTTGAAGAAGACACCTCAATTGACAGGTCTAAATTAATTTTGTCTTTATTTTTAATAGCCTCTCCAATACCAATTTCATACATTCTTTCTTTGGGCTCGTTAATTGACCGTACAAGATCCATCTCGTATTGGTTTACGAAGTTATCTCTTGAAAACAAATAAACAACTAAAGTTGATTTATCAATTACTGCCTTTGGCCCATGCCTTAAGCCCAAAAACGAATCGTATTTACAAACCACTTGTCCGTCTGTTAATTCTTGCACTTTTAACTGCGACTCTCTGGCAATTCCTTTTAATGGTCCTGAGCCAAGAAAAACGACACGCTTAAAATCAAAAGCCGCAACATCCTTTATCCTTTGTCTATATTTAGCAAGAATTTTTTCCCCGTAAGCCGCTAGTTTGTCAACATACACTTTATTTCTGCTAAAATTATCCAAATCGGATATTAAAACACCTGCCAGCAACATGGTTGTAAAGGAGCCAGTCATTGCCAAAGCCTTGTCGTTTGCAGCTTCGGGCATAAATAGCACATAGGCATTTTTCCTATTTCCATGTTTGGCGAGCTTGCCCTCGGGATTACAGGTAATAATAAGATGAAATAATGCTTCGCAGCAATCATCTGCCAACTCAACTGCTGCTACGCTTTCGGGGCTATCGCCAGAGCGGGCAAACGAAACCAGTAAAGTGGGTTTATCTTTATGTAAATAATCTTTTGGGTTCAGAATTAAATCGGTTGTTGCAACGGCTTCGGTTGTTTTGCCGGTTTGTCGTTGAAAACCTTTATGCAAAACATCACCTATATATGCAGAAGTACCAGCCCCTGTAAAAATTACTCTTAAATCTTCAAAACCAAGTACCTTGTTTACAAAGGCAGTTAATTCGGTTAATTCATTTTCTAAAATATGGTATGTGTCCCGCCATAACACAGGCTGAACTTCAATTTCTCTGGCAGTATAGCTTGTATTTTTACCAGAATTACTATCCGATTCGTTTTTCAATTTATAGCTTTTAATTAGTTATACAAATTTAAAAAAATATGCTTTCAGACCACCAAATAAAGGTTTTTTGCAATAAAGTTGCCTTAAATTGCAGATTGTGTTCAGTCATAATCAACAGTTATCAGATATTATTTTCGTTATCTTATCTTTAACCATATTAATTAAATTTACACAACAATAATAACTTTTTTTGTAAGCTAATGAAAGTTATTATAGATTTTTGAATTACATAACGTTTTATTATCTTCTTTATTTGTTAACTGACCTTATGCAAAACAAAACAAATATGGTCATTACAAGGGTGGAATTTTTTGAAATCATATGCTAACGAAGGAAGCATCTTCTAAAGCTTGATGAGAGTGTAGAACTGTGGTGTAGAGGATTCTTCGGCTTATGGCCTCAGAATGAAAAAGAAGAAAGTGAATTAAGCCAAAGCGTAAACATGCTCAGAAAGAACAACAGCAGGTTTTCTCCCTCTGATAACCTGAGTTCGGGATAAGGAAAAACTATCGTAAAAGTTACTCCTAAATTTTTATAAACACTTTTTTTCGGTACATAAGCCAACCCAAAAGCCAGCAAATTATACCAAACGACAAGGCATACAGCAACGATCCGTTCATATTGCCTGCTAAAGGTTGATAGTAGTTGGTGTACAACCAGTTAGTTATAGAAATACTATCTCCGGCAGGGGAATAAGCTAATTTAATACGCAAGGAAATAGCAAGAAAAACTGCAAAAACGTAAATAAATAAAGGGTTCATCCCAAAAACCTGTAAAGGTTTTGTCCATTTTTTGTACCCTTTTACATCTATAATCCAAAGAAAAGCTCCAAGGAGAAGCATTGCAAAACCACTTGTATAAACAACATACGAGCTACTCCATAAAGGTTTGTTTATAGGAAAAAGAAACCCCCAGGATACGCCAATAACAATTCCTAACATACCATAAATAAAAAGCTGCTTTATGGCAACATGTATATTTTTTGATAAGTCGATTAGCCTGCCCGTAATATACCCCAACAGCACCCCAGCAATGGAAGGCAAGGTGGCCAGCAATCCTGTTTGATCAAACAGGATTGCTGGCCACCTTGCATATGATTGGCTCCTAAAACAAACCGATCGTACGTACCTACAAAATTACCTTCCAAAGAATATGGCTCGCTACCCCCAAACAAAGCGAGTAATGCCCAATACCCTAACAAAATTACTCCTGTTGCTATTTGCACATACCTATAGCTTAATCCAAGTACAATAAACGCAGTAATTCCTTACCCAAGAGCTATTCTGTTCATCACTCCCATAATGCGCAAGTGGCTTATATCAAAACTAAATGAGGCGTATATATTTATAGCCAGCCCAATTAAAAATATGACCAACGTGCGTCTTAAAATTTTTATGGCCACCAGTTTTGACAGGGTATGATTTGTTTTTTTAAACGAATACCACATGGCAGAACCCATAATAAACATAAAAAACGGAAACACCAGATCGGTGGGGGTCCAACCATCCCATTTTGCGTGGCGTAATGGGGCATACACATAATCCCAACTGCCAGGATTGGTAACTATTATCATTAGGGCAATGGTTAATCCTCGAAAAACATCCAGTGCCAGTAATCTTTTAGGTCTGTTCATTTTCTTTTTTTTATTAGAATATATTTTAGAGACAGGCACTTATAGGCATATTTAACCACAAAGATCGCTAAGAAGGCGCAAAGGACACAAAGCTTTAAACCTGGATACTATCGTCTGTGGTTGCAACTCTGCGCTTGCGCTGAAGCTTGAGCGCAAGCGTTGTGGTTAATTTTTGCAAATTTGTACTTCTGATGTGATTTAAATTTTAATAATTATTCGTTTGAATTAGTGTGTTTTATTAACTGTATAATAAGCTTTAGCCTGATTAATTATTTTTCTAAAACAATTATTTTATACACTTTTAGGTTTGCTATTTTTAGTACTGTTAACCCATTTTCTTCGGTAAAGGAAATGGAGGATTTGGCTTTATCATCAGGTGATACTGCCCAAGCTTTCTTTATTTTGCCTTTATACGCCAATGTAATGCCAGCAATATTCTCATCGTTTTTGTAATTCCAAAGGTGTATAATGTCTCTTTTTCCTTGGGTATCGTGCGATACACCAACCCACTCGGGGGCAGAAACCTGCAACGGAAGCCTTTTTCCTGCCGCCCAATATATACTAGCCTCAAGCTCATTGGCATTTACGGGCATCATCCAGTTGGTTACAAACCCCAATTTCACTTCTCCTTCGGGTTGAATTAACTCAGATAAATAAATAACTCTTCCTTTTCCGTATTGAAAAGACAGGTTGTTTTCCCACATATTTTCCGAAGGGTTAGTGTTTTTTTCTGCATACATGGCAGCCAGCATACTTTGTTTTCTAACTCTTCTCCAACCATCGAACACACCCGTATGGCCTGTAGCTACAAGCCCTCCTCCGTTTGCCACAAAGGTTTTAATAGCTTTTATGGTTTCATCGGTAAGGCTTTCCTGGCCAGCAATAACCAACACCTGGTAGTTAGAAAGTTGCGATATTTGTTGGTCGAAAATGATATCGAATGGGATTTGCCTTTGTTGCAATGCCTGTTCGGCCATATTAACGGCCACCTGGGTTTCCTGAATATTATAAGCCATGGAAGAGTAACTCCTGAGAACTGCCACTTTTTCGGCTCCCTGCATATTGGTATATAGCTCTTTATTTGCGTGCCAAAAATCGAGGTATTTTTTTCCAACACCTTCAGGAACTCCAAAGCCAACCCAGCCAATATTTCGATTTAAAGCCAAAATTTCGGCATAATCATTCGGTTTAGTACTATAGGTAAGTATATAATTATTAGTAGTTCGCCCTAATTTATAGTGGCGAAATTTCCCGGTGGCCACTCCGTTTTCCCACTTGGGGTTGTTGGGGTCTTCGGACCAAATTGCATTTGTATATTGCATAAAATCGGGGTGGTTAAGCCCGGCTTCCCAAGCTCTGTTGCTTCCAAGCAAGCCATGCGGATTGGTTTCTATGGCTACTTCTTTGTTTAGCGAACGCGCAAATTGCGCACATTCGGCCAGCCGTGTAGTAAATGTCCAGCACCTAAAATCTACCCATTCCTGTATTACTGGATCATTTATGGTTAGCATTTTTTCAGCGGGGTTGTCTCTATTCCACTTGGGCGGTAAAATATGAGATAGGTTGTTAAAACCAAACCGCTCTAGGCGTTCTTCTTTAGACACGTATTTATCAGCAAGGTATTTTCGAAAAGCAGCAATGGTTGCTGGGTTAAAATCTACATCAGTAGGCGAATTTTGATCGAAATTATCAAAATGCAAAAAATCTGTTTTTACATTTTCTATTGCATATCGTATAATTTTCTCTTTAAGAAAATTCATGTAGCCATCGTGGTTAAAGTTTGGTCGGTAACGAAAAGATTGCTGATAACCATAGGTAAGCATTATGGGTTTGCCACTCTCCTCCACCTCGTACCAAACATCTTTCTCTGCTTCTGGAAACTCTTCGAAAAATGTTTCGTAAAACAATGAGTTCCATTGTATATATGTATCAACTTTTAGCCCATACTTATGAGCATATTCGGCTGCTTTTGCCACTTTATCCATGTATTCCTTTTCTATCTCAAAACCAAACCCTTTGTAAAGCCCCACATGGTAAACAGTAACTCCGGCTTCGGCAAGTTCTTTAATAAACGGTTCGGATAACTGGTAATCGTATTCCTCTTTTTGCCATTGATTAAAACCAGAAGAATTTCGCCTTACCTGAAAAAGCCAGGGTTCATGTGAAGCTCCAGCATTTGCAAAGCCATCTTTTATCCAGTCTGGAGTGTATTTTGCAAGGTTGTCAGGTTTATCCTGCGCTAAAACCTGCACGCTCCCATTCAAAATAAAAAAGAAGGCGAAAAATACACCAAGGTATTTTGTATTGATTGAAAGGGTTTTGGATATTTTTAATTTGTTCATTGGTTTTTAATTTTATTAATTTATCAATCTTTGTTAATTTAACTATGGTTGGTGGCATGCAAATTCTGCCTTAGGGTCTGTTACGAAATAACCTATACATTCATGCTGGTTCTTTTGCCCACCAATTTCGTTGAAAATACTCGTTATAGCGGTGCTATACCTGCGTTTTTCGCCTTATTGATGAACAAAATAACTGCGCCTGTTTTGTCCACCTTATTTCGTAACAGACCCTTAAACAGACTTTTATAAACTCTTCAACTGTAGAATCTTTAAAATAACCTCTTCTCTTATTGAATTAAACCTCTCGGGAGTCCATGCTCCAAAATCGTTGATAATGCTCCTTTCATCAAAGTCGCACATCACTCGAATTTCTTCAAGAAATTGTTCTGCCAAAGCAACTTCTTTAGGGTGCTCTTTTAACTTCTGGTTGCACAATTTTTCAAGTTGATATATATATCTTACATCGTCAATTCCTTCCCTTAATGCTTCCCAATTTGGCGTTGACAACGGCTTGCCAACGTGTGGGAAGAAAAGAAAAAAATCGCTGTACTCACTATCAAGGTCTTCAAAAGGATTTCCTCTTGAATTTTGAGTGGTTCCCGGTCCCCAGCTATTCATTCCGTCTAAATCCTGCCTCCAGGTATAATAGCCATATATGTATCGGCTGTAGGCCGGGTTCATACTCTGAATTGCCGTATTAACCTGAGTTCGACCTAAGGAATACTGTCAGCTTTAAGTGAAAATTTCATAAACGACTCAAATTTATGTAGGACTAACGAGTTAATTCAAAGAAATTTGAGGAAGTTTAGGGAAATTTCACTAAAGCCCAAGGGAAAATATCTAGCAGGCAATCTTTTAGTAATAAAAATCTTAAAATAATCCATTATTTTTTCACTTTTTATTTCCAAAATCTCACCTACTATCTTATTTTCTGGCAGCATTCCTTAGGTCGAACTCAGGTTATTATTATACTCCCACACTTTTCTATCTGATTCACGTTTTTTTACTCCAGGAGGAAGTGGTTTCCTGTCTTGCTGGCTGTTGTTTTCAATATCCAGCATTTTTCCACCTATATCAGTAGTACACATAATGGTGGTGCCGGGTATTTTCTTTATTTCCTTAAAAAGGTCAATGGTTATCTCTTTACGCGAAGCTATTCGAGGTTCATCAATAGGCATAAAATAAATCGGCAGTCCATCTAGCTGCTTATTTATTTTTAACGCGGTTTTAACAAGAAATTTTGTGCGCTTTAGGTGTACTTTAGGGTTGTATGTGCGCACATTACCGGGGTGTTGTCCTTTTGTAACTTGTACATAATGCCCAAAATACCAATAAATCGGGTTAGTAAGTCCTACCTCTTTTGCACCTTTAACCATTCCCTTAAAATGTTCCATTTGTGGTGTGCCGTCTTTGTTCCATTGAAAATAATAGGGCGTGGTAACATCCACTGTAGTCATGCCGTGGTTTTTGTAATCTCTGAATACATTCACTCCATCCTGGTATATTTTTTCTTTTTCTTGGGCTGTCCAATCTTTGCTTTCGAGTTCAAAAAATTCGTAACTCATGCACATACTATAGTCGATTTTAGGAACAGGTTCCAGTTGAACAGGAAGCACCTCAACTGTAATTGGAATGGTTGATGGCATCTCATTGTCAGCATCAATTTGAATTAACCCAGAATAGGTACCTGCTACCGTTGTGCTGCTAGTATATACTGTTAACCAAAAACGGGTTGTATAAGAAAGCGGAATGTTGGAGTGATTTTTCTGGCTTAGCAAGCGAGGCACTAATTTATATTCGCCCCCGCTACCAGTACGTTTTTTTATTGTTTTAACTACGTTTACCTCTACATTTTTAGAGGGTATTATCTCGTTGTCTGCCCCTCTCAGGTTACTGATAGAAACCTTTACATTGCCCAAATCCTTGATAGGGTAAATAGAAAAAGTCATAGGTTCAAAATCATTTTGAGCCATAACTAAATTTAATGATTCTACCTGTTCGTTTTTAGCAGGGATTGTCCAGGGATATACATACCGTTGAAAGTTTCTGCTAAAAACCACATAGCCCTTTTGAACATCTTTTTTGTTTAATGCAAACGGTTGTTGTTTTTTCTCGGGTAGCTGTTGTGTAAATTTTTTAATTCCAGGCACGGTTAGCTTACTCAAAATATGTTCCCCTTCCTCACCCCAAACAGGTATGGTAAAAATCGTTTGTTTTAAAGGTGTGCCACTGCTAACATTAAGCGTTAGCGGAATTGCTTTTGCTATTTTAGAATCGGCACTATTCTTAGTTGAATAAATACGCAGGCCTTTAGCTGATGTTGGATTGGCTTTAAGCACAAAGCTTAATTTGTTTTCTCCTTTTACAATCTTTACAGTAGAAAGAATATCATTAGCTTTTACCTGCCAGTTAACTGCGGCAATAGGCTCGTTACCTCCAGGGAGGTTAAATTCTCCTAGGCTTACACCGTTTAATTGTACTTCTATTAATCCGGGTAAATTATTGCCGGTGGTCATACGTGCAGAAAATCCCAGGCTTTGCAGGTCTGTTAGATTTGATTTACTATTAACCTGAGTTCGACCTAAGGAATACTGTCAGCTTTAAGTGAAAATTTCATAAACGACTCAAATTTATGTAGGACTAACGAGTTAATTCAAATAAATTTGAGGAAGTTTAGGGAAATTTCACTAAAGCCCAAGGGAAAATATCTAGCAGGCAATCTTTTAGTAAAAAAAATCTTAAAATAATCCATTATTTTTTCACTTTTTATTTCCAAAATCTCACCTACTATCTTATTTTCTGGCAGCATTCCTTAGGTCGAACTCAGGTTATTAAAATGGTAGGTTATGTTACCATAGCCACCACAGTCGAGGTGTGCGTAGGGGGTTGTAAAATCCCAAAATTGGATTGAACGGCTAAAATAAGGCTTTAGTTCGCTGCGGTCGTAATCGGCCGAATAACTATCCAACACTTTGCCTGCTGAATTTGCGATTTTTATATCTAAATGATACGTGCCATTGGGTATATTATAAGGAAGGCTAAAGCCAAAATTACCTGCTGTTTCGTCAAAAAAATAAGTAGTATCATACACTGTTAGGCCTGTCTTATGACTAAGTGTACCTACTGCACTTCCTCCTTTAATTGCAGAAAGTGCGAGTGAAGAACCAAAAGAAAAATACATTTGCTTTTTCATTACTAGGCTATCTAACACAATTGCACGATCGCGAAGCAGGTAGGAATAAACGGTTATTCCTTTTTTAGAGGAGCTACTCTGGCTAAATGCAATGTTTGAAAAAGCTATTAAAAGAATTATTAGTAAGCATTTTTTAAGCTGGTAAAGGCTTGTGGATAGGAAAGTAAAACCCATCTTCTGTTTAATATTGATTGTATTTGGCATTTGTATTATTTGCTTTTACTGGCAATAAGCATTAATTTTTTAAAATCCGCAGACCTGACAGGCCTGCGGATTAAAAGGGATGGTTTGGTATAAAGAACTATTTTGTTTGGCCTTGCAGTTACTAAAAAGCTGCAAGGCCAAACAAATAATTACCCAAAGGTTTACTTATTTAATGCGTAAAATCAGTAAACCTTTGGATAGTTGCGGGTAGCAGATTGGGGTTGCTTTGTAGAAAACAACCCCAATTACTGCACTCACAATATGAATTTAATCCGTAACCCAAGGGCCATCCATGCTTGGTAAAGGATTGGGATTATAATAAGGCACGCTAGGGTTGGCATCCCACCATATTTTTGAAAGCCTGCTATCACCACCTGAAAGCCTTGAAAGCGCTTCTTGATAACTTTCGCCATTGGTCGTTTTTTCAATATCCGGCCAAGGCATCCTTCTTGGGCTTACCCCTTGAAGGTCATCGGCATCCGGCCCTACTTGAACAATCGGGTATCCTGTTCTTCTCCACTCTGCCCAATTCTGGTATTCCAGCGGGTAAAGAGCAATATTTTTTTGAATAATAATTTGCTCTAATTGCTGCTCTGGAGAGCCTGCCAATATAGTAGCCGGAGAGGCAAGAAATACATCAATTTCGGCCTGGGTAAGTTCTTTATGCGCTATTAGCAGCGCAACATCCTCCTCCGACCAATCAGGATACATAGTTTCCAGCACACCGGTTAATTGAGGTGCACCCTTCTCATAAAACTCTTTTGCCCAGCTCATAGCTGCTTCAACTCCTGCACTATAATAATCCTGCGCACTACCACCTCGCAATCCAAATAATGCTGCTTCGGAGAGGGCAAAATACACCTCTGAAGAACGCATTACAGGTGCTTCTATCACCGGCACATACCAAAGATCGCTCACCCTGGAAGTGGATTCCAGTTGCCAGGGAAATTTGTACTCAACTGGCACTAGACCTAATACAGGCATACCCCTGTAACCAAAATAATCAATGGCAGGGTCGTCTGCAGGAAATTCCGCCTTTGCCGTATCGGCCCAAATTTTAATTCGAGGATCATTTTTGCTTGTCATAATATTAACAAGTTCCTGACCAATGACATTTTTATTCAAACCTGCTCCCCCCACATCTTTTAGATGGTTATATAGCTCATTCTGATTATCTGCATTATCTTAGAGGTAAACATAATAGCATCGTCTGCACGGGTTAAAATCAAGTCTGACTCCTGCAAATCGCTTATATTGGCAATGGCCATTTGCTGATCGACATACCTTACACGTAAGGCTAAACGCAACCTGAGAGAATTAGCAAATTTCCTCCATTTCTCCACATCACCAGCATAAATCAAATCTGCTCCCCCATAGCTCTCTTTAGAAGCATCTAATTCTGCTACTGCGGCTTTGAGTTCTCCAAAAAAATGTTCGTAAATACTTTTTTGCGTATCGTATTTTGGATTGAATACAGCCTGTTCTATTGGCAAATTCGATTCAAAATAGGGCATGTCTCCATAAGTATCCGTTACTTTTGCAAAAGCCCAAACCTTCATAATTCTAGCTATAGCCATTTTATTTACTAGTTCTGGGTCGTCCTTGGTAAGCCTGATAATTTCAGACAAATTATTGGTATAGGTTGAATAAGTACTAGTCCATACACCAGGGGCATCTCCTTCTTGAAACGGACGACTTCCAATAGTAGAAGACATACCGCTATAATGTCCTATAATCCCATTTCCATATCCATTGCCAAAATTACCGCCTATTTCCTCTTTTATTGATTTTACCTGTACACGTGTAAGCATCAGATTTACATCAACTAAATCTTCTGATACTAAATTATTTCGTGTATTCAGCTCTTCAAACTTATCCGTACAAGCATTACTTATAAGGATAGCCATTGAAAAGACGATGATAAATTTTACATTTTTATATATTTTCATCATTTTCTATTTTAGTGTTAAACAACATCCTGTTAAAAAGTAAGGTTTACATTTACTCCAAATGTTCGGGTTGTTGGCATAGATATTGACTCTACACCTCGTGCACCTGCTGCGGTACTGGGTGCCGACTCAGGAGATATACCCAAATCTTGCATATTATCCTGAATATAAAATAAATTTCTACCAACTAAGGAAACCCGAATGCCTCTAAAAGGGGTTTTTTCTAGTATGCCTGAGCTAAATTATACCCCAACATTAGCTCGCGCAATGTAATATAACTGGCGTCCATTACAAACTCTTCGCCTATTCCACTCCAAGCTCTGTTAGCCCAATAGGTTTGGCCATCTACTGCCAGTGTGTTTTCAGTATAACCTGTTACATTTCCGTTACCATCCAGCACTTCAACTACACCATCAAGTACTCCCACATAAGGCAATTGGTTGCCATTATCATCCGTATCTTGAGGCCGTCTGCCTTCTTCTGTAAAAAGAGCTGTACCTGCTGCAGTCATCCGGTATTTTGTTTCCGAAGAAAGCTCTCCTCCTTGAACAAAATCGATTAGTACATTCATAAAAAACCCTTTATAGGAGAATGAATTATTTAAGCCTCCAACCCAGTCTGGCGTAATATTACCTAATACACTTTGTTCAGCTTCTCTAACATAACCTCCACTTGAATTTACTATTTTCCTTCCATCGGGGCTTCGCTTGTATTTATAGCCTATAATGTCTCCAAACGGATTTCCCGGCCTGGCCTCTATATCATTTGGAAAATGATCTACCAGCACAAAGGTTTCAATTCCAGGAGCTAATTCAACTACTTCAGATCTGTTTCTTGCATAATTAAAGCCTAAATTCCAGTTAAAGCCATTTTCTAATCGAACGATATTGGCATTTAATACAATTTCAAGGCCACTATTTCTAATTTCGCCTGCATTAATTACTACAGAGCTATAACCGCTACTGGTTGGTAGCTGCACAGGTAAAATTTGGTTTTTTGTTGACCCATCATAATAGGTTACATCCAATCCTATTCGATTATCAAATAACCTGATATCAACTCCAAACTCCATCGATTCGGTGAGTTCATTTTTCAGGTCAAATGCCGGTATTACCCTGCTCATACTCGCATACCCCTGGCCATTATAACTGGTTGTATAGGAAGCGTAATTATTTCTGGTCAGGTATGGGTCAGAATCGTTTCCTACCTGTGCCCACGAAGCCCTAAGCTTACCAAAAGTTAAAATATTAGAAGATATTTCAAAGGCATCGGTAAAGGCCCAACCTAAGCTTACAGAAGGATAGAAAAACGAATTGTTACCTGTACCTAATGTTGAAGACCAATCATTTCTTCCGGTAACATCTAAAAACAGGTAGTTTTTATAAGCTAACTGCCCCATAAAATAAAGAGATTGAATTTCTCTTTCGGACAAATTATTAAATGGGCGAATATCCTGCGCATTACTTACATGATAAGCCCCCACTAGACTGAGGGTATTCCCAATACAGAAATTCGTGTTCCTTTTGTTCTGATGAGTTAATTAATGTAGGGTAAAAACTAATGCCATCATTAGAGTAGTCTGTTTTTACACCAGCCACATCGCAGAGGGTGGGTAAAACATCCCAAAATGCCGAAATTAGTTCAGTACTTGTTCCCGGCTTAATTTTATCTGGCCATGAGGCAATCATAGGTACTCGAATACCTCCTTCATGAACGTAGGCTTTACCCCAACCCAAGCCACCTTTAAATGGTTTGGCACTATCGAACCACTCCGAATCAGCACCACCGGCAGATGAGGGACCATTATCAGAAGTAAAGATAATGAGTGTGTTTTCATAAATTCCCAGATCTTTTAACTGCTGAACTAACTGCCCAACCCTGCTATCAAGGTAGGAAATCATTCCTGCATAGGTAGCATTCGGGTATCTGCTAGGAAAATACGGTATATCTATACCTCCCCCATTATATGGTTCTTCATCTCCAAATTTCTTTACATACTTATCTACCCATTCCTTTGGTGCTTGCAAGGGAACATGGGGTATGGGCGTTGCCCAATAAAGAAAAAACGGGGTATCCTTATTTCTATCAACAAATTGGGATAGCTCAGAATATATCAAATCAGGAGTATATTCATTCGAACTAAATTCATTATAGTTTTGGGCGTTGTATAAATCAGTACCCTCATCCAGGAGTGTATGAATTGGAATGGTATCATTATTAAGGTACACCCGATTTTTATCTTTATACAAATGGTTAGGGTAATAAGTGTGTGCTTGCCGCTGGCAATTGTAACCAAAGAAAAAATCAAACCCTTGTTTGTTTGGAATACCTTCAGTATGAGGCTCACCCAACCCCCATTTGCCAACTACTCCTGTTTTATAGCCTGCCTCTTGAAGCAGGTTGCCAATGGTAACTGTACCTGGAAGCAATGGCCACTGACCTTCCTGCGTAGAATCTTTGAGCATGGCCATATAATCCCATATATCGCCTCTTTCTGTACGTAGCTCATTATTACCTCTGATTTGGGCATGCCCGCTATGTTTTCCGGTAAGCAAAATAGCTCTGGAGGGTGCGCAAACTACAGAACCCGAGTAATGTTGCGTAAACATCATACCCGACTCTGCCAACTTATCAATGTTAGGTGTTTCTATCTTTTCCTGCCCATATACGCCCAGCCCTCCATAACCAAGGTCATCTGCTAAAATATAAATGATATTTGACTTTTTTTTGAGCCTCTTTTTCTTTGGGTTTAGCACATGCTAAAAGAAACAAAACTAAAAATGAGAAAAGCCCAATTGATGATAAAAATTTCATAATGAAAGGATTATTAAGCTTTTTAACAATAGTAAACCTTTTTAATAACTTTTTGAAAGTTTTAGTAATTTTAAAACAACCTTTTGAAAGATAAAACGATTTTGTGTTTTGTTTGCCAACAGTTTGGTATACATACTTTGGTGTTATGTTAACACTACTAATCTGATTGCTTAAATTGTAACTTAAAATTAACCACAATATCATTCCCTGTTTCTATTTGGCCAAACATGGCTGAGGGTGGCTCTATGTTAAAGTCGCTCAGCTTAAGTGGTATTTTACCTGAAAAGGCTAATGTTCCATTGGCAAAGTAAGCAGTGGTTTGTGTTTTTATCGCTTTTTTTACACCTGCAATATACATTAACCCTTCTGCCATTAATATGCTGTTATTTTCAGTAATTAAATCAAATGGTATAGAAGCAGTTAACTCAAAAATTATTTCAGGATGCTCCTCTGCTTTTAAAGCTCGGTGCATTTTATTGTCCATTGTTTCCCCTTTTTCGCTATGCAGGCTGCCTGCAGGCACAGTGAGGGTAACTAACGAAATGGCGCCTTTTTTCAGGTAGCTTTCCGTATTTTTTTTAGTATCAATCAGTAATGAACCTTCCTTTTTTTCGGCATTTACTGACCACTCATGAAGAGTAGATGTGCCGCTAATACTAATTGAAGAAGTTTGAATTAGATTGTAGTGCTGTGCAAACGCTGTTAGCGAAAAAACAGTACACACTAACGTGAGAAAGTATTTCATTTTTTTATTGAAGTGTAAAGATTTTATTTACCCGGCTTTATAATTTTATAATGGCCATTTGCATCGGGCATGTGTAGCGTTTTAGAACCCCAACTTAAATCGGTGGGTACAATGCTTACATCAGATTTAAGCAGTTCTTCCATGGTTATTTCTCTACCTGTTTCTGCTGCCATTCGCCCCATAATGGTTGTTAAAGTACTTTTTGCCCCATATTCGGTATTATTAATATGGATGCCTTTTAAAATGGATTCAATAAAAACATTTTGCTCTACTTGGGTAGCGGAAAGATCCTCTCTACTTCTGTACCTCCATAAAGTTTTATTATCAAAGTCTAAAACCCGTTGCCGTTCATCTGCTTTTGCTTTAGTACCACGTACTTCCCAACCCGATTTATTAGTGCAATTGTTCATGTTTCTAGCCTGAGAATACATTTTTATGCCATTGGTATATTCGTACTCAATAAAAAAGTGATCGTATGTATTGCCTTGGTTAGTTCCGCTAAATACCTGTCTGCCTCCGTTGCCCAGTGCTTTTACTGGAAAGTCGTTCATTATCCAATTCATTACATCTATTTGATGAATGGCCTGCCCAGCCAATTGCCCTCCCCATAACCATGTAAAATACCTCCAGTTGCGTACCTGAAATTCCATTTCGGTTTGCTGGGGCATGCGGGCAATAATTCTAGGTGCACCAACATTATAATAGGTGCTAATAGAAGTAATTTCTCCAATTTGCCCTTCTTTAATTCTTTTTACTATCTCCTGATTAGCCTTTGCATACCTAAACTGAAGGCCAACCACTACATTCAGTTTTTTTTCATCTGCTAATTTGCCTATCTCCATAATTTTGTTAAACCCTGGCACATCTACAGCCAAAGGTTTTTCCATAAAAACATGTTTGTTTGCCTTTATGGCTGTTTCAAAATGTAATGGTCTAAATGGAGGAGGTGTTGCTAAAATTACGGCATCACTCATTTCAATAACCTTTTTATAAGCATCAAACCCGATAAACATCGTATCTTCGGTTACATCGCACTGGTCTTTAAAATTTTGCTTTAGTCGGGATAAAATCCTTTTTGTTTTATCTTCGAAAGCATCGGCAATGGCCACAACCCTAACAGAATTAGAAGCATTAAGAGCTTCGAACAGTGCGCCTGTTCCCCTACCTCCACACCCAACCAAACCAATTTTAACTGGCTGGTTTTCATTGGTATAAGCACCTAGCTGCCCAGGTATTGAGTTAATAAGTATCCCTCCAAAAGCAACTGCAGAGCTCTTTTTTATAAAATCCCTTCTTCCTTCATTCATTATCTTGTCCATTACACTCTAATTGGTATATATATATTATTTCAAATTCAGCTATTCATCCAGCACGATTTGCCAAAATTTTTTAATTTCTGCTTCTGTAGGTTGTTTCGCAGGGTGCACTAAGCGAAATCCAATAAAGGAAGAATCTGTGTACCACCAAAAGCTTTTAGGAATTTGGGGGTCGTTTTTTTGCAGATAAAACCCTGACTTGCTTCTTAACGTACAACTTAAATCTTGAGCATCATCGTCCCAGGAGCCACCTCTGAATACACGGGGGTGTAATTTCCGTGGCGCATTCCAAGGATTTACTGCTATGGTATCTTGCTGTTTTTTATAAAAATTCTCGTCATATTCATCCAATGTCCATTCGGCTACATTGCCCAATATATCAAACAAGCCAAAAGCATTGGGTAATTTCTCCCCAACCTTTGCATAATGCCCATTGCTATTTTCATAACTCCAGGCATACTCATCTATGAGGTTGGTTTTGTCGGCAAAAAAATTATTGTTTGCTCCCCCTGCCTTGCATATATATTCCCATTCTGCTTCGGTTGGCAAGCGATAAAACTTACCTGTAACGGCTGATAACCATTTACAAAATGTTAAAACTGCATAGGGTGAAATGCTAACAACCGGATAGCCCTTTTTACCCATTCCAAAACTTGGGTCTTCAAAGGGTGGGCTGGGGCGAGTAATTGCATCTATCTTTTTTAATTTTTCCTCTGGAAGTGAATCGAATAAATTATTGTTTTCGGCAAGAAATAGTTCAAACAGCTCCCAAGTTACTTCGTGCCTGCCCACCCAAAGGCTATCTATTTGCACGGCATGTAGTGTTTCATCAGAATCTCCATCGGGAGTACCCATTTGATACATACCACTTGGTATTTTTACCATTTCAAATGTTACTTCCGAAAGACCAACTCCCTGAACAAACTCTGATTCTGTATTTAGTCTGTTTTGAGCAAAAATTCTCCCTCCCTCTAAACTCAAAATCATTACCAAAAAGGTAATATATGTATATTGTTTTAAGCCTCTATACATCAATAGCCAGGTGTGTTGTACTTTATTAAAATCATTTTAGTGTTTTGCAGGTACTGTAAGTTGTTTTACTTTTATTTATTTGGTATAATTATTTGGTTCAACTATTATAATTAAACTTTCTTTGAATGTAAATTGCAACCCCTTAACTTTCGTTAAGTATATCAAATATACATTAAATATTAAAAAGTGTGCTTTTTTAATAAGGTTTTGAAAGAATAAAGGCAATAATAAACAAGAGTTAGGCAAAATAGTGAAAAGAGGAGTTAACTGCATTCTACAACAGTACACCTGAAGCTATTTAAATTTACAGAACTGCTTCAACCCACATATATATTTGAATAAAAAATTAAGCTTAAAAAAGTAATGTCTCATAAGAAAACTCTTCGCATTTTTTTACCCATTTTTTTAGGTGTTTTTTTTTGTTTAAACGATGGATACGGGCAGAGGTTTCAGCGCTTTGAATATAGCCAACCAGCCATGGGTACTGTGTTAAACATTATTATGTACGCCTCTGATAGTACAACGGCAAAAAAGGCAGCATCCGAAGCATTTGATCGGGTTCAGCATCTTAATCAAATTTTTAGCGATTACATTCCCAATAGCGAGCTAAACAGACTTTGCCAAAAAAGTGGAGAAAAAACACCAGTACAGATAAGCGATGAATTATTTGAAGTGCTTTTACAAGCCAACTCTATCTCAAAACAAACAAAAGGAAGTTTTGATATTACCATTGGTGCTTACAGCAAAATTTGGAGGCAGGCAAAAAAAACAGATGAATTCCCTTCGAAAAAACAGTTAAAAATTGCCAAGAAAACAACAGGCTATAAGCGATTACTACTAAATAAAAACAATAAAACAGCCGTACTTAAAAGAAAAGGCATGCAATTAGACCTTGGTGGAATTGCCAAGGGTTATACTGCCGATGCTATTTTGCTGATTTTTAAACAGCATGGCATTAAACAGGCTCTAGTCGATTTTGGTGGAGATATTGCTACAAGCAACCCACCTCCGAATCAGGCTGGCTGGAACATTGAGGTTAGTTATACAGACCATACCGGAAAGAAAATTTCGGATATTGTTTCTTTAAGCAATTCGGCCATTGCCACTTCTGGAAATCTGTATCAAAAAGTTATAATTGATGGCAAAACCTACTCTCATATTATTAACCCTTTTACAGGTTTAGGCCTAACTAAAAATATACAAACAACAGTTATTGCACCTAGCGCTACTCTTGCAGATGGCTTTGCTTCATCGTTTAGCATTATGAATAAAGAAGAAATTAAAAAATTGCTTTTGCAAAAAAAAGAGGTGCATGCTTTTAGTGTGGAAACGAAAGGCAATTCAACCGATTTATGGCATTCTGCATATTTTAATTAGTGTCTATCCATAAAGTCCGCTACCTGCGTTAGGTTCGCAAAAAAAATACTCGATTACCCCAGTAAACTCCGTTTTTTTGACTTCACAAGCCTTGATAGCAAACTTTCTGAATCAGACACCGAGTTTATTGACGAACACTAATTAGCCTTTAGAAATGACAAGCAACAGTTACTATTCAGCTATACGTTTTATTTAAAACACCCCTAAAACAGCATTTTTGAGACATTTTAAAAATAAAGACTATGGACTGAAAGTACCATAGTTTTAACCTGCGACTGAAAGTCGCCACGCTGGCTACTCCAATATAAAATTGGACTCACTATGATCATCGGGCTTTCTGTGATGTTCTAAGTAGT
>JAKISE010000049.1 GCA_021648745.1 Cyclobacteriaceae bacterium
CTGGCTCTGTTAACCATAACTATACTCAAATTTAAATTATGTTTCTTTTTAATGCTATAGCCACCGCTTGCTCTAATATTTATAATTTTATTTACTTGCTCACCATTTGTATAAGATTCGTTCCACGATGTAGAAAAACTGGTGCGTAACTGTTTGTTTAAAAATGATTTGCCTATGGCCAAGGTGGGTCCAAGGGTTGTAGTGCTTAAATTTATGGCTTTGTTTTCGTTATAATTAAAAGCTGCTGTAAGTGTTAATGTTTGCGGCACAAAGCTGAAACTATAGGCAGCATTGGCTAGGTAAAACTGCGAGCCACTATTTTGCTCTACACCGCCCTGTTTATCGCTTGCATCTTGAAAGGATAGGTTTAGATTTAAATTTTGTGGTCTTTCTTTTGAGGTTGAAAGTCTGTAATTGGCGTTTAAAGTTGCATTTTGCGAAATTTGGGTAAAATTGAGGGTGTCGAGGTTTTCGTAAGGTGTTGCTTGGTTAATATCTACAAACTGCGAACGGATGTTGGTAAAGCTAGTAAAATTGGAGTAGGAGGCTGTTAAGTTTAAATTTGAACTGGCTGCATAACCAACATTTACAGACCCTACCGTGCGGTTCATAGAACTTATTTTTGTGTTGTCTAAATTATCTTTTTGGATGCCCATATTGGCAGCAAGGTTTACTTTGCCTTTAAAAAAAGAAGTAGCTCCGTTTACGGTGTAATTAATTAAATCGTTATTAAAAAAATAGGCTCCCAGTGTTCGGTAGCCGGGGTCTATTTTTTCGAACCTAAAACCTACAGAGTACATATTTGCCTGATAATTAACACTTGCATTAAAGGCATTATAAAATGAAGAGGATAGATTAGGGGTGAATAAACTGCCCACGTTATTAAATAATTTATATTCTGCAAGTTCAATTTTTTGGCTTCGGGTATCTCGCGATATTCCGCTAATGGAGTATTCTGCTTTTAGTATTACCCGCTCAAAAAGGGATTTGCTTCCTATTAAGCTCATCACCAAATTTTCTTCGGGCAATATGCCTTCTTCTTCGGGTACGTATCGTATGGAGTTTACATCGTCTTTTGCTCCAAATAGAATTAAATAAATTTGATCGTTGCCATCGGCATAACCGGCTTTAATGCCCCATCCCATTCTTCGGAATGCTGGAACTGGAGTGTTAGCTGCTAAGGTATCTGGTTCAACAGCTTGCATTAACCGGCCGTACATGGCACTTATTTTAAATTTACCAGGCGAGGCTTCTGCTCCTGCTCCTAAAAACAAATGCCCCCCCAATGTATAAGGAGAGAAGTTCATACTGGCATACCCAAAGTGCCCAGTTATCCATTTGTAAGTAGGGTGCAAGCTAAATTGATTAAACGGCTGTTGAAATGAGCCTTGTTGATTAGAGTATGTAAAAGTTAGTGGCACACTCCACCCATACAGGTTAAAATTTACATTACCCGAAGCAAAAAATGAATACGGGTCTCTTCTAGATTCGATACCATTAACCGAATAGCCTATTTGGTTAACTGATACACCTCCTGAAATAGTTAGAGGATTTTGTTTGCCAATTTGCTCCAGATTCTGGGCTCTTAAGTTAGCCTGCAAGCCCCCAAATACAATAATAATACCTGTTGTAAGAATGAATTTGTTAAAAAAGACCAATCTAAAAGCCATTAAACGCACAATTTAATTGTAATCATAAATGTTAGATGGTTTATAGCCAATGATAGGTAAATTATTCTAATGAATCAAAATATATTTATAAAAAAGTACAAGTTAGTATTGGCGGATGCAAAACAACAGGTCTTATTTTACCAAATCTTTGTAAATCTGATACCTCTCATTAATTTGTTTCACATAATTAACAGGTTCCTGACCTCGGCAATACCCTAGTTTTACCACATCATCAGTATAGTATTTTTTGGTGGATAGAAGCACTAAATATTTACTAACATCTTCCCATCGATCCCTTTCTCCTCCATACTTGGTAACTAAAGCACGAGCATCAATTACATGCCCGGGACCTGCATTATAACTTGCCATTACAAAGGCCGCTATATCAGTAGTGTCCTCCATATTGCTCATCCAGCGTTTTTCTAACTTAATTAAATAGTCAGTACCCCCTTTTAGACTTTGTTCTGGGCTATTTCTATTTTTTACTCCTAAACTCGCTGCTGTTGCTGGCATTAATTGTAACAGGCCTTGAGCACCTGCCCACGATTTAGCTTTCGGGTCGAATTGAGACTCTTGCATTACCATAGAAGCGAGTAGAAGCCAATCCCAATCCACTCGTTTAGCATTCTCTTTAATTATTTCATCATATGGAGAGAGGTCCTTTTTGCCTTCGTGCGAAGTATAATCTTCCTTAGCTACAATTTTGGAGTTTCGAGATGAGAGAAAGTATTTTTTGTATAGGATATTAACCAGTCCTGACTTTTTAACCTTTTTTATGTTCCGATTCAAGGAGTCAAGTAGTAAAGGAGATGATTTTCTAACAGCCCATGCAATTCTTGTTGGAAAACTTACAGGTGTTTGAAAATCAATATTTGGGTAGTAGAAGGTGTTTGCTTGAGCCAAATTTTCATCAGCTACTGTGTATTCATACTGGCCTGTAGCTACCCGTCTAATCATCTCATCTGACTCCACCGAAGCAGAATCTTCAATAATGATTATATCACCTCCAATTTGTTTTTCGAGAGATTCTAGAGTTTCGAGATAAGACGATGCGTTAAGCACATGAACTTCCTTGCCCAGTAAATCCACTTGATTTCGGATTAGTATCTTATTCATTTGATGAGGGTTTATCTTACGCCAGCCATCAGGTTTGCGTTGGATGAGCATTTGCCGAACAGTTCTATAATGGGTTGTAAATTCTACTTGTTCTTTCCTGCTTGGGGTTATTGCTAGTGGGTAGGCTATTAGATCTATTTCTCCTCGTTGAAGCATAGAAAATGATTCTTTAATACTGGGTTGCACTATTATTTTAAGACTTACCCCCATATTTTTTGCGAACTTCTTTAAAAGGTCATACTCAAACCCAATGGGGTGGCCTTTGTATAAAAAATAGGTGGTAGCGCTGTAATCTACTGCTACTCTTAGTTCGTTGCGTTCTAAAATATCAGCAAAATCGATGTTAACGGAAGGGGTAAGCATTAATTTCTCTTCTTCTAAAGCGATTTTTGGCTTACCACAGGAGCTAATTAGCAAACCAAAAAGAAATATATGTTTTATGTTAAGCCAACTCATACTTATAATTAAATACCAATAAAGATACTTGTAAATGGCGTAAAACAAAAAAGAGCCCCATTGGGGCTCTTTTTAATATATGTTTGGTAAAAATTAGAATGAGTATCTAGCACCAATTTGCATATACCACCTAGAACTATTTACACCTGCATCATTAATAGTCAAGAAATCTTGAACCTCTGATCTATCAACATTATAGGTAAATTCAGGAGTTGTATTGTCAGCTTGAAATCCCTCGAAATCAAGTAGCTAAACTTGACCAAAGTTGAAGAAATACCGTCTGCCTCAATCACCCTCATTGCACATGAGGACGATACAGAACAACAGATTTAAACAATGTTTTGTATTTTTGGTAAGTGAGCGATAAAAGACCTGACATTGAAAAAACAATAAATCATTGGATTACAAGATCGGATCAAGACTATAAAACCATGATTCATTTATTTAACTCTAAAGACTATCACTGGGCCTTGTTTATAGGGCATTTAGTAATAGAACGATTATTAAAAGCTATTGTAGTTAAAAACACACATTCACATGCTCCTTTTTCACATGATCTTAGGAGGCTTGCTAAATTATCGGAGGTTGAATTTAATGATGAGTATAAACGTTGGTTTGATACAATTACCACTTTTAATTTGAATGCTAGATACGATGATTATAAACATAATTTTTATAAAAAATGCACAAAAAATTATGCTAATACATGGGTATTAAACATTAAAATACTTAGAAAATGGATAAAAAAGAAGCTATAAAGATTGCAAAAAGATACATTAGTTCTATTAGTAAAAAATACCCGATTGAAAATGCTATTCTTTTTGGCTCGTTTGCCAAAGGGATTAATCATGCTGATAGCGACATAGATATAGCAATAGTATTTAAAACAGTAGATGACATTATAGACATGCAAATAGAATTATTATGCTTGAGAAGCGATGATGATTTGTTAATAGAACCACATCCATTTACTGTATCTGACTTTGAGGTAGCCAACCCTGTGGTAGCAGAAATAATGAAAGATGGAATTGAAATAATTAATAATGCTGCTTAACAGTATATATGTTAAGCCAACTCATACTTATCTTTTAATAAAGATACCTTTAAAAGGCGTAAAACAAAAAAGAGCCCCGTTTTGGGGCTCTTTTTAATAAGTAAGGTAATGCTAAAAGTTAGAACGAATACCTAACTCCAATTTGCATATACCATCTAGAGCTATTTACACCAACCTCATTAATAGTTAAGAAATCTTGAAGCTCTGATCTATCAACATTATAGGTAAATTCAGGAGTTGTGTTATCCGCCTGAAATCCTTCAAAGTCTAAGAGGTCAACGGCTCCAAAATTAGAGAAATACCTTCTCCCCCAATTTTTATTTAGGAAGTTTCCAAAATTGAAAATATCCAAAGTAAATTGAAGGGTATGTTTTTGGTCGCCTATAGTAATGTAAAAATCTTGCGCTACTTTTAAATCAATTATACTGGTAAACGGAACTCTCGAAGAGTTTTTTTCAGCATATTGACCTCTTCTACCATTCAAATATTTATCATTAGAAATATAATTATCCAAGGCAGCCCATTGCTGAGCTGCAGTAATGTTAGTGCCATTATCATCATAATCGACTAAATTAATGTCACTAGCATCTGTTGGCACATAAATTAGTGACCTTTCTCTATCGCTTTCATTGGTTAAGTTACTATTATCATTATATCTATAGGAGAAAGGTCTGCCAGACTGCCCATTATAGAAAAATGATATAGTAGTTGCCATATGTTTTAAGTAATTAACAGTATATGAACCATAGGCTACAAAGCGAGAACCCATTGAAAAATCTGAACGCCCTAAAGGGGCATTATTCCTACCGTTTACTTGATATGTACCCCTCCATTGAGAATTATTTTGAGAAGAAGTACCTTCAAATATAGCATAAGAATCACCATAAGTATAGGATACTGAACCAGCAAATCCATTGGCAAATGATTTTGTTAGTTGGAAGGTAGCATTAATGGCATATCCCTCACTTGTATTTGACCCTAAATATATGCCAGTAAATGTATCATCTACTTCATCATCTTGGTCATACTTAATCCTATTATCTCCTGTCCCGGTTAACCGTTCAGTAGATGGTCTTAAATTAAGGTTTTCATAAAATACATTATTCAATGTTTTAGACCATATTACTTCGGCAGTACCTACAAGCCCCCATGGTAATTTTTTATCAACTGCTATGCTCGAACGAAGTAACTGTGGAAATTTAAAGTTTTCAGCAAAAATATCAATTTGCCCTGATCCTGGGTCTCCTGCAGGTAAAGGGATAGTTTCTCCATCTGTAGGTTGGCCAAATGGGTCGGGTTCGAACCTTCCTGAGAAGTTACGAGTACCACCCACAGTTCTACCGTTATTATTATACATGCCGCCAGGCCATACAAAGGGTATTCTACTGGTAAACACGCCAATACCACCGCGTATTTGTATATCGTCTTCGCCATCTACATTCCAGTTAAACCCTGCCCGAGGAGAAAACATTAATGCAGCTTTAGGGGCAGTTCCTACCGTTGCTCCCTGTAAATCATAGCCCTCTGCTTCTATAAGTGGGATAGTAGTATTATTGAAATACTGGTTTTCAGGAGGATTATCTGAGAAAATTGGGATGTCAATCCTTAATCCTAAATTCAATTTAAAATTATCTGTCATTTGCCATTCATCTTGCCCGTAGAAAGCCAACTGCATAGCTTTAAATTTAGCAGCCGCATTAGTGTCGTTACCAGTAGTATTATCTACCAATGAATAGCTTCTATCAAATCGGGCATAATCAGTATTTGCATTATCTAAGAAATCGGCAAGATTGTCAAAACGATATGCACCAAAATTTTGACGTATAAATACGTTATTCATATCAAAAAATTCGAGATGTGTTCCTACAGTAAAGGTGTGTTTTCCTTTGTAAATATTGAAGTTGTTTGTAATTGTAAATATTTTTTGCTGCAAAAAGTTTGCAGTTGAAAACTGTTCACTACCAAGCTCAATCCTACCAGAACCATCTTGAATTCTAACATAAGGAAAAGGGTCTCCAATAGGGTCTCTGTCATCTGTAACATTGGTATAACCAATAATTAAATTATTAGAATATTTAGATCCAAAGGCACTTTTTAGTTCAAGTGCTGATGAATTAGTTACAGAAGGGAAGTAAACACCCCCATTTCCAAATCGAAGTCTATTATTACTCGAACCACGAGGGCTGGTTGATTCACCTTTAGTATAACTATGCCGAACGGTAAGTTTATGATTTCTGTTAATATTAAAATCAAACCTTCCTAAAATTTTTGTTCCTCTTAATGTTCTTATTTGGTTGCCATACCCACCAGCATCATACCCATACTGATTTTGTAAAAAGCTAGCTAAACCATCAAGATCAGCAGCAGAGGATGCTCCAGTATAAGTGCCAATATCAAAAGGTTGTGGTGTTTGGTCGTCTTGTATCTCCGCATTTACAAAAAAGAATGCTTTATTTTTAATGATTGGGCCACCCAATCTAAACCCATACGTTTGAGCTGTAAACTGATCTAGTTTTTCCCTTTCAAGTGTTTCATCATCAACAGGTGTTAAACCTGCTAAGCTTTCGTTTCTAAGAAAGTAATAAGCCGATCCTTCAAATTTATTGGATCCACTTCTGGTAACAGCATTAATTCCACCACCTGCAAAGCCTCCTTTGGTAATATCATAAGGCGCTACAACCACTTGAATTTGCTCAATGGCATCAACACTAATAGGAGAAATACCTATTTGCCCCCCATTGGTGCCAGATGGAGCTAAACCAAAAACATCGTTATTTACAGCACCATCAATATAAATTGCATTAAATCTATTATTAATACCAGCAATAGAAATGCCACCAGTAGCATTACTTGCTTGTGGTGTAAGTCTTGTAAAATCTGCCAGAGACCTTGTAACTGTTGGTGTGTTTTGAATTGCATCTTTAGAAATAATAGTACTAGAACCGGTTCTGTTACCATCAAAAACTGCATCGGCAGTTACGATAACACCTTCAAGTTGTGTAACAGTTTCTGACATGGAGGTATTTACTTTGTAGGTTCTTCCTAATTCTAAGTAAATACCTTGCTTGACAATTGGATCGTATCCAACAAAAGATACAGTAACGGTATAAGGGCCTCCAACATGCATATTGGCAATCCTAAATAAACCGTCAGCATCAGTAACTTGTCCAAACTCTGCCCCGGTTGGGGTATGGACAGCTAAAACGGTAGCTCCTGGTAATGGGCCTCCTTCTTTGTCGGTGACTTTACCGTTCATTGATGAACTGGTAACACCTTGTGCAAATGCCAAGCTTGAAAAAGCCAACATACACATAATTAGTAGATTTCTCTTCATTCTTAATTGGTTTAGTTGATTATATAAAAATTAAATTTGTTACGAAAGTACGGTGAGGGATATGGTTCATTTAAAGTATTATGTTATGGTTTGAATATGAATATGTGAGGGATAATAACATAAACTTAATATACAAACGACCATTAGTTTCAATATGCAATAGACGTAAAAATATTTCTTACCACAAACCATTTTCAATAATAAATCTCTCTAAATTAGATAGGTGCAAATGAGCATTATTTTATTAACACTCATTAGGTTAAGTATGATAATTTATTATGTTATTATGGATTAAAATAATAGCTTTATAAATATCTTAAAACCCGATTTTTATTATGAATAAGCATTCTTTACTAATACTATTTTTGGTCTGGTCTTTAGTTGGCCAGGCACAGCAGGACTTTAATTATTTTTATAATCAAGAAGTACAATTTGATGACAAAATTCCTACACCTGAAGAAATACTTGGGTTTGAAGTAGGAGAATGGCATGTAAGCCACGATAAATTAGTGGAGTATATGAAGGCTCTTGCCCTAGCTTCGGATAGAGTTAGTTTAGAAGTAGCTGGCTATTCTTATGAGCACCGCCCTATACTGTTACTAACAATTACCAATCCTGAGAACCATAGCAACATCGAAAATATTAGAAGAGAGCATCTTGCCGTTAAAACATCTAAGGATGATATTGCAAATAAGCCAGTAGTGGTTTGGTTAGGGCATAGCATACATGGCAACGAAGCTAGTGGTAGCAACGCTTCTTTACTAGTTGCTTATTATTTAGCTGCAGCTCAAGGTGAGGACATCGAAAAAATGTTGGCTAACTCTATCATACTATTAGACCCTTCGTATAACCCCGATGGATTAAACAGGTTTGCGAGCTGGGTGAATAGCCATAAAAGTAAAAACTTAGATTCTAATAGTTTAAGCTTAGAGCATAACGAAGCATGGCCTCGAGCTAGAACTAACCATTATTGGTTTGATTTAAATAGAGATTGGCTTCCTGTTCAACACCCAGAGTCTCAGGCAAGAGTTAAAAACTTTTATAAATGGCAGCCCAATATTTTAACAGATCAGCACGAAATGGGTTCAAACTCTACTTATTTCTTCCAGCCAGGGATACCTTCTAGAAACAATCCTTTAACGCCTGAAAAGGCATTTGACTTAACTCGTAAAATAGCCAAGTACCATGCCAAGGCTATGGATGCCATGGGGTCTCAATATTACTCCGAAGAAAGCTTTGATGATTACTACCCAGGTAAGGGCTCTACTTTTCCTGATTTGAATGGTTCGGTTGGAATCCTTTTTGAACAAGGCAGCTCTCGAGGACATTTAAGGGGAACCCAAAATGGTGATTTAAGCTTCAAATTTGCCATTCGAAACCATGTAACTACAAGTTTATCAACCTTAGAGGCAGCTCAGGAATTGAGAGGGGAATTACTAGCCTATCAAAACGAGTTCTTTTCTAAGGCTATAGGGCTGGCATCAAATGATGCCATAAAAGGATACTTGTTTACCAGTAATGGTGACATGAATAAATCAAATGCTTTTCTTGACGTACTGATACAACATAGAATAGCACCTGAAAAATTAACGAGTAATTATAAGCAGTTTTCGAAAGAAGAAAGCTATTTAGTGAAGCTGAGTAATGAGCAGTATCGTTTAACGAAAGCCATTTTTGAAAAGAGAATATCGTTTAAGGATAGTCTATTTTACGATGTTTCTGCTTGGACCTTGCCTTTGGCTTTTGGTTTAGAATATCAAGAAATTACAGCCAAGGAGTTAGCTAAATTAAGAACTGAACCTTTAAAAATTACCGAAAGGAGTATCACTAATGATCTGAAAAATTCTAATTATGGTTATTTGTTAAAATGGAACGATTATATGGCTCCTGCTGCACTTAGCCAACTACAAACTGCCGGGTTGCGAACAAAACTTACTACGCATGCTTTTCAACTAAATGGAGTAGACTATGTGAAAGGCTCCATTTTTATACCTGTTCAAAATCAATCTTTATCTAAAAAAGAAATATTCGAGCTAATGAAGGATGTAGAATCAAGGTATTTTGTGCCTGTGGAAGGGATTAATTCGGGCGATGCAAATGGAGTTAAATTGGGAAGTCCTTCTTTTAAAAATTTAAATTCAGCCAAAATTGCAGTAATAGGAGGCAATGGAGTTTCCTCTTACGAAGTAGGGGAGGTCTGGCATTTACTCGACCAGCGTATGGATATGCCTATGAGTTTGGTTGCCATTGACCAGCTAAATTCGACAAACCTTTCACAATTCAATACTATTATTATGGTAAACGGAAATTATAGTAAACTTAAAGTTGAACATCTGCACAATTGGGTAAAATCTGGTGGACTTATTATCGCCACTAAAAGTGCAGGTAAATGGTTGTCGAAAAATAAAATTTCTACAGTAAAATATATGAAGGCTAAACCAGATAGCACTCAACAACGGCCTTATGAATTAATGAGCCGATATAGAGGTGCACAAGTTATTGGTGGAGCTATTTTTGAGACTAAAGCTGATTTATCTAACCCGTTATTTTATGGCTACTCTTCTACATCTATTCCGGTTTTTAGAAATAGTACTCTTATGATGGAGAGAAGTAAAAATGCTTACGCCAACCCTTTAATGTATACAAAAAGCCCATTATTGAGTGGTTATATTTCTTCTAAAAATATAAAGAAGTTAGCAAATACGTCAGCAGTTCAAATTGATAAAGTAGGTGCTGGAACAGTTATTACTTTTACTGACAACCCTAATTTTAGGGCCTTTTGGTATGGCACAAATCGAATGTTTTTAAACGCCATTTTTTTTGGTAGGGAAATAAGAACGAAGTAGAGATAATACCAGCACATTGGCACTTATTCAGTGCGTTATTATCAAGCGTGAGACTTGATAATCTCGTGAGGCTGCCGCCTCACAGCACATAATACAAATGTGAACCAATATAGACTTGCATTATGGTTAAGATTCCTCCGGAATGACTTGTAAAAGGGCAAAAAAGAGACTGATTCGTATGAACCAATCTCTTTTTTATATGTATCTGTGTTAATCTGCGAATTCAGCGGGAGATAAACATTAACTACTCTTCCCCTAAAAACGGATACCTAAAATCTGTTGGAGAAAGAAATGTTTCTTTAATGGTTCTAGGGGATACCCAACGCATTAAGTTAATGGGCGACCCAGCTTTATCATTTGTTCCCGAAGCTCTTGAGCCACCAAATGGTTGTTGCCCAACAACAGCACCGGTAGGTTTATCATTAATATAGAAATTACCTGCTGCGTGCACTAATCGCTTAGTAGCTAATTCAGCCGCATATCTATCTCTGGAGAAAATGGCTCCTGTTAACGCATAAGGAGATGTTTCGTCTAAAAGACGTAATGTATCTTCAAAATTTTCTTCATGATATACGTATATTGTTACCACAGGTCCAAATATTTCTTCGCACATAGTGGTGTACATTGGGTCTTTGGCTTCTAATACAGTTGGCTCAATAAAGTATCCTTTCGAATCATCGTGTCCACCACCAGCAACTATTTCTACCACTGGGCTTTCCTTCGCATCATCAATGTATTTGCTAATTTTATCAAAGGATTTTTTGTCAATCACTGCATTTACAAAGTTGCCAAAATCTTCTACATCACCCATTTTAAAATCGGCAAGGTCGGCTTGAATAAATTTCTTTACATCTGGCCAAATATTAGATGGAATATAGGCACGAGAGGAAGCTGAACATTTCTGCCCTTGAAACTCAAATGAACCTCGTGTAATGGCAGTAGCCACTTGCTTAGCATCAGATGATTTATGGGCAATAATAAAATCCTTTCCTCCTGTTTCTCCTACAATTCTAGGGTAGGTTTTGTATTTACTAATATTTGTGCCAATGGTTTTCCATAAATGTTGAAATATGCCTGTACTACCTGTAAAATGCAGTCCTGCAAAATCAGGATTATTGAAAACAACATCTCCAGCTACCGGGCCATCAACTGTAACCATATTAATTACACCATCAGGCAGTCCAGCTTCCTTAAACACCTCCATAATTACTTGAGCTGAGTACACTTGCGTGTAAGCTGGTTTCCAAATAGCTACATTGCCCATAAGAGCAGGGGCTGCTGGTAAATTACCCGCAATAGACGTGAAGTTAAAGGGGGAAATAGCAAAAACAAATCCTTCTAATGGTCTGTATTCTAGCCTGTTCCAAATTCCTGGAGCTGATTCGGGTTGCTCTTTATAGATATCAGTCATGTATTTAACATTAAACTTTAGAAAATCTATAAACTCACAGGCAGCGTCAATTTCTGCTTGAAAAGCATTTTTTGATTGCCCCAGCATGGTAGTCGCATTTATTTTAGCTCTATATGGGCCGGCTAATAAATCAGCAGCTTTTAAAAAGATGGAAGCACGGTGTTCCCAGCTCATTTCTGCCCATTTAATACGAGCATCTAAAGCAGCTTTAATAGCTTGTTCTACATGTGACGCATCACCTTCATGAAAATGACCTAACACATGTTGGTGATCATGTGGAGGGTTTATTTCTATCTTATTCCCTGTTCTCACTTCTTCACCACCAATATACATGGGTATATCAACTTGCTTATTCTTATATTCTTTGAGTACTTTTTTTAATTCAGCTCGCTCAGGAGTACCTGGAGCATAAGATTTAACCGGTTCGTTTACAGGTACCGGTACGTTATAAAATGCATTAGACATGGCGCTCTTTTTTTGTTGCAAAGATATGGTGAAAAGAATAATTTATACTGTGCTTTACTTCAATTAACTTGGTTGGTGAGGCGCTCTTAATATTAGAAGAATAGTAAATACATAGAATTCACAAAATGGAGTGTTAACTTTAATCTTAGAATTAAAGAAATAAGGAATTGATTAAAAAAATAATACTAGCATTTTTAATGCTGTCAATTGCCATTCCGTTGGTAGCCCAAACCTATAAAGTAGGTGTATTCGATAACCCTCCAATGGTTTATATGAGTGATGATGGAAAGGCGGAAGGTTTTTTTATAGAATTACTTGAACATGTAGCTGCCGAAAATGGCTGGAAATTAGAATATTACCCTTGCGCTTTTGCTTATTGCAAAGAAATGTTAGAAGAGAACCAGATTGATATCTTGCCAGATTTGGGTCATTCTATTGCTCGAGATTCTATCTTTAATTTCAATGAAACATCTATTATTTCAACTTGGGCTGAGGTGTATTATTCGCTCGCAAGAACGCAAGCCATTAACGACATTGTTGACCTTGACGGGCTAAAGATTGCAAGTTTAGATGGGGACTATTTTTGCGAAAATGGAGGCACAGGGTTGATGGATTTAGGAATAGAACTAGGCCTTGATATAGATGTTTACAGAGTTGAGTCGTATGCCGAGGCTATGCGATTGGTTGAGAATAGGGTTGTTGATGCTGCGTTGGTTTCAAAAGTGTTTGGCGATTTTAATGCACATAATTTTGATGTGACAAAAAGCCAAATTATGATTTCACACCTCAGTTTAAGGTATGGTATTTCCAAGAAAAGTAGAGATGCAGAACTAATAAAGAAAGCGATTGATAATGAAGTTCGGATTCAGATTAGCGATGAAAACTCTTTGTATTACGATTTAAAAGAGGAGTATTTCATTGGTGTTCCTGTTGAAATTATTCCTAAATGGCTATTGCAAGTAATTCTCTCATTATTGGTTGTTGTAGCTGTTTTAATCATTGCAAGCTTATTATTAAGATATCAGGTCGAGCGCAAGACAAAAGAACTGAAAGAAACAAACAAAGTCCTCAGAGCATCGGAGCATGAAGCACAATTAGCATTAAACACGATTGAAGCTTCTAGTGATTTAGCATTTTGGAGCAAGCCAGGATTGGGCGTAATTCGTGTAAATAAAAAGGCTTTAGAAGTGTTAGGGTATGATGAAAGTGAGATTTTAACCTTGGAGCCAGGTGCATTGGTGCCAAAGGACAAAAAAGAGGAGTTTTTAGACCGTTTACAGTTAACGGATGAACAAAACCCTAATCTTCGTTTCGAAGGTGAATTGCTTAAGAAATCTGGCGAACGATTGCCAGTGGAGATAAGTCTTGATTATTTTGAGTTTGAAGGTGTGCCTTATATCTGTGGATTTGCAAGGGATATTACAGAGCGTAAAACAGCTTTTAGGCAACGCCAAGAGCTTATGTCGCACTTGGCTGAGCGAAACAAAGAGCTAAACTGCCTGTACGATGTCTCAAAACTTACTTCTGATAAAGACAATTCAATTGAAGAAATACTCCAAAAGGCCGTTAACCTTATCCCTTTTTCCTGGTTTTACCCCAGCATCTCCTGTGCAAAAATTTCGTGTAGTTTTGGCGAATTTAAGTCTGGCAATTTTGAAGAATCAGATTGGAAAATGCAAGCCCCAATTACCACAAACGATGGAAGTGTAGGTGAGATAGCCGTGTATTATAAAGAACAAAAACCTAGTCTTCAAGAAGGGCCTTTTTCTTTTGAAGAGCGTAACCTCATTGATGCATTAGGAGAATTATTAGGTAGTATGCTAGATGCAAAAGGAGCAGAGCAGAAAATTATAGCTACTATTATGAATACTGAGGATAGGGAGCGAACTAGAATTTCTAAAGAAGTACATGATTCTCTGGGACAAACACTTTCAGCCATCGCGTTGAATATGGATAAGGTAAATCAAGATATATCTCTACTAAGCCAAAAACAACAAGAGCGATTTAGTAATTTAAGTACACTTATTCATCAAGCTGTGGTAGAAAGTAGAGATATTGCTCATAACTTAATGCCATCTACCTTAAGCGATTTTGGTTATTCCTTGGCAGTTGAAAATATGATAGAAACTTTAAAAGGAGCTACAGATACTACTTTTAATTTTTATACCAATTATGATAACAGCAGTTTAGATAAACCTGTTGAGCTTGGGCTGTATAGAATAACACAAGAAGCTGTGAATAATATTATTAAGCATGCCAAGGCTAAAAACGTAACTATTCAGTTAATGTACTACCCAGATATCGTAATTTTGACTATAGAAGATGATGGCGTTGGCTTTGATTTAAAAAATAACAATGAATTAAGTAGATTTGGGTTAAACAGCATGGAAAACCGAGCGAGGTCGCTAAATGCTGAATTTAGCTTAGGTAGTGAGCCAGGAAAAGGAACAGTAATTACACTTCAAATACATAATAAGTAAATGAAAATTTTATTAGTAGATGATCACAGATTAATTAGAGACGCCATTCGCTCTTATATGGATGACGATAATGAATACGAAGTTGTTGGAGAAGCTTCGCATGGACAGGAGGCGATTCGAGTTATAGAAGAAACACCTGTGGATGTGGTTTTAATGGATATTAATATGCCCATTATGGATGGAATGGAGTGTACAAAAGAAATTGTAAAAAGGTGGCCTCAAATTAAAGTGCTTACCTTAAGTATGATGAGTGATAATCAGCATATTAAGCAAATGATGGGTGCTGGGGCAAGTGGTTACGTTCTAAAAAATTGCACCGAAAAGGAGCTTAAAAAAGCGATAAGTACTGTGTTTGAAGGAGAAACTTATTATAGTGCCGAAGTTACAGAAGTGGTTATGGTAAATTTAATGAAAAACAATAGCACTAAAACGTCAAACCTTGTGGTAGATATGCCTCTTACAGAGCGTGAAAAGGAAGTATTAGAGTTAATTATTAAAGAACACACTAACAACGAAATTGCTGAGAAGCTATTTATTAGCAACAGAACTGTAGACGCGCATAAAAGAAATTTATTGGAAAAAACAGGTTCCAAAAACGTAGCAGGCCTAGTGATGTATGCAATTAACAACCAAATATTTGAAGATTTTTAGAGTCCATTTCTGAGTAATTAAATTGGAAATATCGAATAAAAAACTAAACTTTGATAAGAATTTATTCTAACAGCTTATCAAATGAATATTCGCCAAATACTTATAAAGTGCAATTCAGCTTATTTACTTATTATAGTTATTTTTATTCAGAGTTGTGTGGCCTACCAAACAGCACCCTCCGCGTTTAATAGTGTTATAGACAAGGGGCCTGTGAAGCTTGTTGACTATCAAGGCAGGGTGTATAAATTTAAGAGTGTTGGTTTAAAAGACGGGATGTATTTTGGTACAGGAAATGTTTATGCTGACTTAAAATTTACCGTTACACCCGATGGTGCTATATCAAGTCTGGATTCGGCTAAATTTGATGGTATTTATTTAAAGGATATAAAGAAATCTAAAAGACAATCTGTATGGCTTGGTATTGGCTTGGCATTACCAGTTGCTTATTTGTTAATTGGGTTTATCGTATTTCTTTCTTATGGTTTATAAAGCTTTAAAATGATTATGCTTCAATTTTTGCTCACATAATTCTTTTTGCAAGAATAAACCTTATCTAGCTTAGATTTGTTTAACCGCTATGCTAGGATTTCGTTTTTTACAATACGTTGCACCCAATGGAAGGTTAGTAAAAATGGAATTATATGGAATTGAATTCCGAAAAATTCCATATATTGCATATATGATAAAAAGAGAATTAGAACAGAAACTCGTTAAACTAGCCAGAACGTTTAAAACGGTTGCACTAATTGGTGCTCGCCAAACTGGAAAAACCACTTTAGTTAAGTCTGTTTTTAAAGATAAAGAATATGTTACTTTAGAAAATCCAACTCATCGTGCATTTGCAATGGAAGACCCAAACGGTTTCTTAGCTTCATATAAGGAAGGTGCCATTTTTGATGAAATACAGAGAGTTCCACACCTTTTCTCATATCTTCAAGAAATTATAGATAGCTCAACAAAAAAGGGACAGTTTATCCTTACAGGATCTAACAACTTTTTATTGCAACAAAACATCTCTCAATCGTTAGCAGGCAGAGTTGGGATCCTTAACTTAATGCCTTTTTCAATAAATGAGCTAAATAATGCCGACCTGCTAATTGACTCTGATAATTCACTCATGTTAAATGGATTTTACCCACCAATTTATGACCAGCATATACCTCCAATTGATTGGTGCCCCAACTATATCCAAACGTATATCGAAAGAGATGTTAGACAAATTAAGAATGTAACCGACCTTATTGTATTTGAGCGATTTATTAAATTATTGGCAGGAAGAAATGGGCAGGAGTTGAACATGAGCTCTTTTTCAAATGAAGTTGGGGTTGATATGAAAACAATTCAATCTTGGATTGGTATTTTAGAAAGCAGCTCAATAATTTATTTACTCAGAGCGTACCACAAAAACTACAATAAAACTATAATTAAAAGACCAAAACTTTACTTTATAGACACTGCCTTGGTCTGCTTTTTATTAGGGATAAAATCTGAAGAACATCTTCAATCACATCCTTTAAGAGGGCATATATTTGAAGGGCTCGTTGTTACTGAATTAATAAAACAGCGGGTAAATAAAGGAGCACGCATCAATCTTTTTTATTGGCGTGATAAAACAGGGCATGAAATTGATATAATAGTAGACAGTGAGACAGGTATTACTCCAATAGAAATTAAATCTGGGATGACTATTTCTTCTGATTATTTTAAGAATTTGCGATATTGGAATAAAATCAGCAATGTCAAATCGTCTATTGTATTGTACGCAGGAAACCAAAAGCAAAATAGATCTGATGGCATTTCTGTGTTAAACTGGAGGTCGTACTTCGTTTAAAATCTATCAGGGCTTCTGAGAAATAAAGTTTGTTTAGCATTAAAAGCCATATCTCTCTTATATTTGTTTAACCGCTATGCTAGGATTTCGTTTTTCACAATACGTTACTCCCAAGGATAATCGTACTCCTTTTGAAAGGCTCTTCGACTTATTTTTGGAATTGCTTGTTTACACATCTGGCGATGTGGAAGAAGCACTTGATTGGATGGATGAAATCGATAAGGCCCATAAGATAACTACACCAGAGTATACGCTCGAAGACTTTAGGAAGGATCTCAAAAAGAATGCATTTATTGAATCTGAGGTTGGAGAGGGAGGGAAATTGGCTGCAAAAACTGAAAAACTTATCCGCAAGCGAGCTCTAGATCAAATTTTTGGTAAGCTTAAAAAAGGAATTTCAGGAAATCATGGGTCTCGAATTAACGGAATTGGTGATGAGCAAACTGCAGACCGAAGACCCTACCAATATGGAGATAGCTCTTCACAAATAGATTTTACAGCCAGTTTACGAAATAGTCAAATCAGAGGTGGTATTGCTAGCTTTGACTTGAAGGAAGGAGATTTGGAGGTGATGGAGAAGGAGCAGAAAAGCCAGATGTCAACCGTGTTGATGATTGACATTTCTCATTCCATGATTTTATATGGCGAAGACAGGATTACACCAGCTAAAAAAGTGGCAATGGCTTTGTCGGAGCTAATTACCACTAAATATCCTAAAGACACCTTTGATATTGTGGTGTTTGGTAACGATGCTTGGCAAATAAAAATTAAAGATTTGCCTTACCTTAAAGTGGGGCCTTATCATACTAATACTGTAGCAGGGTTAGAGCTTGCTATGAGTTTGCTTCACCGAAGAAAAACACCGAATAAGCAAATATTTATGATTACTGATGGTAAACCCACTTGCCTAAAACTAAAAGATGGTAAGTATTACCAGAACAGTGCTGGTCATGACCCTAAGATTATTAACAAAACCATCAACTTGGCAGTACAATGCCGAAAGTTACATATACCCATAACTACCTTTATGATTGCCCGAGACCCCTATTTGCAAAAATTTGTGGAGGATTTTACAGAGGCCAATAAGGGCAAAGCATTTTACTCAAGTCTTCAAGGGCTAGGTGATTTCATTTTTGCAGATTATCAACAGAATAAACGAAAATCAATATGAATATTAGTCAAATAAATACGGTTGCTCAATTAAAAGAATCAGGCTATACATCTCGCTCTGTAAAGGAGGAAATGAGGGTCAATTTAATTGAGCGCCTACAAAAAGGACTACCAGTTTTTGACAATATTATAGGCTATGAAAATACCGTGATACCACAAATTGAAAGGGCTATACTAGCAGGCCATAATATTAACTTTTTAGGATTACGTGGCCAGGCTAAAACAAGAATGGCGCGCCAATTAGTGACACTGCTGGATGAATATATGCCCATAATTGAAGGCTCTGAAATTAACGATGATCCGCTGAAGCCTCTTTCTTATTATGGACGTAACAAACTGGAAGAGTTTGGAGACGATACGCCAATTTCTTGGGTGCCACGGTTAGATAGGTACGCAGAAAAATTGGCAACTCCTGATGTAAATATTGCCGATTTAGTTGGTGATTTAGACCCGATAAAGGCTGCCAATTTAAAATTGAGCTATTCAGATGAAGGAGTTATTCATTTTGGAATTATTCCTCGCTCTAACCGCGGGATATTTGTCATAAACGAACTGCCCGATTTGCAACCAAGAATACAAGTAGCCTTGTTTAATATTTTGCAAGAAGGGGATATTCAAATAAGAGGATTCAAACTCCGGTTTCCATTAGATGTACAATTTGTGTTTACCGCAAACCCTGAAGATTATACGAACAGAGGAGCCATTATTACACCTTTAAAAGATCGAATTCAGAGCCAGATATTTACACATTACCCAGATACCATTGAAATTGGAAGAATAATTACCAAGCAGGAAATTAAATTATCAGAAGCGCAGCAAGAAGCAATCACAGTTCCGCTTTTAGTAGAACAACTGATAGAGCAAATTGCTGTGGAGGCTCGTTCAAGTGAGTTTGTGGATGAAAAGAGCGGTGTTTCGGCAAGACTTCCGATAACTGCCTACGAATCGGTTGTTGGAGCGGTAGAAAGAAGAATGCTGATAAATGGTGAGAAAAAGGGCCAAGCTCGAATTGGTGATTTGCTTGCTGCTATACCTGCTATAGTTGGCAAAATAGAAATGGTGTATGAGGGTGAGCAAGAAGGAGCAGTAGCCATTGCGCACAAATTAATTGCCTCCGCTATTCGATCTTTAGCTCCTATATACTTTAATGACTTTACAGCACTTCAGGATAAAAAGGATCCTCAGATTAGAGAAAAATACCTTAAAATCAATCAATGGTTTGAAAATGGAAATGAACTTACTATTGAGAGCGATTGTAATCAGAAAGACTATATCACATTGCTAAAATCAGTGGAAGGCCTGAGTAAGTCAGTTGTTGGAAAGCTTGATGATGACCCCAGCAATAACGAACCTATATTAATGGAATACCTTATTCATGTATTGGCAGCATATTCCATGTTGGATAAAAAAGTAGTAGAGGCGAGTGTTAGTTTTCAGGATTATTTTAGTTCTATTATGCCTAAAGCATAGCTATTTTTTTAAAATTGAAACCTGATACTTCTCATTGTTCTGGCTAAAGGTACTTGATAACTTTGAGGTTAACTTACTCAAAAACAAGTTGGAAAAACCACAGTACTCGTCTCATCCATTTTCATTAGAACGAAAACAAATAGTTGACTTTCTTAGTGTAGCTAAGAAAAAACACACGGCAAGTGCTGTAATGGATTTTGATATCACTGGTATGCGAGATGAACTTCGAAAAGCAAGGAGGGCAACCAAAAGGCATGCATCTCTTACTGGGTATTTACTTTATTGTTTTGCTCAGGCTGTTGAGTGTAATAAATTAGTGCAAGCCTACCGAAAAGGTAATAAACTAATTGTATTTGAGGATGTGGATGTTTCTACCATGGTAGAGAGAACAGTGAATGGGGTTCCTGTGCCTGTTAGCTACATCCTTCGTAAAGCGAATTCTAAATCTGTATTCGAAATTTCTGAAGAAATAAGTAAAGCAAAATCTGGGGACTCTCTTGATTTGATAGATAGTGAAGAGATACAGAGTAAAAAGCGGTTTATTGGTGTGGTTAAAAGGGTTGGATTTTTAAGAAGGTGGTTTTTGAAACGTATGTTCAATGATCCATTTTTAAAGAAAAAGTATAATGGAACAGTAGGTTTTTCATCTATGGGAATGTTTAGCCATGAACTAACAGGCTGGGTAGTACCCATTACACCTCAAGTTTTAAGTGCTATGGTAGGAGGAATAAGAGAAGTGCCAGGAATTATAAATGGGGAAATTGCTAAATGCGAGATGGCGTGTATTACAATTTCAATGGATCATGATATCCTTGATGGAGCTCAAACAGCAAGGTTTATTGAAAAGTTTAGAAAGTTGCTGATAGGAGGTATTGAGTATGATGGAAAAATAGAACCCACCAAAACCACGTTCCGAGAAAAACTTTCTAAGGAATTAGAACACCAGTGAGAGTATGATAAATTAATTGCATTTTAAGTGTCTAGAAGAATAAAAAATTAAATAAAGTAGTCTATGGAAAAGAAATCATTTATACCAGCAGAAGTATATAATTTAAAAGAGGCTGTAAATATTGCAGAAGGAGGAGTTGTGTCGAAGCAATTTGTAAAAACCAAGGGTGGCAATATTACTTTTTTTGCTTTCGATAAAGGAGAGGGCTTAAGTGAGCATACTGCACCATTCGAAGCTGTTGTTCAAATAATAGAAGGTAAAGCAGAAGTGTCAATTGCTGGTAAAATGAGTATTGTTGGTGAAGGAGAGTTGATTATTATGCCGGCAAACATTCCACATGCACTGCAAGCAATAGAGTCATTTAAAATGTGTTTGACTATGCTCAAAGGATAATTTGAAATAAAGACCATTTTAGGCTTCCTTCTCTTAAATCTTTTCATCGAGCAATTCTTTGTAGCGAGAGACAGTTGAACAAAATTAATCTTTTGGCGGTGCTTGAATTATGAAGATTACTTGATTTAGGTATAGGTCATATTTCCATTCGCAAAGTTTTTATGTCGATTCACAAAGTTTTTATGTTCGTTTACAAAAAACAACCATATTTTCATATTTGGTTTATATATATTTATATCTTTATAACTTAACAATATAAACAATGAGAATTATGAAAAAAGGTATCCTATTGGTAGCCATCCTTTTGGGAGCGGTTATGACGTCAAACGCACAAGCCAACAAATTTAGTCTTGGTCTTGGTCTTGGAGGCTCTTCGGCCTCTAGTAAATCTGAAGGTACTTCCGGGTCAGGTTTTGGTTTCAACTATTATTTGAACGGAATGTATAATATTAGTGGTAATTTGTCTGTTGGGCTTGAGTACAATTCAAACATTGTAGTTATTGTAAATAATGACATAGCAGATTTAAGCTTTACTGCTACCCAAATTAATGGAATTTTAGCTAAAGGTAAATATGCTTTTGGCGATGGTGGAGTTAATCCATATGTTGGGGTTATGGCTGGTCTTTATACCATTGCACCAGGTTCAATAACAGTTACAGGTGCAGGTATAGGACTTGTTTTTGAAAAGAAAACAAGTTTTGGGTTTGCCCCTGAAGTTGGTATTGAGTTAGGAGCCTTTCAGTTGGCAACCTCGTATCATTTTGTAGGCAAATATTCTTCAGAAATAGCCAATGCAACTGTTGAGACAACTTATGCGCTATGGCAATTTAATATTGGTTGGAATATTGGAATAGCAAAAAATTAGAAACAAGCTAACCTTAATAACCTGAGTTCGACCTAAGGAATGCTATCAGAAAATAAGATAGTGGGTGAGATTTTGGAGATAAAAAGTGAAGAAATAGTTGATTATTTCTAGATTTTTATCTCCAAAAGATTGCCTACTAGAAATTTTCCCTTTGGGCTTTAGCGAAACTTCC
>JAKISE010000050.1 GCA_021648745.1 Cyclobacteriaceae bacterium
TGACTACTTAGAACATCACAGAAAGCCCGATGATCATAGTGAGTCCAATTTTATATTGGAGTAGCCAGCGTGGCGACTTTCAGTCGCAGGTTAAAACTATGGTACTTTCAGTCCATAGTCTTTATTTTTTCTTTAGATCTTTTATCTTTTGTCTAATAATCTAATGTCTTTTAGCTTTTCTTTCCCGCCAATTGTCCACAAGCAGCATCGATATCTTTACCCCTACTTCTGCGAACTTTAACCGTAACACCACGCTTATCTAAGTAAGCTGCAAATTTATCTAATGTTTTTTCTTCGGCTTTAGCAAAAGGCGTATCAGCTACGGGGTTGTATTCAATAATATTAACCATGCATGGAATGTGTTTGGTAAACTGAAATAGCTCTTCAGCATCCTCTAAAGAATCATTAAAATTATAAAATAGAATGTACTCGTATGTAACCTGATTTTTTGTTTTAGAAAAATAATATTTTAAGGCATCGCGTAGTTCTATCAATGAGTTTGATTCATTGATAGGCATAATCTCATTACGTTTAATATCGTTGGCAGCATGTAATGAAACTGCCAAGTTGAATTTAACTTCATCGTCACCCAATTTGCGTATCATTTTGGCAATGCCAGCGGTAGAAATAGTGATTCTCCTTGGAGCCATGCCCAATCCTTCAGGAGAAGTGATATGCTCTACCGATTTTAAAACATTGGCATAATTTAATAAAGGCTCGCCCATGCCCATATAAACAATATTAGTTAATGGTTGATTATACTCCTTTTCTGCTTGGTTTTTAATAAGTACAACTTGGTCATAAATTTCCGAAGCATCTAAATTACGCTTTCGATCTAGCTTGCCGGTGGCACAAAAAGTGCAACTTAAAGAACAGCCCACTTGTGAAGAAATACAAGCTGTCATTCGTTTCATAGTTGGTATCAAAACACCCTCAACAATATTATCATCAAAAAGTTGAAGGGATGACTTGATAGTACGGTCATTGCTTTTTTGCTCATCTTCAATAAGTACATTATTAATAACAAAATGAGCCTCTAGCATTTCTCGAGTAGCTTTTGACAGATTGGTCATTTGCCCAAACTCAGTAGCTGATTTTTGCCACAGCCATTCATACACCTGTTTGGCTCGAAAAGCTTTGTCTCCTTGGGCTGTAAAAAAAGCTTTGAGTTCTTCAACTGTTAATTTTCGTATGTCTTTCTTATCTTGTGGCATAGTGCAAAGGTATGCCTAGACGAGTCGTATTAAAACATTTAGCCACAAAGAACACTGAGCCAATCAGAACACAAAGTACTCAAAGAAATTCTCTCTGCGGACTTTGTGCCTCCTTTGTGTTCTTTGTGGTTAAGTATAATGTCAAAATGTCTTAAAATAACGCAACCTTTACTAATAATATGTCAAAATTTCCGATTTGCTCGGGAGGCGAAGTTTTTGATACACTAATTATCAAAGCACAGAACTATGAATTTAGATAAATATACAATCAAATCACAGGAGGTACTTCAACAAGCAACCTCCATTGCCAGTACCTATGGGCAACAGTCCATTGAGCCAGGCCATATATTAAAAGCATTATTAGCTACCGATGATAATGTGATTTCATTTATTAATAAAAAGTTAAATGTTAATGCTAACCAGTTGGAGGCTAAACTGGAAGAGATAATCATTTCGTATCCCAAAGTATCTGGTCAACAACCTTATTTAGGTAACGATTCTTCCGCTGTATTACAAAAGGCAGAGAGTATGCTTAAAGAAATGGGCGATGAGTATATTGCAGTTGAGCATATTTTACTTGGCTTATTCTTAAGTAAGGACAAGGTGAGTTCCATTTTAAAAGATGCAGGCTATGATAAAAAATCATTAATGGCAGCCATCAACGAATTACGAGGTGGAGATAATGTAACCGATGCCAATGCTGAAGGCAAATACCGTTCATTAGAACGTTATTCAATTAACTTAAACCAATTAGCCAAGGAGGGCAAGATTGACCCTGTAATTGGTAGGGATGAGGAAATTAGAAGGGTGCTTCAAATTTTATCTCGTAGAACTAAGAATAACCCTATTTTAGTAGGAGAGCCTGGCGTTGGTAAAACTGCTATTGTAGAAGGTATGGCACAACGTATTGTGGATGGGGATGTGCCCGAAAATCTCAAATCTAAGATATTGATTTCGTTAGATATGGGTTTACTGGTGGCTGGAGCCAAATATAAAGGTGAGTTTGAAGAGCGACTTAAAGCGGTAATAAAAGAAGTAACAGATTCCGATGGTGAAATCATTTTATTCATCGATGAAATTCATACCTTGATTGGTGCAGGAGGAGGTGATGGTGCCATGGATGCAGCAAACCTCTTAAAACCTGCGTTGGCAAGAGGCGAACTCCATGCTATTGGTGCCACTACGTTAAAGGAATACCAAATGCATATCGAAAAGGATAAGGCCCTTGAGCGTAGATTTCAAAAGGTAATAGTTGATGAGCCTCAAATGGACGATGCTATTTCTATTTTAAGAGGAATCAAGGATAAATACGAACTCCATCATGGAGTGCGTATAAAAGATGATGCTGTTATTTCAGCCGTAGAGCTTTCTAGTAGGTATATTTCTGATAGGTATTTACCGGATAAAGCCATTGATTTAATGGATGAAGCTGCTGCTAAATTGCGGATTGAAATTGACTCTGTGCCTGAAGAGCTAGATGAATTGCAACGTAAGGTTATGCAATTAGAAATTGAGCGTGAAGCCATTCGTAGAGAAAAAGATAAGGCAAAAGAGAAGACCCTAAACAAAGTAATAGCAGAGCTTACAGATGAAAAAAATGCGCTAAAAGCGAAATGGGAAAATGAGAAAGAAGCAATTCAAGGTATTCAACAGACCAAGGAAGAAATTGATGGCTTGAAACAAGAAGCAGAGCAAGCAGAGCGTGCAGGTGACTTAGCTAAAGTGGCAGAGCTTCGCTATGGTAAAATTCAAGATGCAGAAAGCAAATTGAATGAGTTGAAACAAAAAGCTGATGAGGTTCAAAAGGATGAAAATTCCTTACTTAAGGAAGAAGTAGATAGCACCGATATTGCAGAGGTTGTTGCTAAATGGACAGGTATTCCTGTTACTAAAATGCTGCAATCTGATAGAGAGAAGCTACTTCATTTAGAGGAAGAATTAGGTAAGAGAGTGGCAGGACAAGAGGAGGCGATTGCAGCCTTATCGGATGCAGTGCGTAGAAGCAGAGCAGGATTGCAAGACCCGAATAGGCCGATTGGCTCATTCATTTTCTTGGGAACTACAGGAGTTGGTAAAACGGAACTTTCTAAAGCCTTGGCCGAATACTTGTTTAATGATGAACATAATATGGTGCGCATAGATATGAGCGAATACCAAGAACGCCATGCGGTGAGCCGTTTAATTGGAGCACCTCCAGGATATGTGGGCTACGAAGAAGGTGGCCAATTAACTGAAGCCGTTCGTAGAAAACCTTATTCAGTCGTACTCTTGGATGAAATTGAGAAAGCACACCCCGATGCCTTTAATGTGCTGCTTCAAGTATTGGATGATGGTAGGTTAACAGATAATAAGGGGCGTGTGGCTAATTTTAAGAACACGATTATTATCATGACTACCAATATTGGAGCTTATTTAATACAGGAGCGTTTTGAAGACCTAGAGAATAAAGATGTAGAGCAAGTGATTGAAGGAACTCGTACAGAGGTGTTCAATTTGCTTAAAAAATCGGTACCGCCTGAGTTTTTAAATCGTGTGGATGAAACCATTATGTTTAGACCTCTGACTAGAGCTGACATTCGAAAAATTGTGGATATTCAATTTGGATTAATTGTAAAGCGAGTGGAGCAGAATGATATTAAGGTGAGCATTACGGAAGAAGCCTTAGATTATTTAGGAGCACTTGGATTTGATCCTCAGTTTGGAGCCAGACCATTGAAGCGTGTGCTTCAACGAGAAGTGCTGAACGAGTTGTCGAAGCAAATAATATCAGGCACAATTAACTCGGGTGATGTTGTAGATATTGAGTTGAAAGGAGATAAGTTAGCCTTTGTAAAGGTTGAGCAGGCTGATAATAATAAGGTTGAAGAAGTTTAACTATTTTCCCCGGGATTTATTCCGGGGTCTCCCTTTTTATAAAAAAAAGATGTTCTATTTTTGCCTCCCCTTAATCTAGTACTTAGATTTATTGCGCACGTGGTGAAATTGGTAGACACGCCAGCTTGAGGGGCTGGTGCTCTCACGGGCGTGGAGGTTCGAATCCTCTCGTGCGCACTTTTAAGTTGTTAAATACTTGATAACTAGGGTCTGGTTACTACTCAGCTATCCAAATTAAATGATTATTCGCCACAAAGACTCTAAGGCACAAAGTTTCACTAAGAGATAATCTAGATTACGTTTTTCTTTGTGGTTCTTAGAGGCTTTCTGTCTTAGTGGCAATTTTTCATCTGGTTAAATTCAAAATTTATCACTTTCAGTAGCTGAGTAGTAATAGGGTATGCTTTGAAAAACTCATAACTTTATGATAATCAGCCTACTGATGATAATTTATGGTTTATCAAGTGCAAGGGTTTTGGACGATATTAGCGAAAAGTTTTGCACTTAGTTTTTTTTTAAATGGTCATTTCTTTAAAAAATGCTAGCCCCAAGTATAATTATTGAATCATGTTTTATTGGGAAAATATTCTGCTTACAATAAACATAGAATACTGCTCAAATTTATTAAAATAGAGCAGCATTTTCAGTATATGCGAGCAGTATTATATGGTTCTAATTTCTATATCTGCTCATAAAATGATAAAATTCTGCTTGAGATTAACCAAAATAAGCAGTATTTGGATAAATAATGAGCAGTAAGTATATATATTTGTACTCAACGATGAAATGTGAGATAGGAATATTCAAGATATGTTAAGCAAAAAAAAACAAGCAATTATTGATATTGTGAGAGCAAATCAGCCAGTAGGTAGATCTACTATCTTTAATGCCGTAAAAGTTAAAATGGGGGATAGCACCATTAGACGGCTCTTGTTAGAAATGACTCCAGAATTGATAAAAACCAATGGTCAAGGAAAGGCAAGAACATACTCCATTTCTGATGATTACGAATTGTTTGTTCCAATCGACATTGAATCATATTACAATTTACTTCCAGAAGATCGTAATGCAAAACAGTCTTTTAATCTTGATTTAATTCCTAAAATGTTGAGCAAAACTGAATTGTTTACAGCAGAAGAAATGGAGCATTTAAATGTATTGCATGATAAGTATACAAAAAACATAGCTCCTCTATCCAGTGTTGAATATAAAAAGGAATTAGAAATTTTGACAATCGATTTGTCATGGAAGTCTGCAGAAATTGAAGGAAATACTTATACTTTGCTTGAGACAGAAGTACTGATAAAATATAAAGAACTTGCCGAAGGCAAGAAGAAGGATGACGCTATAATGCTTCTTAATCATAAAGATGCTTTGGATTTCATTATTGCAGAACCAGATTATTTGAAACCGATTACAATTAGCAGAATTGAAGATATACACTCTATTTTAATTAAAAATTTAGGAGTTGAAAGAAATATCCGGAAACGAGGCGTAGGAGTTGGTGGTACAGAATACAAACCATTAAATGTGGAACAGCAAATAGTAGAAGTTGTGCAGCAAATGTGTGATTTGGTAAATGCAAAAGACAATGTATTTGAAAAAGCACTGTTGTTATTAGTTTTACTATCATACATTCAAGCATTTAATGATGGCAACAAGCGTACGGCTCGTATAATAAGCAATGCCATTCTTATGGAAAATGGATATTGTCCATTATCATATAGGAGTGTAAAAGCTTCTGACTATAAAAAAGCGATGCTGCTTTTTTATGAGCAAAATAACATTACTGAATTTAAAAAAATATTCATGGTTCAGTATGAATATGCAGTAAAAAAGTACTTTAATTTATGACCAAAAGTGAATTGGTAAAGATTTAATCCTAGCTGATAGTATAGATTTATTCTGTTTTTATTCATTTATTTTAGCATCTGATAAATGTTCCTCTCGTGTGCACAAATCTTAATAATTGCCCTATTGCATAAAAGGGAATAGAGAGGAGGTCAGGTTCTTTGTAAATGGCTAAAATACAAGGCACTTGAGGAATCAACACTTAAAAACTAGTATATATAACCAACGGCATTATAACCCACGGGTGAGGGAAGAAGAAGGGTTTGACCTTCCCGTTTACTATCATATTCGATTTATTGGAATTCTGTATTCCACTTCCATTGGGGAGAAAGTAGATGTTTCGAATCTGTCTAATCGATATAGAAGTATGCACTCTATATATTCAAACATGGTTTCCGTAATGATTGATAACTTAAATGTTGAAGGTATAAATCTAGAAGATGAATACCCAACTAATTATCATTGGTTAATAAGTGAGATATTTACTTTTAATGATAACTGGTTGTCAGAATTTAATGAAGAAAGAAATTTTTCTCCTGAAAGTAGTTATAATAATTTCATAACTATGTCACTTTCTTATTGTATGACGGAACTTTATAAAGGTTTCGATAAAGGAAAGATAAGTCAACAGTTTATTACGAGGATGATGTACTACCACATTTTATATAACTATTTCCAATCAAGAGATAAAATTAAATTAGCAATAGAAACGGACATAATAATAGAGATTCCTGAAGTACATCTTGAACCTATTTTTGAATTTGCCCTTGATGAAAAATTTGCTATTTCATATAGGGTATTTGTTGGTGGGAAATATGGATTAGTTTCTGAAGCAGAAACAGAAGTCTTGAATCGGCTACATGATTTTATTGAGGAAAATATTACTAATAGATAATTCTTCAATAAAGCAATTAGGAAATATTTATAATACACATATTATTATTTATGCTTTGGTAACAGAATATGTATTTTGGCATTAGTGAGTGAGCAATACGGTGAACAGTAAAAAATGAGTAAGATAGAATATTGCATTACAGTTGGTTACAAAATAGGTACTGTTCCTCTCGTGCGCACTTTTAAATTACACATTCTATGTATCTGCCCATAAACTCACTTCAGGGTTCAGATTATTAGTAAAATATAGGTAAGATTATTGATTTGGCACCAACAATTTAAGTATCATTGTAATATGATGGTATGGGCAATATTAGTTTTAATTTTATCAATTGGCATAGGGCTAATTGTGATTGAAATAATATTTGTACCGGGTACAACTATTATCGGAGTTCTTGGGTTGCTTTGTTTAATTGGGGGAATACTGTATGGGTTTTCAACCTTTGGAGCACCTATTGGTTGGGCAATCACAGCTTTCACTGTTGTTATTTCAACCTCAGCCATTATTTTGGGTTTAAAATCAGGGGTTTGGAAAAGGTTTGCACTGGATCAAACGATGGATAGCAAAGTGAATGAGCACATAGCTATAGCTATTAAACCGGGGGAGCAGGGCATTGCATTATCAGCCTTACGCCCAATCGGGAATGCCGAATTTGGCAATGATAAGATGGAAGTTACAACCTTAGGAGAGCTTGTTGATAGTGGCTCTAAAGTGAAAGTGACTCATATCGAAGGAAGAGTAATATATGTTGAACAATTAAATAATTAAACGTGGAAACATCAGGAGTAGGGTTATTAGTAATGGTATTTGGAGCGATTGTCTTTTTGGTAATCTTCCTATACTTCATTCCTATCAATTTATGGATTACGGCCATCTTTTCAGGGGTGCGTGTAGGTCTTTTCGAACTCGTATTTATGCGTATTCGTAAGGTGCCTCCAAGTGTTATTGTTAATCAAATGATTACTGCTACCAAGGCAGGGCTTAATGTAACAACCTCTGAGTTGGAAACGCATTATTTGGCAGGTGGCCATGTGCCACTGGTAATTAAAGCGCTAATTTCGGCCGATAAAGCAAACATTGCATTAGACTTTAAACAAGCTACCGCAATTGATTTGGCAGGTAGAGAAGTATTCGAAGCTGTTCAAATGTCGGTTAATCCCAAGGTAATAACAACCCCTAAGGTAGCTGCTGTTGCAGCAGATGGTATTCAGCTAATTGCTGTAGCAAGAGTTACTGTAAGAGCAAACATTTCTCAATTAGTAGGTGGGGCTGGTGAAGATACTATCTTAGCTCGTGTGGGCGAAGGCATTGTAACTTCTATTGGTTCAGCACAATCGCATAAAGAAGTACTTCAAGATCCTGATAAAATTTCTAAACTAGTATTATCAAGAGGGTTGGATGCAGGAACTGCATTTACTATTCTTTCTATTGATATTGCTGATGTAGATGTTGGTGTAAACATTGGAGCTCAACTACAAACAGACCAAGCCATGGCTGATCTTAAAGTAGCAGAAGCGAAAGCGGAAGAGCGTAGAGCAATGGCAGTTGCTTATGAGCAAGAAATGAAGGCTGAAGCGCAAAAAGCACAAGCTGAGGTAATTAGGGCTGAAGCCTTGGTGCCTCAAGCAATGGCAGATGCTTTTAGAGCAGGGAATTTAGGTATTATGGACTACGTTAAAATGAAAAATGTAGAAGCCGATACCGAAATGAGAGATTCTATTGCCAAAGGCGGTTCTAAAGGCAAAAAAGGATCGACTAAAAAGTAAGAACTAAAAGTTAATTTATCGGGGAGGTTTTCTATTAATATAGAGAACCTCCCCTTTTTTATGGCACTAGTGGTTTTATAGTGCTTTGCTTTTTAAGAACAACAAATGAAGTTTAGCCCATTGTTGTGTTTCATGTGGGTACGGTAAAGGGGAACCTTTAAAACATGTGATGAACATTTCGTGAAATGTAGGATACCTAAAATGACATTTGCAGAATTAATAAAACCGAATGCTTGGTTAAGCGTAAAAATGGTGCTAATAAAATTGTTCCCCGATCAGGAAGATTTTATGGATGATTACCAAAACGTTTTCAACAAATTACAAGTTATACCTCCTTTACCAAGCAATATTACCATCGATATAAAGTCTGTACACGACACGTATGATAATAGCCAATATGTTGATGTGGCTGGGTATTATACCAACCCTGCTAACAGAAATGATGAATATACAAATTCACTAGCAATCGAATACACCCCATGGAACGAATGGCTGGGTATGCCTATTGATGAAAATTCACTCAATAATTTTTCTGAATTAGAGATTATTTCACATTGCCTAAACGAAATGACATATGCCGGTTTTGAGCAAGAAGAGATTCAATCTAAAATGGATAGAATAAGAGCTATAAAAGAGGAATACAATAATCTTACAACGGAAGAAAAGGGAAAACGGACGATTGCATTAGAAGATTTAGAACCTAAGTGCGATATAGATTTTGATAAAATAATGGAAGGCAACCGTTATAATAAAAAGAACAACTAGTAGTATGGCACGAAAACACACAACCTATAAACTCAATAGGGGGTTTGTGGTTAAATTCTTAGCTCATCTCTTGTAGCCAGCCCGTCAAATCAAAAATTTTCCTACGTGGGTTATCAAAATTTTGTACTTTTAACTCCCTACTGAAGTTTATTGTAGGGCGTTACAGGCAAACAAAATGACACCAAAATATAATTTCGACAGAAGTAAACCCTTTTATCCATAATCCACTACTTGACGGGTTTACATGGACTAACGGATTTGTACTCACGCGTTATAGTTGACAAGGTAAATGAATTAAAAACAGAAGAAGAAAAAGAGTCTTTACTTGCCAAAATGAAGCCCGAGGTAAGACAAAACATACTCAATGCTCCTTATCATACTCCGCAATTTGGACAACTAAGTTTGAAATCAGTTAATGACAACCAAAATATTGAAATTAATATTGACCAATTATCTAATGAGTTCTTCAATAATTCTGACTATCTCTTAGAACGTCAATTGAGAGCAGCTGGAATTCTAATCGTAATGGCATATGAGTTAACTAAAGATGGAGACATCAAAACAGATCTTTGGAATTTCTTTTACCACTGTAGAAATGCTGCGGCTCATGGAGGATCTTTTAACATTACCAACAGGAAAAGGTTTCCAGCAATTTGGAAAAACCTTGATATTAAAATCACTGATAACGGGACTAATCTCTTTAAGGACAAAGATGGAAATGGACTTATCCAACCGGGAGACCCTATTTCCCTTCTAACAACATATCTTTAAATAAGCCAGCCTGTAACAGCAGCTAAAAAATCATGGGAGTTTGTGGGTTAGGGAAGTGCATTAAGTTTTTGAAAGTCCGCCATAATTGTTATTTTTAAAATTGTTATGGCTTGGTGTGGAAAATATTTAGCAATTTAATCCCTACGCTTTTTAGCCATGTGCGTAATAAGGCTACTACATAGATAGGCGCTTCTTTCTCACAGATTTCTTATATTTGCTTTATGGTAACAGTAATAAAAAAAGGAATACCGATAAGTGAAATGATGCAGAAGTTAAATAAACTGGTTTCAAAAGAAAATCGAGGACTTCAAAGCAAAAAGTATTCTGGAAAAATAAAAGCTCAAATTGACCCTTTAAGTTACCAAAAGAACCTCCGTAATGAGTGGGAATAAGATATTCGTAGATACCAATATCTTAATTTATCTGCTAAATGGAGATTCTGATATTTCAAAAATTCTAGACGGTAAAGACCTTGTTATTTCTGTAATTACTGAACTAGAGCTTAAATCATTTCCTAAACTAACTGAGAAAGAATCGAAAATTATCGATTGTCTGATAGATGAATGCCAAGTTATTAATATGAATGAAGAGATAAAAAAGCTTGCCATAGAAATGAGGAGAATGCATAAATTAAAGTTACCTGATGCCATTGTCGCAGCTTCGTCTTTCTACGCTAAACTTCCGATTTTTACTGCAGATAAGGAATTTAAAAAACTGGACGAACTTAACGTTATCATCTTTGAAGTTTGATTCATGCCCAAAGCCTAACAACCTATAAACTCAATAGGGTATCATCTGTTAAACGCTAAATTCATCTATTGTAGCTGAGCTGTCATCCCGATAATTATCGGGATTAATTTGACTACGTGTTATTCTGATACCGAGGCCTCGGTATCAAAAAGTTTGCCTGTGTGGGTTATCAAAATTTTGTACTTTTAAAGTCCTTACTGTAAACTACAGAAAGCGTTGGCAGCAATTAAAAAAAAATGAGGGACTATCTAAAATCATTCAATATACTGACAGATGATGAAATTGATACGTTTGAAAGGAAAGTAATCTACAAACGATTAAATAAAGGCGATTTTTTCATCAAAGAAGGGAAAATCTCAAAAGAAGTAGCGTTCGTAGTTTCTGGATTATTGAGGTCATATTATTATTCATCTTCGGGAGAAGAAGTAACCTATTGTTTTACTTTTTCCAATTCCTTCCTTTCAGCGTATTCCTCATTTCTCTCACAAACAAAAACGGCAGAAAATATTCAAGCCCTAACAGATATTGAGCTATTTTCCATTTCGAAAAATGAAATTTTGAAACTAGAACGCTCAAGCCCAAATTGGTTGCGTTTTTTTAAGTTTATTGCAGAACAAGAATATATAAAGATGGAGCAAAGAATTTTCATATTACAAAAGGAAACTGCTGAAAAGCGATATGAAGATTTACTCACTAATCAACCTGAATTTTTACAGTTAATACCTCTAAACTACCTTTCTTCGTATTTAGGAATTACCCAACGACATTTAAGTCGAATAAGAAAGTCTATTTCGAATTAGACAAATGTCCTTTCTCGCAAGTTTTATAACACTGTTCTTTGCACAAAATAAAGAATAAGAAATGAAACAAATTTTAATAATCAATGGACATCCTGATAAACAGAGTTACAATTACGCCTTATCGGAGGTATATAAACAAGGTGTCAGTAAGACAAATGCAATAATAGCTCAAATTAATATTGCCGAATTGGATTTCAATCCGAACCTGCAATTTGGTTACAGACAAAGAACCGAACTAGAATCTGATTTATTAGATGCAATAGAAAAAATAAAAAAAGCAAACCATATTGTTTGGGTATTCCCTGTGTGGTGGTTTGGTTATCCTGCGCTTATGAAGGGGTTTATTGACCGAATTTTTCTTCCTAAAATAACTTTTGAATACATTGAAGGAAAAACATTACCGAACAAACTATTAAAAGGAAAAACTGCGAGAATTATTGTAACAGCTGATACACCCAAATGGTATGACTATCTGTTTATGAAAAGACCAGCCATTAATCAGTTCAAAAAAGGAACATTAGAATATTGTGGAATCAGTCCAGTGAGAGTAACATACATTGCACCAATTAAAGATTCAACCCAAGACTTTAGAGAAAAATGGTTAAATAAAGTATTTTTATTGGGTGAGAAATTAAAATAACTATTGCCAAGACTGTATAAAAATAATAGCGGGATAAGTACAAATATCAAAGTCCCTTTTTTTGTACAAAATTCAGTGCTAAGCTGAAAGGTAAGCGCTTTTAAACCCGCTAGTAGCAATTATAGCTAACTAAAACTAGTAAATAGTATGGAGCATAATATGCCTTTATTTAGGCATAAGCTTTGGTGCATACTTTTTTAGTACCCAATAAACACCCATAGAAGTAGAGGCCCCTAACATGGCACCAGCAATAATATCGCCTGGGTAATGAACTCCTAAATAAACTCTAGTAAAACTAAATACAACTGCCCAAACAAAGAAAATCATAATCCACTTAAATTGCTTGCCTATAAGAAGCCATAATATGGTTGCAACAGCAAATGAGTTAGTGGCATGTGATGAAACAAAGCTATAAAGCCCGCCTCGGTAATTATTAACGATATGCAACACTCCTGTTAAATGAGGTTCGTGAGAGGGTCGAAGCCTGCCCACCCAAGGTTTTAATAAACTCGATGATAGTTGATCGCCTAATGCGATCACCACTCCTACAATTAAAAGAACGTAAAGGCCCTTTAACTTAAACTTAATAAGAATAAAAATTATGGTAAATAAAAAAAAAGGAAGCCAAACTTTGCCATTGGTAAGGGTAATCATTACAGTATCGAGCCAAGGCTTGTGGAGCCCATTAAAAAATAGCAATAATTTTTCGTCAAGTGTAAGAATGAAATCTACCATAGGCTAAAAATAAAAAAAGCCAGTTGAAACAACTGGCTTTTTAAAGTAAGATACTAAAACCTTATGCCTTTTTTACATTTACAGCATTTAATCCTTTTCTACCTTCTTGTAATTCGAATTCTACTTCGTCACCTTCTTTAACTTCGTCAATTAGACCTGATACGTGTACAAAGTACTCTTTGTTTGTTTCTTCTTCAGTAACAAATCCATATCCTTTGGAGTCGTTAAAGAATTTTACTGTTCCTTTACTCATTATAATTATTAATTTAAAGCACAAATGTAGCATTAAATTAAATGTGCAATACAACTAAATATGATTTATTTTTTTAGTCAAGCAGAGCTTTTCTGAGACAAAACTAGTGTTTATAGCATTTGTATTCAATAATTAATCGCTTCCTGGGTAATCAAATCTAATGTTCACCCCTAAATCCATCAATTCTTTCATGGCCATCTTTTCTCCTTCATAAGCTATGTTTTGCACATCGGTTTGGTTTTTGTTGATAAAAATAAAATCAAGATTTACTAAATTTTTCATTTCATACGGAAATTCAGTAATCAAATTAGCAGAAAGGTCAAGCTCCTTTAATTGTGTGAGTTTTAATATAGAAATCGGAAACTCAGCAAGGATATTATTATTTAAATGAAGCACTTTCAGCTTGCTAAGAGCAGACACATCTATCATCTCAGCTATTTTATTATGGTGCGCATACAGCTCTTCTAAGTTTGTCATATTACCAATGGAGGCAGGAATGGCTTTGAAATTATTATGGGATAGAAATAAAGTTTTCAAATTTTTGAGGTTTGAGATGCTGTTATCAATGTAATCTATTTCGTTATAGTAGAGGTCGAGCCAATCTAGTTTTTCGAGTTCAAAAAGTTCTTTGGGTACCGTTTTGATTTCATTTTTGTACACTACAAAATTTTCAAGATTTTTTAATTTGCCTATTTCTGGCGGTAAACTTTTCAGCCTATTCTCAGGCATTGATAATTTTTTAAGAGATTGCATATCTCCAATTTCTGGAGGGAGGTGAATTAATCCACAATTATTCATAAATAGGTTTTCAAGCTTGGTTAAGCCTGATAAATACCGAGGATCAGGTAAAACAATGTTTTTTCCGATGACAAGTTCTTCTAACGAGGTTATTTTTTCAATTCCTTTAAGCGATGTGAGTTTATTATTAAATAGAACTAATGTTTTCAGATTAGGTAGTTTATGCAGGCCTTTCGGTATGGTTTCCAGCCCATTATAACTCAATAGGAGGTATTCCAACGATTTCATTTTCTTAAACTTAATCTTCTTAGTACTTTTACCCAACTCATTGTTCGAAAGATCAAGGCGTTTTAAATTCTTCAGTTTTTTTAACTTTTTTGGCAGTGAAGAGAGCTGATTATAGCTTAAATCCAAAGAGGTTAATGATTCGTTTTTTACAATTTTGATATTTTTTTCTGTTAGTTTATTATGATTTACATTTAGCTTCTTCAAGTTCTTATTTTCAAACACTTGAGGGTTGAGAGAAGTAATTCGGTTATTAGAAAAAGAAAGTGAATCAAGCTTTGATAAGTTTAGTATAAGAGGTGGCACCTCAGTAAAAAGCCCATTCTTAAATGTTAGTGTTGTACTACCTGTCAGGTCTGAAGTAGTAAGGATGGAGTCAAGCTTAATATGCGATATCGAGTCTTTAGTTGCTTTTTCTTTCTTCTTTCGTGCTATGTAGAGAGCCCGTTGTTCTTTAAAGCTTGCTTGCCCAGGTCGAATATACTTGGCTTCCATTTTTGCATATTGCTCTTTTCTTTTCTGTAGAAAATCTTTTTCGATTTCAATTTGCAAGGCAGCAATCGAGTCAAGCTCAACTTTTCTTTGATTGGTTAGCTTCGTGTTTTGCGCCCTAGCACCATTTGCGTACAAAACCATTGTACAAGTTATGATGACCCCCAAAAATCGATTCATAGGTGTTTTAAGTTGATTGGATTGCAATATAACTAAATTAATAGTTAAAGAATAATTTGCTACTAACATTATTTACCTGTCATTCTGATGATCGATTTTTTTAACAAAATCATCGTAGGCACATGATGGAATCACAAAGGGTTTTTTCTATTCCGAGGAATCTTCTACTTAAAATAAAGACTCTTTCTACATTTAGAAGATTCCTCGGAATAGAAAATAGGGTAATTGGGAGCAGCTTTAAATAAATCTGCCATTGAGCATCTCACTTTTAGGAGATGTAGAAGCCTGTATTCTTTGCTGGACGGGTTTGTCAACTTCGGCTGAAGGACTCACACTTTTTAAACGGGTATTAAGTGTTTTTAGCAGATGATAAATAGCTTACGGCTAGTTCGTACCCTTTTAACCCTAGCCCGGAAATAACGCCTGCGCATTTGCCTGTTAAATAGCTATGGTGTCTGTACTCTTCGCGAGCATAGATATTGGAAATATGCACCTCTACTACAGGAGCAGTAATTGCAGAAATGGCGTCTCCAAGTCCTACGGAAGTATGTGTATAAGCAGCTGCATTTAAAATAATGCCATCACTTTCTGCCCCCATTTTTTGCACTTCGCTAATCAGCTCCCCTTCAATATTAGATTGAAAATAGCTAAATGTAATGGCAGGAAACTTCTCTTTTAGCCCTTCAAAATAACTTTCAAAAGTTTTGCTTCCATACACGCTTGGTTCTCTTTTTCCTAATAGGTTAAGATTAGGGCCGTTTATGATTGCAATGTGCATTATGTAATTAGTTTATTGTTTATTTGTTGGAGAGTAAATATAGTTCAACAAATAAACGAATAACAGTTCAACCTTCATACCATGACGTGGGATTTATTAATCACGCAGTTTAAGCATTATTTAAAACTCGAAAGGGCCTTGGCAGATAATTCCATTCAAGCCTATGTACGAGATATAATAAAGCTCCAACAATTTTCGAAACAAAATGAAGTAAGTATTTCTCCTATTGAGATTACGCAAGCTGATATTTCTGATTTTATTCAGCTATTAAATGAATTGGGGATGTCTGCCTTTAGCCAGGCAAGGATAATAAGTGGAATAAAGGCTTTTTATAAATATTTGCTGTTTGAAGGCGAAATAACAATAGACCCCACGCAATTAATAGAAGCCCCTAGGCTAGGTAGAAAACTGCCCGACACCCTCGATTTACATGAAATAGACAAATTATTACAAGCAATAGATCACTCTAAACTAGAAGGGCCTAGGAACAGAGCCATTCTAGAAACACTGTATAGTTGTGGTTTGCGTGTGTCTGAACTTATTAGTTTAAGGTTAAGTAGTTTATATGCCGATGCAGGCTACATCCGTGTAATTGGTAAAGGAGATAAAGAGCGATTGGTGCCAATTGGCAGAGAAGCAATAAAGTATATTGACATTTACAGAAACGAAAGCAGAGTGCATGTAAAAATAGAGCCAGGCAACGAAGATTATGTTTTTCTAAATCGTAGAGGAGCCATGTTAAGTCGAGTTATGATTTTTACCATTATAAAGAATTTGGCAAAAGTGGCAGGAATCAATAAAAACATAAGCCCTCACACTTTCAGGCACTCTTTTGCTACACATTTAATTGAAGGAGGAGCCGACCTTAGAGCTGTACAAGAAATGCTAGGCCACGAGTCAATTACCACCACCGAAATATACACCCACCTTGATAGAGCCTATTTGCAGCAGGTAATTCAAGATTTTCATCCGAGGAGCTAATTGAAATCCGCAATGCATAATATGGGTTGTAAAGAAATTCTCAGCAACCTTTGTGTTTTATGCATTCCTCCAAAAACTTTGCGACCTTTGCATTTACATTTTTAAGATAATACCGTGTACAAGTTTTTTATCCGCCCTTTCTTTTTTCTTTTTAGTGCTGAAAAGGCACATCATTTATCAATGAGATTGCTTAAAGGTTCGTTGGCAATTCCAGGAGCTAAATTTATTTTTAATGCATTATTCAACAAAAAGCATACAAACCTTACTAGAGAGGTAATGGGGTTAACCTTTAATAACCCTGTAGGTTTAGCTGCAGGTTTTGATAAGGATGCAAAATATGTAGAGGAGCTTAGTCATTTGGGCTTTGGGTTTATTGAAATTGGTACGTTAACGCCAAAACCACAGCCCGGCAATCCCCAACCTAGGCTTTTTAGGTTAAAAGCTGATGAAGCATTGCTCAATAGAATGGGGTTCAATAATGGTGGAGTTGAGGCTGCGGTACAACGATTAAAATCAATAAACCCTAATGTTATTATTGGCGGTAACATTGGCAAAAACAAGGTAACTTCTAACGAAGATGCTGCCCATGATTATCTTCACAGTTTTGAAGCACTCTTTAATGTGGTTGATTATTTTGTGGTAAATGTGAGTTCACCCAATACGCCCAATTTAAGGGCTTTGCAAGATAAGGAGCCTCTTAAAAAATTATTAGATCAGGTTCAATTGGCTAATAATGTTAAAAATAAGCCGAAACCAATTCTCTTAAAAATCGCACCTGATTTAACCGAAGAACAAATAGAAGATATTGTAGAAATTGTTAAATCAACGAAGCTAGCAGGGGTTGTTGCTACCAATACCACGATAAGCAGAGATGAGCTTGGATATACAAAAGACGAGGCATTATCTATTGGTAACGGAGGTGTAAGTGGAGCTCCTCTTACCTATCATGCTACTGAAATAATAAAATTATTGCGTACTAAATTGGGGAATAAAGCAGTTATTATTGGTGTTGGAGGAATAATGACTCCACAGGATGCCAAAGACAAATTAGAGGCAGGGGCAGATTTGATTCAAGTGTTTACAGGTTTTATATATAACGGACCGTCTTTTGTGAAACATATAAATAAAGCCATTATGAATTTTAAAACATTATAATGGAAGATTTTTGGAATGACCGTTACAAAACTGAAGAATATGTATATGGTACAGCTCCCAATGAATTTCTTCGCGATGTTTTATCTAAATTTAAGATAACGGGTACTATTCTATTTCCTGAAGAAGGAGGAGAAATGCCGTTTATGCAGCAAAGTCTGGTTTGCATGTAACTGCTTGATACTAGCATAAAAGGTAAAATTAAGGCACTAAAACTGGCAAAATCAAATGATGTATCTATAAATTATTATGCTGGAGCTCTTGAAGAGATGAGTTTTGCAGAAAATTCTTTTGATAATATGGCCCTAATTTATGCCCATTTCCCAGCCGATATTAAATCAAATTATCATACAGAGTTGGCAAAATTGCTTAAAGTAGGAGGATTGGTGATTTTTGAAGCATTTAGTAAAAACAACCCTGCTCAAAAGGAAAAATACCCAGACATTGGAGGCCCTCCTGAAATTGATATGCTATTTTCGGTGGAAGAAATTGAAAAGGACTTTAAAGGATTCGAGATAATTGAGCTCAAAGAGGTAGTTATTCCTTTAAAACCTGAGTTCGGGATAAGGAATAGCTGCCAGAAAATAAAATAGTAGGTAAGCTTTTTAATATAAAAAGTGAAAAAATAATGAATTATTATTTCCAAAAGATTGCCTGCTAAATATTTCCCCTTGGGCTTTAGTGATATTTCCCCAAACTTCCTCAAATTTATTTGAATTAACCCGTTAGTTCTACATAAATTTGAGTTGTTTATGAAATTTTCACTTAAAGTTGACAGTATTCCTTAGGTCGAACTCAGGTTCCTAGCTTTTGGCTTAGAATCGATAATCAACTTTATTTGTACTTAGCCTAAACTGAACCTCTATTACCAATTAAACTACATGGCCGAAAATACCTATAAATCTAAAAATTTTGTAAACAAACCGAAGGATAAGAAAAAATCGGAGTTAAAACTGAATCTTAGGTTTTTGAAGGATAGAAGAGTTCAACTTACGGCAGGTTTTTTTCTACTCTCTGCTTCGTTGTTTTTATTAGTTTCATTTATTTCTTATCTTTTTACAGGTACAGCCGACCAAAGCGTGATAGATGCTGTGAAAGAAGTTGGTGTATTACAATCAGGTTTGGAAGTAGAAAACTGGATGAAGCTTTATGGTGCGATAAGTGCCCACTATTTTATTTTTGAATGGTTTGGATTAGCCTCCTTTCTCTTGCCATTTCTGTTTTTTTTATATGGGTATAGAATTGTGTTTCACAGAAGCCTTGTAAACCTTTCATCTGCTACCATTTTTGTGTTCTTTTTCCTTATTTGGATTAGCCTTTTTTTAGGAGATATTGTTTTAAGTAACGAAAATGTAACCACATTAAGTTTTTTAAGTGGAGGTATCGGGTTCAACCTTGCTGTAATCATCAATAGCCTTTTAGGGTGGGGAAGCTTGTTATTGCTTCTATTTTCTTTGGTTGTATTCGGCATGTTCTTTTTTAATATTACTTCCATCATAGGGCTTAAATCGAAAGTGAAGGAAAAAGTACAGGAAGTAGAAGATTCTATTGATGAAACGGTATCTGATTTAAATCCAATGGATACTGTTGGCTTTGAAGTTGATACACAGGTGCAATTTGATGGATTAGAAGATGAATTATTGCCAGATGATAGCTCAGAGCTAGAAAGTGAACCCTTATCTGATTCATCGGATAATTTAATTGTTGATTCTCCCTCCAAGACTGAAGATGAAAAGATAGAATTAGAAGTGGAGGTAGTACCTCCGGTAAAAGAAGAGTTAGCTGAAGGGGCAGAACCCGAATTTTCAGTTAAGGAAGATGTAAAAGAAGAAAAGGCCGAAGATGTAGAGAATTACGACCCAACGTTGGATTTAGGCACTTATCAATATCCTGGTCTTGATTTACTTAATGATTACGGTACTTCCAAAGTGAAGGTAAGCTCTGATGAGCTTCAACAAAATAAGGATAAGATTGTAACTACGCTTACCAATTTTAACATTGGCATTTCTAGTATTAGGGCAACCATAGGCCCAACTGTTACCCTTTACGAAATTGTGCCAGAGGCAGGTATTAAAATTTCTAAAATTAAAAATTTAGAAGATGATATAGCCTTAAGCTTATCAGCATTGGGTATTCGAATAATTGCGCCTATTCCAGGTAAAGGTACTATTGGCATTGAAGTACCCAATAAAAATCGAGAAATGGTTGATGTTAAGGGTGTACTTGGTACCGAAAAATTTATGAAAAGCGATGCTGATCTGCCTGTGGTACTAGGTAAAACTATTTCAAATGAAGTGTTTATGATTGACCTTGCCAAAATGCCTCATATTCTAATGGCGGGCGCAACGGGTCAGGGTAAATCAGTAGGCTTAAATGTATTACTCACATCGTTAATTTATAAAAAGCACCCTTCGCAGCTTAAACTTGTACTGATAGACCCTAAGAAAGTGGAGCTTAGCTTATTTAATAAGTTAGAAAGGCACTTTTTGGCTAGAATACCTAATAACGAAGATTCCATTATAACCGACACAAAGCAGGTTATAAATACCCTAAATTCGTTAACAATTGAAATGGATGCTCGCTACGATTTATTAAAAGATGCGGGTACCAGAAACATAAAAGAGTATAATGCTAAGTTTATAAAAAGGAGATTGAACCCTGAAAAAGGCCATCGATTTTTGCCCTATATTGTACTGGTTATTGATGAGTTGGCCGATTTAATGATGACAGCTGGCAAAGAAGTGGAAACACCTATTGCACGGTTAGCACAACTGGCCAGGGCCATAGGTATTCACTTAGTGTTGGCTACCCAACGCCCATCTGTAAATGTAATTACAGGTACCATCAAAGCGAATTTTCCAGCTCGTTTAAGTTTTAGAGTTACTTCTAAAATAGACTCCCGAACCATTTTAGATGCTGGAGGGGCAGACCAACTGGTTGGAATGGGGGATATGCTATTTTCGCAAGGTTCGGATACCATTCGATTGCAATGTGCTTTTGTAGATACACCTGAGGTAGAGCGAATGTGTGATTTTGTAGGCGAACAAAGAGGGTACGAGTCGGCTTATTTATTGCCTGAATTTGTAGGTGAAGAGGCGGGAGAAAACTTGGCGGTTGATTTAGATGATAGAGATAAATTATTTGATGATGCTGCAAGGGTGATTGTTATGCATCAACAAGGAAGTACCAGTTTAATACAGCGAAAGCTTAAACTAGGCTATAACCGCGCAGGTAGACTAATTGACCAATTAGAGGCAGCAGGAATTGTTGGCTCATTTGAAGGAAGCAAGGCAAGATCAGTATTAATTCCAGATGAGTATAGTTTGGAACAGTTATTGAATGAGCTTAATGAAAAATAGACTTTTTTTAATCAATCACATTCGTATTTTTGTGGTTTATTAGTTAGGCAAAATATAAAATTATGACAAAGAAATTAATGTTCGGGTTGGTATTTATGTGTATGGCAACTTTAGCCTCAGCCCAAAATGCGAAAGCAATATTGGATGCCATGAGCACCAAATACAAAGCTATTCCTTCGTTTACATCTAACATTGATTATACGATGGTAAATAAAGCCGATGGTGTAAACAACACCTTTGAAGGGAGTATAGCCGTAAAAGGTGATATGTACAGCCTTAAAATGGGTGGACAAGAGGTGATAAATAATGGCATAACAGTTTGGACATACCTGCCAGATGATAACGAAGTAAATATTGACAACCATAGTGCTGAAGCTGGAGATATAACACCTTCGAGTATTTATACCATTTACAAAAATGGATTTACCTATGTGTTGTTAACGCCTGTTACAGTAGCTGGTAAAAAATATGATGTGATTGATTTGATTTCTACCGACAAAGAAGCCCAATTTTACAAAATTAGACTAGAGATAGCCCAATCTGACAAAACTCTAGGCAAATTCACGATGTTTGATAATGAAGGAAGTGAATTTTCTTACACTATTTCAAACTTCAATTCAAAAGTAAATCTTAAAGATTCTGATTTTGTTTTTGACGAAGCTGTCCACAGTGGAGTTGAGGTTATAGATTTAAGATAACCCCCTTTTTAATGCATTTAGAGATAGTTATTTAGGCACATACTAATTTAGAATGTTCAATATTTTGAGCAGACACCATCCTGTTGATTAGGTTATTGAAGATTGATCCTTTCGCTTGAGAACGATTTAAACGATAGCAAAATTCATCAAAATACCTATTAATATTAAAGTCACTTACCCAGGAAAAGGTTGTT
>JAKISE010000051.1 GCA_021648745.1 Cyclobacteriaceae bacterium
AAATCAGGCAGTTTGGATTCGAAAGCATAGCACCGCTATGGTGAGAACACAAACAAAGCAAAGCGACTGATTTGAAGTGAGTTAAAGGCCTAATAGAAATTCTATTGCATATTTCGGGTTAAATTCTGAAAAGTTCTTATTACTTTGTCTAGTCAAGAAGGCATCTTTGATATTCCTCAAACCCTTTTTTAAGGCATCTCTCTTGTTTATGGTAGCAGAACAAGCATTTTCTCAATATAGAGGCAGATTAATGTTTTCTATGGAATAGGTTAACTAGGTCTGCTGAAAAACTATATACTTTGCTAAATCAGTGTTTATAGAGGCTATGCAATTGTTTGAACATTTCTCTCTGTAAGCCTTAGTGCAAGCAAAACTGATGGATTTGCTGAAACCCCTGCACTTTGAGTTGCCGATGGCCTTAAATTAAATGCGTTAAAATTTAATTTATAGTCTTGACTTTTTTGCTTACTTTTTGTGTCAAGACAAAAGTAAGAGCCCCTAGCTTGAAGAGAGAAACATAAATTTTAATGAAAATGCGAGTTTTTCAGCAGACCCTAATAATTACATTACTCCTTAATCATCTTAATAGTTTGAGTTGGCATAGCTATGCCTCCTAACACTATAAAATAAAGCCCATTTTTAAGAAAAGAAACGTCAACCTTTTCTGATATTAATTCTTTTGTTAAAACTAGCTTTCCCCTACTATCATAAATTTTAATTTGCTCATATTTATGTAAGGTAATGCTCGAAATATTGAGCTCCTTATTAAAAGGGTTAGGGTTAATTATGGTATCTGGCAAACTATTAGCATCTATTGCCAAAACAGGGTTGATTTCCTTAATGCTGAAGTCAGCAAACAACACTTCTTCATCTCTAAGACTAGCAGAATTGTTCAAACTCCGGTAAATTCCCCATTTAGGCCTTAAAAAAGAGGCATTGGTTTTCCACATTCGAATAGATGTATTAAAATATTCGAATAGTACAGTTCCGTCTGAAACTTTAGAAATGATAACGTCATACTCCCCAGATCCTGTCTCGCCATACAATATGGTTTCTTTTACCTCTAACCATTCACCTTTAAAAGGCGTAAGGTTAACTTCATTCAAGGTAATTTGAGTAAAAGCTTCTGCATATCGCAACTCAAATTTGTCAGGAGACCCCTTTCTTACGGTAAATGTGATTAGAGGCATTACGTCTTCAATACTTCCTTTAGATTTTATTTGGTGCAGATGAGTAAAAGAAGAAGAAGGTTGAAAATTCGCATCTAGTTTAAATTTCCATTTATACTCTACCAATTCACCTTCCACCCCAAGAAGATCATCAGGTGACTTATCATAGGTTTTTATCTCATTTCGTTGCCTGTCAAAATTAATGCAACGATCATTATCAGGCGTGGTATGTATATAAAACCTAAATACATTTGTATTAAGATCAGCATCAAAAACCTCATCGATATGGCGGCCAAAAATATCATGGCTACAATCAGGTACTTCAACCACATCAAAACCGGGAGCCAACACAGAATTAATTAACTCATACGTATCCCCCGGGCCATCTGCTTGTAGAAGGGTTTGCGCAACAGAGGTTTTGTAAAGTAAAACCGAACAAAAACAGAGGTAAATACATAATTTCATAGGTGTAAAATTAATTAGTGTGTTACATTTTTTTCTCAATACAAATAAACTTAATTCAGCTTTTAAATTAAGTTTTAGCAATTAAATACAATTTAACCCGAATTATGCGATAGGGTTCGTGATGAGGCTTTAAGTCACAATAAATCAGGCAGTTTGGATTCGAAAGCATAGCACCGCTATGGTGAGAACACAAACAAAGCAAAGCGACTGATTTGAAGTGAGTTAAGGCCCAATAGAAATTCTATTGCATATTTCGGGTTTAAATAACCAAAACAGGGCATTTAAACTATTTTTTGTTAAACATTTTGGTGTTCTCATTTCTTATTCCTAAATTGGTAGACCAGTTATTGGTCAACCAATCATTGATTAACCAAATATATTAAGAATTAAGTAAAAACTAGTTTAAACCAGATTAATTATGAGAAAAACACACATTAGTAATTATTCATTATTTAACAAGGCTGCTGTATTTTTATTAATAGTAACATTTGTTATAGTGAGTTCATGTAAAGAAGAAGTTAAACCATCCGAAGAGGATACAGTAAAACCAGAAGCAGGATTTACCTTCGTAGCAGATGAACTGGTCGTCACATTTACACATTCTTCCAAAGGAGCAAGTACTTATGCCTGGGATTTTGGAGATGGACAAACATCTGATTTGGAAGAGCCTCCTGCGATTACCTATGCCACTGCTAACACCTACGATGTTACGCTAACAGTTACACGTGATAATGGACAAACAGATATAATAACGAGGCAAGTAACCGTAAGAAATTCTCCAGTGGCAAGCTTTACTAGTACGCCTGTTGGGTTAAAAGTAACTTTCACTAATACCTCATCTAATGCTAGCTCTTATGAGTGGAACTTTGGAGATGCTTCACCACTATCTACCGAAACTTCACCAATTCATACTTTTGCTGCATCAGGTAGCTATACAGTAAAGTTAACTGCCATTGAAGGTGCATATAACGATGAAATAACCTCTGAAGTAACAGTATCTGTGCCCATTGCAAGCTTTGAACATGTTATAGATGAACTTGAAGTTACTTTCACTAACACTTCGGAAAATGCAACTTCCTATGACTGGGATTTTGGAGATGGCAATACCTCCACAGAAGCTTCGCCTGTTTATACATTTGCCGCATCAGGTACCTATAGTGTAACGCTAGTAGCAACAGACGGTATGAACGAAAGCAATTCAACATCGAAGGAGATAGAAGTTGTCAACTCTCCTCCGCCATTTGTGCTAGAAATTTTAGAACCTGGCTTTGAAGATGGTATGCTGGCAGGAGGTACAGGAGATGGTAGGGGTTCTTGGAAAATTTCAGGCGGTAATCGTCCTGGAGGAATGGCTGGTACTATTCAAATTACAGGGTCTCCTGTTTTTGCAGGTAGTCAGGCTGCAAAATTACCATCCAATAACGAAAGAGGAGGTTATCAATTAATTACTGTTATGCCAAATTCTAACTATAGGGTATCTTTTTATTATACTATGAAAACATCACCTGTTGGTTCATTAACAGTTTATATTCTTGGCGGAGATGTTACTGACCCTGCAGATGTTGCCGCTGCTACCATTACATCTTTAACAGTAAATGATCAAACTGCTGCAAATACATATCTGCTAGAGACAATAGATTTTAACTCTGGCAGTAATTCAGAAATTGCTATTTATTTTATAAACGATGGGGTGGAAACTCGATTAGATGAATTTAGCATAGTAGAAAACTAATCACTAACATGATATCTGGGTAATAAACTTACATTTTTCCCGCTCTAAATAATGAAAGCCTTTCCACTTGGAAAGGCTTTCATTATTTAAGGCTAATACAAACTAATGTATAAACCTGAGTTCGGGATAAGGAATGCTGTCAGCTTTAATCGAAACTTTCATAAACAACTTAGATTTTTGTAGGACTAACGGGTTAATTCAAGAAAATATAAGGAGGTTTAGGGAAGTTTGGTTAATGCCCAAAGGGAAAATAAAATAGCAGGCAATCTTTTGAATATAAAAATCTTGAAATAATCCATTATATCTTTGCTTTTTATATTAAAAAGCTCACCTACTATTTTATTTTCTGGCAGCTATTCCTTATCCCGAACTCAGGTTATAACGGTATTACAATTAAGGATTAACAGGTTTACCTTTTTAAATGAGAAATCGAGTCGCCCTAAATTTATAGTACTTATTTTCAACACTACACAAACAGAATTGGGTAGAAAAATTACCCTTTAAATTGTTGAATGATCGCAAGCGTACCTTTTGCTTTTTGGGTTAGTTGCTGATAATCAAAATTTCCGTCTCCATCTTTTACAAAAAGCTTGGAACCCATGCCTACGCAATGCACACCTGCTTTAAACCAGCCTTTTAGGTTTTCTTCAGTTGGTTCTACACCTCCAGTGGGCATAATGCTCGTCCAAGGAAAAGGGCCTCTAACAGCTGCCACAAATGAAGGGCCTCCCACCTGAGACCCAGGAAAAATCTTTACAACCTCTGCACCCAACTCTTCTGCATAAGATATTTCGGTAAGCGAACCACAACCAGGTGACCAGGAAACTTTTCTACGGTTGCACACTTTAGCCATTTCACTATTTACAATAGGCGACACTATAAAATTAGCCCCATTTTGAATGTATAAAGAAGTAGTTCCAGCATCTATTACAGAACCTATCCCTAAAATCATCTCAGGAGCATGCTCAGCAGCATACTTATTGAGTGCGTTAAAAACCTCATGGGCATAGTCGCCACGGTTAGTAAATTCAAATACTCTTATACCCCCATCATAACATGCTTTTAATACTTTTTTGCATACGTCAATATCTTTATGATAAAAAACAGGCACAAGCCCGGTTTCTTTCATTCTCAGAGCTACCTCAATTCGTGTAAATCTTGCCATTTTAAGTTTTTATAATTAATTATCTTGCCACTCTTCCTGAGGTATCTCCCCCCATCAACTTTTCTACTTCGCTTATAGTTACCAAATTTGCATCTCCTTTAATGGTATGCTTTAAGCATGATGCTGCTACTGCAAAGTCCAGTGCATTTTGGTCGTCTTCAGGGTATGTTAATAAACCGTAAATAAGACCTCCCATAAACGAATCTCCACCACCAACCCTGTCAACAATATCAGTAATTTGATATTGGGTAGATTCAAACATGTTTGTTCCATCGTACATAACCCCTGCCCAGGTATTATGTGAAGCAGAAATAGAACCCCTTAACGTGGTAATTACTTTTTTTGCTCTCGGAAACTTTTTCATCATTTGCTGGCATACTGATAGAAAAGCCTCTGCTTTAACATCATGTCCTTGTGTGGTAATATCGAGGCCATCTGGTTTAATGCCAAAATGTTTTTCGGCATCTTCTTCGTTACCTAAAATAATATCGCAGTACGAAGTGAGTTCGGTCATAATGGCTTCCGGCTCTACACCGTATTTCCATAACTTAGCCCGGTAATTTAAATCTGTAGAAATGGTTATGCCCAAATCGGAAGCTACTTTAACAGCCTCTAAGCATACATCAGCTGCCCCTTGTGAAATGGCCGGGGTAATGCCAGTCCAATGAAACCAATCTGCTCCTTCAAATACCTTAGCCCAATCTATCATGCCTGGTTTTAATTCGGCAATGGCTGAATGAGCCCGATCGTAAACCACTTTACTTCCTCGGCTCACTGCTCCGGTTTCTAAAAAATAAATCCCAAGCCTATCACCTCCAAATACAATGTTAGATGTACCAACCCCTCTCTTTCTCATTTCCATTAAAGCACATTCTCCAATGTCATTTTGGGGCAGCCTAGTTACAAAATCAACAGGTACACCGTAATTTGCTAACGACACGGCCACGTTGGATTCTCCTCCTCCATATACAACATCAAACGAATTTGATTGTGAAAATCTAAGAAAGCCCGGAGGAGACAACCTTAGCATAATTTCTCCAAATGTTACTACTTTGTTCATATTTACTTAATTTTTAATTAATATTAAAGCTTAAAAAAATAACTCCGTGCTCGTTAACGATACAACAAACCTAATACATTCTTATTAACTTTGCAATAAGGCATTTGATTTTTAGATTTGCATACATGAAAAAAATTACCATTAAAGAAATTGCAAAATTGGCGAAGGTATCGGTTGGCACTGTTGATCGTGCTTTGCATAACAGAGGAGAAGTTGCCGAATCGACAAAACAGCTAGTGCTTAAAATTGCTAAAGACGGTAATTATTCCACCAATGTGTTTGCCCGTAACCTTAAACTTAATAAGGTGTATAAGTTGGCCATAATATTACCCAACGACAATGAATACTGGGGAATGCTAAATAATGGAATTAAACAAGCGGCAGCTGAGTATGAGTCGCTGGGTATGCAATTAAGTTTTTATACATTTAACCGGCATAATAAAAATTCTTTTATTACCAAGTCGGCTCAAGCCATAGAGTTGAAACCAGATGGAGTGATAATGGCCCCTTTATTAGAAGAGGAGGCAACAAGCATTTGCAAACGGCTCAATTTTCAAAAAATCCCATTTGTATTAGTAGATTCTAACTTGGCAAATACCAACCCATTGACATTTATTGGTCAAGATACCCAAAAAAGCGGATACCTTGCTGCCAAATTACTTAATTACGGTTTCTCTGAGGGGCATAGAGCAATTATATGTAAGTTCACCGATTTTGATAGCATTAACAAAACCATTGAAGAAAGAATAAGGGGGTTTAAAAAGTATTATATCAACAATAATTTTAACCCAAACCTTATCGAAGAAATTACTATGAAGGCTGGTGAGATGGATATGGAAGAATTACTCCGAAATAAAGCTCATGTACACGTTTTTTTGCCAAACTCCCGAGCGTACCAGGTTGCAGCAGGGCTTGATGCTAATTTAGAAAAAAAATTATATAGAATTATTGGGTATGATCTTGTTTCTAAAAATATAGAATACTTACAAAATGGCTTAATTGATTTTATCATCCATCAAAACCCAAAGATGCAAGGCCACTTAAGTATCCAAGCCTTTTATAAATACTTAATTTTAAATGAGGCTGTTGAATCAAGCCAAAAAATGCCATTAGATATAATTACGAAAGAAAATATTATAGGATAATCCGTCTTAATGATAAGGGCTCACACTTTGTCAGATGCCTATGTATAGAAATAACACTCTCCAAAATATATCTTACAAACAGCAAAATTGTGAGAAATAAGAGACAAAAATTAATTACTTACTACAGCTGGTTCTATATTTAATACTTTAATAGCCTTCAAAATCATATCCCAATCAGACGGCATAATTTGTTCAAACTTAATGCCATCTTGTTCTTCCCACTCATCAAACATCGAAATCATATTAATTACAAAGTTATCTTCAACTAATACCTCATAAAATTCAAAGTATTTTTTTGCGATTTCTTTATATCCGATTCGATTACGAAGCCCACTTTTTCCATCCATTACAATCATAGCACAAAGGTATTGATGGTAAAAGCCATATTGGTAAGTAAAAAACCTAATTTGCGTATTAGTTAAAATACTTAGATGAACGGCTTTTTAAGATGGCTGTTTACTAATATATTTGTTACGTAAAATAAGTTTTAGCTATTTCGTTAAAATCTAATTTATGCCTTTTGTAAGCTAGCAATATCAAATGAAAATAATAATAGCAGGTGCAGGTGATGTTGGATTTCATCTTGCTAAATTATTGGTTCTAGAAGACCATGAAATTGCAATAATTGACCTGAATGAGGTAAAATTGGCTCATCTTGCAAAACAGCTTGATGTGGTTACAGTAAGAGGAAATGCAACCTCATTTAGTGTACTTGAAGAAGCTAACATAGGTAATTCCGATCTTTTTATAGCCGTTACCGAGTCTGAAGAGGCAAATATTTCTACTTGCATTATAGCAAAGCATTTAGGAGTAAAAAAAACCATTGCTCGTATTCAAAACATTGAATTCTTAGTAAGAAAAGACAAACTGGATTTATTTGATTTAGGAATTGATGAAATTATTTCTCCAGAATCGTTGGCAGGTCGTGAAATAAAACGATTACTTCGGGAGATTGCGTTGACAGATTCTTTTGATTTTGATGGAGGGAAGCTCTCTTTAATTGGGCTACCTATAAACAAAAACAGCCCTTTTTGTGGAAAAACTCTACTAGAAGCCTCTAAACTAGACCCCACAAATAGTTTTATTACCGTGGCTTTGCTACGTAATAAAGAAACGATTATCCCCCACGGAAACGATACATTTAATGAAAATGATCATGCCTATTTCATTACTCTGCCAAGTGCTATAGATAAGGTAATTATGCTTTCCACCAGAGAGAAAAAACAAGGATTAAAGCGTGTAATGGTGCTTGGAGGAAGCAAGGTTGGAATTAATGCTTCGAAGCAGTTAAGTAAGAAATTTAATGTAAAGCTAATTGAAATTAATAAACAGAAATGCTTTGACCTGGCAGATATGTTGCCTAACGTAATGGTAATACATGGTGATGGCAGAGATGTTGATTTACTTCAAGAAGAAGGAATAGACGAAACCGATGCATTTATTGCTGTTACCGGAAATTCAGAAACGAACATAATCTCTAGCTTAGTAGCCAAAGACCATAATGTTAAAAAAACGATTGCCTTAGTTGAAAATGTTGACTACATCCACTTATCACAAAATATTGGAGTGGACACAATGATCAACAAAAAATTAATTGCAGCTAATTTTATTTTTAGGTATATAAGAAAAGGGGACATAATTAATTTAACGTCTATTCATGGGGTAGATGCCGAAGTATTAGAATTTGTAATTAAAGTAGAGTCTAAAATCACAAGAGATACCCTTAAATCTCTAGACATTCCTGATTCAGTTATTGTAGCTGGAGTTATCCGAAAAGGAGAAGCGATAATCCCTAAAGGAGATTTCCAGTTTAGACCCAAGGATCGGGCAGTGGTACTTTGCAAACCAGAATCTATTCAACAGGTAGAAGAATACTTCTCATGAGTCGGTTTAATGTAAAACTTATTGCTTCAATTTTAGGCCTACTACTAGTAATTAGCGGTTTTGGCATGTTAATGTCTCTTCCTTTCACCCTCTATTATCGAGAAGATTGGATGCCAATAACCTCTTCAGCTGCCATCACCATTTTTACCGGGCTTCCTCTTTGGTTTTTTTTGAAGAAATCTGCCCCTCGAGAGCTTAAAAAAAGAGATGGTTATCTAGTAGTTACTCTTGGATGGATTGTTATGTCTCTGTTTGGAACGCTTCCGTATTTATTGAGTGGGAGTATTCCTAATTTTACCGATGCCTTTTTCGAAACCATATCGGGTTTTACAACCACTGGTGCCTCTATTTTAAATGACATAGAATCACTTCCTAAAGGAATTTTGCTTTGGCGAAGCCTTACACAATGGATTGGAGGCATGGGCATAATTGTGCTAGCCGTAGCTATATTACCTATTCTTGGTATTGGTGGCATGCAATTATTTGTAGCAGAAGCACCTGGGATATCTGCAGAAAAATTAAAGCCTAGAATAAAAGATACGGCTAAGAGGCTTTGGTTGATTTATGTTGGTTTAACTTTTTTAGAAACCATTTTATTGGTTTTAGGCGATATGTCTTTTTTTGATGCAATCAACCATAGCCTAACAACAATGGCTACAGGTGGATTTTCTACCAAAAATAACAGCATTGCTTTCTACGACTCAGCCTATATACATTATATAATTACTCTGTTTATGTTTTTAGCAGGTACTAGTTTTACACTTACTTACTTTATACTAAAACGTAAATTTAAAAAAGTGATTGGCAACGAGGAGTTTGTTATTTACTTAGTTTTTATACTATTGGCTACTGTATTAATTACTGGGTTTGTTCACTCTTTAACAGATTTTTCGTTTGAAAGAAACTTTAGAGACACCCTCTTTTCTGTAGTTTCAATTATAACAACTACCGGGTATGTGACAGAAGATTTTACAGCCTGGTCGCCACTTATAACAATGGTCTTTTTTGCTTTACTTTTTATTGGAGGAATGGCAGGAAGTACAGCAGGAGGCATAAAGGTTGTACGACATATAGTGCTATTCAAAAATAGCTTTCTAGAAATGAAACGTCAGTTGCATCCCAATGCAATTATTCCTGTACGGCTTAATAGCCGAGCAATCCAAGGTGAATTAACTTACCATGTATTAGCCTTTATGATTATTTACTTTTTAGTATTTGCGATAGGTAGTATAATTATGGCTGGGGTAGGGTTAGATTTTACTACAGCATTAAGTGTGGTTGCCACTAGTTTGGGCAATGTTGGCCCAGGAATGGGCAATGTAAGTCCGGTTAATAATTTTAGTGCCATACCTGATGTTGGCAAATGGATTCTTTCTTTTTTAATGCTCTTGGGTAGGCTTGAATTATTTACTGTCCTCATCCTTTTTACTCCTTTCTTTTGGAAGAGGGAGTAGGTTGCCTAACAATATATCTAAGTGACTTAATCATTATCGAGCGCCCGCCTCTCGAAGTTGTACGCAGGGAAGCAGGAAAGACTCGATAATCTCTAGGCTCAACCGAGTCCATTTTTATGCACCGCTACCTTGGTTGGTTAACCAAGAAAGATTACTTGGTCTTACGCCAGACAATGAGAGTTAGACCTAAGGAATACTGTCAGCTTTAAGCGATGTTGATTTTTTAGCTTGCAGCCTATTCTAATAAAAAAAGCCAATACTCATTAAAGAGTATTGGCTTTTTGAAAGACAGATTTAAAACTGCTTACTACTTCTTTTTATCCAAATCCAACACAATTGGAGAAGCGATAAAAATAGATGAGTACGTACCTACTAGCACACCAATTACTAATGCGAATGAGAAGCCTCTTAGCACGGCTCCACCAAAGATTAATAATACTAGTACAACCACCAACGTAGTTAATGAAGTAATTACAGTACGGTTCATAGTACTGTTAATTGCACCGTTAAAAATATCCATTTTATTAGATGAGGTATGTAGGTTTACATTTTCTCTTATTCTATCAAATACAATTACGGTATCATTTATTGAATAACCAATAATGGTTAACATAGCCGCAATAAACACTTGATCAATTTCAAAACTATAACCCAGTAAGCTAGCAAAAGCAAAAGCAGATAACACCATTAATGTATCGTGAAACAAAGCCACAATAGCTCCTAGCCCAAACTGCCACTTTCTAAACCGTACCACAATGTATAAGAAAATTACGATTAATGATAGGAACATTGCCTTCATCGAATCTTTCTTAATATCATCAGCAATGGTAGCTCCCACTTTTTCTGAACTCAAAATTGAAAAGTGAGTATCATCTACCTTAGATCCATCTTTTATAAACATTTGGCCTGTGGTTTCTGATAATCCGCTTATCAATAATAACTGAACCTTCTCATCCATTTCAGATGATTCATCAGAAACTTCGTAACTGGTAGTAACCTTAATTACGTTATTTGCCCCAAACGTTTTTACTTCAGTACCTGCGCCTTCAAAAGTTGCGGTTAGGCTGGTTTTAATATCTGAAGCTACAACTGGTTGATTAAAACTAACTACATACGAACGACCACCTTTAAAATCAACGCCTAGGTTTAGCCCGTTTACAAATAGTAAAACCATGCCAATTGTAATAATAACTGCCGATGCGATATAGGCTTTTATTCTTTTCGACATAAAGTCGATGTTCATATTAGAAAGAAGGCCTGCCGATAATTTAGTTTTAAAATTTAAATTACTTGCATCTCCTTTTTTACGTAACCATTTTTCAATAATAACTCTTGTAATAAATACGGCCGAAAAGAATGAACTTCCAATACCAATCATTAACGTAATTGCAAACCCTTTAACTGGCCCTTGCCCAAATGAGTAAAGAATAGCTGCGGTTAAAAACGTTGTTACATTTGAATCTATAATAGAACTAAATGCCTTATTATACCCAGAAGAAACGGCTTCACGTAAAGCAACACCATTCCTCAATTCTTCTCTTATCCTTTCAAAAATAAGCACATTGGCATCAATAGACATACCAATGGTAAGCACTATACCTGCAATACCAGGTAGGGTAAGAGCAGCACTGAGTTGTGCTAAAATACCCATGATAAAGAAGATGTTAAAAAGCAATGCGAAATTGGCTACAAACCCACCTCGGGCATAATAGAAAACCATAAATAATACGACCAAACCTAAACCGGCTAGAATAGAAATAGCACCTTGCACTTGAGCTTCTGCACCCAAAGTAGGCCCAATAATAGCTTCTTGCACAATTCGTGTTGGAGCAGGTAGAGTACCAGCCTTTAGCACATTAGCCAAATCCTTGGCTTCTTCAATTGAGAAATTTCCAGATATTTCAGAGTTTCCATTAGGGATTTCACCATTTACATTTGGAGCAGAATAAACATACCCATCTAATACAATTGCGATACTTTCTCCGATATTGGCTGCGGTAAGCTTTCTCCATTTTTTAGCTCCATTTGCATTCATTTGCATTGAAACGGAAGGACGTGTAGCCTGATCTAACGACTGACGTGCATCGGTAATTACATCTCCTTCTAAAGGTGCTTTGCCTCCACGGCCTGTTTTTAAAATATGCAATTCAATGTGAGGCTCTGCAGTTAAGTCATCATGATCATGTGCTTTAACTTCCCACGCAAATTTAAACCCTCTAGGAACAAGTGCTTTAATATCGGCTCGTTTAAAAATACGATTAATCTTAAACGTATCCTTTACATTATACACCAAGCCTTCTTGGCTAGTTATTAAGCTAAATATTGGCGAAACTTGAGAATTATATAGAGAATCAAGTTTGGCTTCTGTATTAGCACTATCCGCATCCGAAAGGCTAGTAGTATCTGCTCCATCTCCAAGTAAACCTTGTAAACTTTGTTCTTCATCCTGCCCATCAACATCCTCTAAATCCACTGATTTAGTATTTGCTTTTTGTTCTGCAACCAAAAATGCATTCATCGATTGCAAAAAATTACCAGACTCCTGTGGGGTAGCTACTTCGAAAAACTCAAGTTTTGCAGCCCCTTGCAATAGCTTACGAACTCTTGCTGGGTTATCTGCTCCAGGTATTTCTACTTGAATACGACCAGTGCCTTGCAGTCTTTGAATATTTGGCTGCGAAGTACCAAACCTATCAATTCGTGTTCTTAAAATATTAAAAGAACGATCCATCGCATCTTCAATTTCTTCATTGATTATGCGCATAATTTCCTGATCGGTTGTTTCGAAAGAGATTTTTCCTCTATTAGCTGCATTTGCAAAAATGATGCTTAATTTACCTTCTGGCTTAATTTCTTTAAACGACTCGTAGAACAGGTTGCTGTAGGTATCTTGACTGGTTTTTTGCTTTTGGATGGCCATATTAATGGCAGCAATAAAATCAGGGTCTTCATTATTTCCACTCAGTCCTTTTAAAATTTCTACTGGAGAAACCTCTAACACTACGTGCATACCTCCTTGTAAATCGAGGCCAAGATTAAGCTCTGTTTCCTTTATTTCTTTGAATGTATAATCCATGCCAAATAAGCTATAAACGGGCTCATTCCAAATAGAATCTAAATACACTTGTTTTTTTGCTAGGTCAACAACACCCGATTCGTTCGTAGAAGCAGCTACTGCTTCTTTCTGTATATTTCTCGACACAAATGTGAAGGATAAATAATACAGACATAATGCTGTAACAATTAATGTTAGCACAACAATTGCACCTTTATTTCTCATGATTTTATAAAATTAGATTAGTTAATAAATTATTTTTTAGTTTTATTCCTACAATTAAATCAGCTAATTTACAGATTCCTGCCGATAGTTATCTAGGAATCATAGGAATGAGGTAATACTTGAAATGATGTAACTAGGGGGCGTTGGGAGATATTACCTGCTGAAACAGGGTTTTAAAAAAGGAAGACACATATTTAGTAATAATGTGTGTATCTTTCTCTTTTTTGTCATCACCAAAAACGATTTCTTTAATTTGATGATATACCTGATCTACTTGAATTGTTGAAACCGAAAGAAACACATCCTGCGATGCTATTATTACTTCTTGCGAATTTTGTGAATCAGATTTTGTTGAATCATCCACTTGCCCGCTAGCAACAAGCGCATCTTGCACAAAGCTATGAGCAGTTTGATACACCAATACTGACATGCCAAGCAATATTACCAAAAGTAATATAACAGGGTGGCTACGTGTTTTTTGTTTCTCCATTTTTAACAGGTGGCAAATTTATCTAATCCATGTATTAGCACCTAACTATTTACGATTCAATTTATTTTAGATCGCACGTAGGTCGCTATCACATCTAAGGCACTATCATACTTCTTATGATTAGGGATTATAATGTCTGCATCAGATTTAAAAGGCTTAATATGCTTTTCGTAAGTTGGCATAACGTGGTGTTCGTACCGATACAGTACATCATCTAGGCCATATCCTCGTTCTTTGTCATCCCGTATAATTCTCCTGATCAACTTAATGTAGTCTTTTGCATCTATGTATAACTTCATATCAAGAATATGAGCTATTGGCTGATAGTATAAAACAAAAATTCCCTCTACTACAATTACAGGAGCTGGTTTTAAGGTAATAATGGTTGGTTCAGCTTCAGGGTTGTTAAATGAGTATTCTTTTTTTCTAACAGCAATACCAGCTTTTAGCGACTCAATATCCTTTTTGTAGGCTTCAAAATCAATAGACTCAGGAAGATCAAAATTTTTAACCCCTTTTATATCAACTGGTTGCTGCTCTCTTGGTTTGTAGTAATTATCCTGAGATACCAGACAAACTTCCTCTGATGAAAATTTACTAAGGAGTCCATTCAAAAATCTGGTTTTTCCCGAACCACTACCACCGGTAATTCCTATTATGAAAGGTGTTTTACTCAAAATGAGCTTAGTAAGGTTTATTTAAATAATTTACCAACTTAGCAACCGCCTTGCCTCTATGGCTAATCCTGCTTTTTTCTGATTGCTCCATCTCTGCAAAAGTACAACCAAACCCGTTAGGAATAAAAATTGGATCGTAACCAAAACCTTCACTTCCGTTTTCAGTTAGAGAAATTACACCTTCGACACTTCCTTCAAAATAAACAGGGGCATTGTCCTCCAACAATAATGTAATAACCGTTCTAAAACGTGCAGTTCTTTCTTTAATACCATCAAGGTTTTTCAGAAGAAGTTTCATGTTAAGCAAAGAGTTGGCAGGCTCACCGGCATACCTTGCACTATAAACCCCAGGAGCCCCCCCTAATGCGTCTACTTCCAACCCTGTATCATCAGCAAAACAGTTTACATTAAAATGATTTTTAATATACGCTGCCTTTTCAAGTGAGTTAGACTTTAAATTATCTCCTGTTTCAGGAATTTCTGCCGAACAACCGATGTCTTTTAAACTTTGTAACAGGATGCTTCTTCCAACCAAATTTTTTAATTCGTTTAGCTTATGAGGGTTATTGGTGGCAAAACATAATTGCATGTAAGTCTAATTAACTTGGTGCAGTTTCATTTGGAAGATTAGGTTGGCATTTGAAGGAATGTCATTTGTAGTCTCTTTTTTAAATCCATAGCCATAACCAGAAGGAATATACATAGTTACAGAATCACCTTCTTGCATATCTAATAAAACAACCTGCCAACCTGTAATTAGGTTGCCAAGAGAAAACTCAATTGTATCATTTTCATCAAATTGCACTCCTGTTTCCATCAGAAAACCTTTATAGGATACAATAACTTTTACTCCAACATCAGGAGGTGTCAATCCAGCTTCCCCTCCCTCCTCTTGCAGCACATAACTTACATCTCCATTGCAGGGGTCTCCGATAGGAGTAATAACTGTTCTGCAATCTTTCAATACATCAGTAATGCTATTTTCCTCCAAGTACGCATCTATTTTCTGAAGATCAATAGCTAACTGTTCTTCAAATGGCAAGGCCGTTGCCTCGTCATCCTTTTTGCAAGAAAATGCTACCACGACAAGAGCCAACAAAAATAAAATTGATTTCTTCATAATTATCTTATATCTACTAGTTCAACATCAAATATTAATACTTCATTGGCACTTATAGAACTACCAGCTCCTCGGGTGCCATAAGCCAAACCTGAAGGTACGTAAAGGGTTGCTTCTCCTCCTTTGCTTAAAAGACCAATGCCAATATCCCAACCTTTAATTACTCTTCCTTGGCCTAGTGAGAAACTAAATCCTCCACTTGTATTAGAATCAAATACGGTTCCGTTTAGCAACTTGCCAGTATAATTTACAACCACTACATCTCCACCTGTTGGAAAAGTTCCATCTCCCACTTTAGTTATTTCATACCTTAAGCCTTCTACAGTAGAATCAGCAGTAAGGCCGTTACTGCTTAAGTAATCATCAATTACTTTAGTATCTATTTTTAACTGCTCTTCATACGTCAAAAACTGAGTTTCTTCGGTGTTACAAGAGAAGCTTAAAATTGATATTACGCTTAAAATTGCTATAAAATTTTTCATTATTTAAAATCTACAAGTTCTACATCAAACATTAAAACCGCATTGGATCCTATAACTTCTCCCCTGGCTCCAGGCCCATAAGCCAACCCAGACGGAATGTATAGTGTCGCTTTGGCTCCTTTGCTTAAAAGCGCAATGCCTATATCCCATCCTTTAATTACTCTTCCTTGGCCTAAAGGAAATTCAAAAGGAGCACCGTAATTCCTTCCTTCAGTATAAACGCCACCAGCTTTGGCATCTTCCTCAACACTGGAATCAAACATAGTGCCATCTAAGAGTTTTCCTGTATAATTCACTACAACGGTATTACCATTTTCTGGTTGCTCTCCATTTCCATTTTTAGTAATTACGTAATAAAGTCCTTCTGGTGTTGATTGTGCCTCAATGCCTTCTTCAATTAAGTAATCTTCAATAATTCTAGCATCTTTCGCCACTTGTTCTTTGGTTTCCCCTGCTGCTTTTTCTCTTGCTTTACGGCTCTGCTCTGCTCTATATGTCTGAAATTCTTCTTGTGTAAAAATGTCTTGTACTCCCAAGTTAACAGTTATAATGCTTTCAGGAGGAATGGTGTCTGGCAACGGTCTTCTAAACGACTCTTTGAAAATAATTTCAGCAGGGACTCTTAAAATAAGGCTATCTCCTTTTCCACACAATTTAAACCCTTCTTCTAAACTACCATTATTTTTAAAAACTGAATCAACATAATTCAGGGGCAATGCTCCTCCTCTCTCTGCACTTGAAAACATAACATTATCGTTGGCATCAGAATAAGAAACATTTAACATCAAAAATTCTCCATCGTTAGGGCGTTCGCCACTTCCCTCTTTTACTTTTAAGTATTCAAGTCCTGTTTCTGAGGTTATATACTCTTTTTGCCCGCAAGCCGCAAAAAAAATGGTAATAAAGCCAATTATAAAACTATACTGTTTTATCCTATTCATGATTTTTTATTTAATTCTAATTTATATGTCTGTACTAATTTTTCAAATTTTTCAACTACTTGTTGTAAGTTCATCGTTTTAGAAACACCTCCAGCTGCATTTGTATGACCACCCCCATCAAAGTTAGTTTTGGCAAAATCGTTTACCGAGAACTCTCCTACCGAACGAAACGACATTTTAACCATGTTGTCGCTTTCTTTAAAAAGTGCAGCCATTACTACCCCTTTTATTGATAACGCATAGTTAACAAGTCCTTCTGTGTCACCTTTTTGGGCATTATACTTCTTTAGGTCCTCTGCCGACAAATAGATGTAAGCAATATTATGGGTAGTAATCACTTTTAATCTTTGACTTAATGCAAATCCAAGAAGTTTAATTCTATCAACCGTGTTGGTGTCATAAATAAGTTTAGAAACCCTTGCGCCATCAACACCAATACCAAGTAATTTTGCCACTACTTCATGTATATGCTGTGAGGTGTTAGGGTGCCTAAAACCTCCAGTATCCGTCATTATTCCAGCATAAATGCAATCACCAGCATCCTTGTCTAATAAATGTAGCCATTGCAGCTCCTCAAGCAAATCGAATACCAATTCGCAAGTGGCACCTGCATTGGTGCTCCATTTCATCAAACTAGCATAACCCTCTGGGTCTCTATGATGGTCGATAATTATCTTTTTTGCAGTTGATTTAGCAATTTCATCACCAACCGGCCCCACTCTTTTTAACGCAGAATAGTCCATACTAAATATCAGTTCTGCATCCTGTATCACTTTCTTACATAGCTCAGGTTCCTTATCAAATACTAAAACATCTTCATTACCCTTCATCCATTTTAAAAAATCGGGGAAGGTATTGGGAGAAACCACAGAAACTGTATGCCCTTTTTTACGAAGTACCAAGGCAAACCCAAGTGCAGACCCTAAGGCATCGGCATCCGGATTTAGGTGTATAGTAAGTACAATATTTTTGGGACTGCTAAAAAGTAATTCAAATTCCTTTGTCTCCTGCATATATTATGGAAAGAAAAAATCTTCCTCTATTTGTAAGCCTGCAAAGTTCACATGAATTAAACTAAATGCAAAGGGTAAAATTTGAACTATTATTATTAAAATGATACTAGAAATTGATAAAATTAAATGATTTTAAGAAAAATCAGCTTCTCGCCTCTCAACTTTCAATACTTACTTTAATTATTGTTGTTTAAATAACAATAATATCTCCTAGTTTTGCGACAAATTATAACACTAATAATAATGGCAACAAATAAAACTTTTACAATGATAAAGCCCGATGCTGTTGAAGCAGGAAATATTGGCGCTATCACAAAAATGATTGAAGAAGCTGGTTTTACGATCAAAGCAATGAAATTGACTAAACTAAGCAGCGAAAGAGCTGGTGAATTTTATGAAGTTCATAAAGAACGCCCTTTTTATAACGATTTGTGTGCCTATATGTCTTCAGGAGCTATTGTGCCAATGATTCTTGAAAAAGAAAATGCCATTGAGGACTTTAGAGCATTAATTGGGGCAACAAACCCTCAAGATGCAGCTGAAGGAACTATCCGTAACCTTTTTGCCAAATCAATTGAAGCCAATGCAATTCACGGATCTGACTCTGACGAGAATGCAGGGATTGAAGGAAGTTTCTTTTTTGCTGGAACAGAGAAGTTTTAAGAACATCTAAATCTTAATTAAACCCGAATTATGCGATAGGGTTCGTGATGAGGCTTTAAGTCACAATAAATCAGGCAGTTTGGATTCGAAAGCATAGCACCGCTATGGTGAGAACACAAACAAAGCAAAGCGACTGATTTGAAGTGAGTTAAAGGCCTAATAGAAATTCTATTGCATATTTCGGGTTAAATCGTCATTCCAAATTCTTTGGAATGACGATTTTTTGTTTAGGCCAAGGCCTTTTCCTCTGTGCTATCCAATTTTTGAATCCAAAAATTATTATAACCTTCTCCTACCGTAATACCAATCAATTGCATCTGTAGCAGTTCTAAAATAGCTAAGAAGTTAAAAATTACAGAAACTTTATCCTTAAGCCCCTTCGTTATTATATCTTCAAACGAAATATTAGACTTATCTACCAACCTGCTTAAGATTTCCTTTTTTTTATCTGCTATCGTATATGGGTAAGGAACAATGGTGTGGATTGGCCTCTTCTGCTCATTCTCAAATCGTACTAAAACACGCTCATACACCTTTAGGAGTTTATAAAGATCCACATCTTGCAGTTCCGATTCTACGTCTGTGCTTTCAGAAAGCTTTTTAAGCTCCTTTAAAACATTTCCTCTCTTTTCTTTGAGTGCACGCTCTTCTTCTAAAGATGCAAGCTCAGCAATTACAGACTTATATTTTTTATATTCCAATAAATGCCTCACCAACTCCTCTCTAGGATCAATTTCCTGACCTAACTCATCCAATCTTTCCCTAGGCAATAATAATTTGGCTTTTATGCGCATAAGTGTTGCCGCAACCAAAATAAACTCACTAGCAACTTCTAAATTAAGCTTCTCCAACTCCTCTACATAACTAAGAAAATCCTGAGTGATTTTAGAAATAGGAATGTCGTAAATATCCAACTCATCTCTTTCAATAAAAAAAAGAAGTAAGTCGAACGGCCCTTCAAAAAGCGGTAGTTTAATTTCGTAATTCAATCTATCAGTGATAAGTATTTGCATTCAAATATATTGGTATTTATTAATTTGAAACCCATTAAACCAACTAAAAAAGGACAGAAGCTATACCAAATAATAATCCTTCACTAAAAGGGTAGAATTTAAATTAATGTACCTTTGTACTTTGCCAAAGAAATCTGTTGTATTTAGCTATTAAATTACATTAATAGAATTAGCTATGAAAATTAAACCAGGCGATTTACTGGAAAACATAACCTCTCCTGAAGAGTTACGAAAACTAGATAGGTCAACTCTCACCCAGCTTTCTAAAGAACTTAGAGATTACATCATTGATAGTGTGTCGGTTTATGGAGGGCATTTTGCATCTAGCCTAGGTGTTGTTGAGTTAACCGTTGCCTTACACTATGTATTTAACACCCCTAATGATCAGCTCATTTGGGATGTTGGACATCAGGCCTATGGGCACAAAATTTTAACGGGTCGAAGAGATAAATTTCATACCAACAGAATTTATAAAGGGGTTTCTGGTTTCCCTAAAAGGGATGAAAGCAAGTACGATGCTTTTGGCGTTGGTCATTCTTCAACCTCTATTTCTGCTGCATTGGGTATGGCAGTAGCATCGGCTATTAAAGGTGAAAAAGACAGGCAGCATATCGCGGTAATCGGTGATGGCGCCCTAACTGGGGGGCTTGCTTTTGAAGCCATGAACCATGCAGGGGTTGCAAATTCTAATGTCTTAATTATCTTAAATGATAATAATATGTCGATTGACCCCAACGTGGGTGCTTTAAAAGACTACTTAACCGATATTACTACAAGCCAAACCTATAATAAAATTAAAGACGAGGCTTGGAAAATTCTTGGAAAGCTGAATAAGTTAGGCCCAAATGCTCAGGAGTTAGCATCAAAATTTGAAAATAGCATAAAGTCTTTCTTACTCCAGCAAAGCAACTTGTTTGAATCGCTTAATTTGAGATATTTTGGTCCCATTGACGGCCATGATGTAGATCATTTGGTATCGGTATTAAGCGACATGAAAAATATCAAAGGGCCAAAGATTTTACACTGTATTACTACAAAGGGTAAAGGGTTTAAGCCTGCAGAACAGGAGCAAACCAAATGGCATGCTACTGGTTCTTTTGATAAAGTTACAGGCGCAATTCATAAAAAAACGGTTGAAAAACCTCAGCCAGCAAAATATCAAGATGTATTTGGACATACCTTGGTAGAATTGGCCAAAGCAAATGATAAGATTGTGGGCATAACCCCCGCCATGCCTTCAGGCTGTTCACTTAACATAATGATGGAGGCCATGCCAGATAGGGCGTTTGATGTTGGCATTGCTGAACAACATGCCGTAACATTTTCTGCAGGCCTTGCCACTCAGGGTTTAGTGCCATTTTGCAATATTTACAGCACATTTATGCAACGAGCTTACGATCAGGTAATTCATGATGTGGCCATCCAAAACCTACCAGTTAACTTTTGTTTGGACAGAGCTGGGTTTGCTGGGGCAGACGGCCCTACCCATCATGGAGCCTATGACCTCGCATTTATGCGTAGCGTTCCCAACATGATAATTGCCGCCCCTATAAATGAAGAAGAGTTGCGAAACTTAATGTTTACTGCTCAAAAACCTAGAAAAGGTAAAGCCTTTACAATTCGATATCCTAGAGGGCAAGGTGTTATGATCAACTGGAAAACTCCTATGAGAACAATTGAAATTGGCACAGGAGAACAATTGGTTGATGGTGACGACATTGCCATTTTAACCATAGGCCATGTTGGTAATTATGCCCTAAATTCAGTAGATGAGTTGGCAAGTAAAGGAATATCCGCTGCTGTGTATAATATGCGATTTGTTAAACCTTTAGATACCGAATTACTGCACAAGATAATGGGTAAATTTAATAATGTTATTACAGTTGAGGACGGAACCATAGTTGGCGGATTTGGCAGTGCCATTATAGAGTTTAATTCAGAAAATAATTATTTAACTCAAGTGAAGCGTTTAGGGATTCCTGATGAAATAATAGAGCATGGAACACAAGAACAACTCCAACATCAATGTGGTTTTGATACAGCCGGGATAGTTGCAACTGCCCTAGATATGGCTAATAAAAGGAAACCTTCCCTAATAAAATAGACTAAGCATATAAAGTTTGGCATTTGTGCTATAATATTAGCGTACGAATACAATATATGTCATTTAATTACTTGGCAACCCCCTTTTCGAGGAATTAACAGAACCAACTCGGCCTATTGTTAAACCCGGATTATGCAATAGAATTCGTAATGAGAAGACAAAATGCAATAAATCAGAAGTTTATATTCGAAAAGCATAGCACCGCTATGGTTAAGAGGATAAACTTAGTAAAACGACTGATTTGC
>JAKISE010000052.1 GCA_021648745.1 Cyclobacteriaceae bacterium
AATAAATCAGGCAGTTTGGATTCGAAAGCATAGCACCGCTATGGTGAGAACACAAACAAAGCAAAGCGACTGATTTGAAGTGAGTTAAAGGCCTAATAGAAATTCTATTGCATATTTCGGGTTAAATGGTCAGGCCATAAAACAGATAGTGCTGGAAAAAGAAAAAATAGCCAGACCAAAGGAGTAAATGAAGAAGCATAGTGCAATAAAAAAAGCTTGGGATAAGTTCCCAAGCTTTTGTGATTTATTTTATGGTAATTAAGTTTACAACTTCCGTTTTACTTCACGAGTTTCATAAGATTCAACAACATCACCAACTTTAATATCATTAAAGTTTTTAATACTCAAACCACATTCGAAGCCTTTTTTTACTTCCTGAACATCGTCCTTAAATCGTTTAAGTTGACCCATTTCGCCTTCGTACACTACAATACCTTCGCGGATTAATCGGATAGGGTTATTTCGTTTGACAAAGCCATCTATAACCATACAACCTGCAACCGTACCAACCTTAGTAATTTTAAATACCTCACGTATTTCTACATTACCAACAATTATTTCTTCTGTGTCAGGGTCGAGCATACCTTCCATGGCATCCTTAATATCGTTAATAGCATCGTAAATTATAGAGTATAGTCTAATTTCTACAGCTTCGGTATCTGCTATTTTTTTAGCAGCAGGTGAAGGCCTTACTTGGAAACCAAGAATAATGGCATCAGAAGCAGTGGCAAGCAATACATCTGATTCAGATATTTGGCCAACTGCTTTATGAATAATGTTTACCTGTACCTCTTCGGTCGTTAATTTTTGTAATGAATCAGAAAGTGCTTCAATAGACCCATCCACATCTCCTTTAAGAATAATGTTAAGCTCTTTAAAGCTACCGATGGCCAAACGTCTTCCGATTTCATCAAGTGTAATATGTTTTTTCGTTCTAACACTTTGCTCACGTAAAATCTGCTCACGCTTGTTAGCAATTTCACGGGCTTCTCTATCGCTGTCCATTACGTTAAACACATCTCCAGCTTGCGGAGCTCCGCCCAAACCAAGCATCTGAACAGGAGTTGCTGGGCCAGCTTCTTTTACTTTAGCTCCTTTATGATCGAACATGGCCTTTACTTTACCAAAATGTGATCCAGCTAAAAGAACATCTCCTACTTTAAGGGTTCCTTCCTGCACCATGATGGTGGTAATGTATCCACGTCCTTTATCCAAGGCTGCTTCAATTACAGAACCAGTCGCATTCTTATTTGGGTTTGCTTTAAGCTCTAATAATTCAGATTCCAGTAATACTTTTTCTAGTAAGTCTTCGATACCAGCACCTGTTTTTGCCGATATTTCTTGCTCTTGGTATTTACCTCCCCAACTTTCGACCATTACATTCATTTGCGAAAGTTCCTCTCTCACCTTATCTGCATTGGCATTTGACCTATCCATTTTATTCAAAGCAAAAATAATAGGAACACCAGCTACTTGAGCATGATTAATAGCCTCCTTTGTTTGAGGCATCACGCTATCGTCAGCTGCAATTACAATAATTACAACATCGGTAATTTTTGTACCACGTGCACGCATCGCAGTAAATGCTTCGTGACCAGGTGTATCTAGAAATGCAATCTTATGCCCCGATTCAGTCATTACATCATAGGCACCAATGTGTTGTGTAATTCCTCCAGCTTCACCTTCTGTTACCGCTGATTTTCTTATATAATCCAGCAAAGATGTTTTACCGTGGTCAACATGACCCATGATAGTTACAATTGGAGCTCTATCCTGTAATTCGTCTTCCGCATCTTCATGCACTTCTACAGTAACTTCATCTTCGGCAGAAGCAAATTCAACTTCAAAATGAAATTCATCAGCAATTACAGTAATTGCTTCAGCATCCAAGCGTTGGTTAATAGAGACAAACATCCCTAAGCCCATACAAGTTGATATTACATCATTAACAGAAACACCCATTAATGAAGCTAAATCATTTGCAGAGATAAACTCAGCCACTTGTAATGTTTGAGACGATTCGTACTCTTTCATCATCTGCTCTTCCTTGGCATCTTGAGCAGCATCACGTTTTTCTTTTCTATATTTAGCGCCAGCACCTTTTTTGCCACTACCGCCACTTAATCGAGCCAAAGTAGCCTTAATTTGTTCTTGAATTTCCTTATCTGTGGGTTCTTCTTTAACAACTCTTTTTGGCCTTCCTTTTCCTCCTCTATCAAACTTTTTAAAATCACGTCCTCCTGTATTCGGTCTTCCAGTTCCTGCACCAGGAGCTCCTCCAATGCGTTTTCTAGGTCGTTTTTTCTTGCTTGTATCTGAAGAAGCAACTGGCTTATGTTTTTTCTTAACCGGCTCTTTAGGAAGCTCTATTTTACCTAATACATTAAGCCCACGTACTTTTTGAGCAGTTGCCTTAATTACGCCTTCTTTAGGATTATCTTCTTTGGGTGCTGCAGTAACCGAAGGAATTTCCTCTTTGGGGGTAACAACTTTAGTTTCTTCTTTTACCTCTGCAACAGGTTTTTCAACCTTCTCTTCCGCTGGCTCAGGTGTAGGTTCTTCTTTCTTCTCAACCTTCTGAGGTTCCTCTACGACTTTTGGTTCTTCAACCTTTTTCTTCTTAGGGGCAAGGTCTATTTTATCAATAACTTTAAGCCCTTTTAATTTAGGAGCCTCGTCAGCCTTTTTTTCTTCTTTTACCTCTGCAACAGGTTTTTCAACTTTCTCCTCTTTCGCTGGCTCGGGTGCAGTCTCAATTTTAGTAGCAGACAGATTTTTAATGAGAATTTTGTCGTCCTCAACTGGTTTAGCAGGAGCAGGCTTTTCTTCGGTAGGCGTAATTTGATTATCTTGATGCTGAACACCAATCACAATAGATTCTGCCTCCTCTTTGTCGTGTAAAGAAGCAGCAAATTCTTTGGCAAGCAAACTATAGTTTTCGCCTGTAATTTTAGCATTAGGGTTTCGATCAATCTCAATACCCTTGCTTGCCAAAAACTCAATAATGGTATCTCTTCCCACATTAAGTTTACGGGCAACCTGACTTAGCCTTTTTGTATTTTGTTCAGACATACTCAAATATCTTGTTTTTTACGCTTTTTAAAAAATGATACTATTCAAACTCTTGACCTAGTATTCTGAAGATTTCTTGGATAGTCTCCATTTCCAAATCGGTTCGTTTGGTAATTTCTTCTGGAGTGAGAGATAATACACTTTTTGCAGTGTCTAATCCTACTCGTTTTAATTCATCGATAATCCAGTTATCAATTTCATCTCCAAATTCATCCAAATCAACATCTTCATCATCGAAATCGCCTGTTTCTCTAAACACATCAATCTCTAAACCAATCAATTGGCTTGCTAATTTAATGTTTTGTCCTCCTTTACCAATAGCCAACGAAACTTGGTCTGGTTTAAGAAATACTGAAACTCTTCCTCCTTCTTCAGGAATCTTAATGCTTCCAATTTTAGCAGGACTTAATGCTCTTGCAATGTATAGCTCCATGTTATCAGTAAAATTGATAACATCGATGTTTTCGTTTTGTAACTCCCGTACAATGCTGTGGATTCTAGACCCTTTCATTCCTACACAAGCTCCAACAGGGTCAATTCTGTCGTCATACGATTCTACAGCAACTTTTGCTCTTTCTCCTGGCTGGCGTACTACCTTTTTAATGGTAATTAGACCATCATATACCTCAGGAACTTCATTTTCGAACAAACGCTCAAGAAAAACTGGAGCTGTTCTAGAAAGCTTAACCTTAGGGTTGCCATTTACCATATCAACGCCTTCAACCACCGCTCTTACCGATTCTCCTTTACGGAATCTATCTTTCGGGATTTGGTCATTTTTGCTAATTGATAACTCATTTCCATCATTATCAACCAAAAGCACCTCTCGAGAAAGAGTTTGATATACTTCAGCAGAAATTATCTCACCAGCTAAATCTTTATACTTTTCGTAGATAATATCTTTCTCAAGATCTTTTACCCGTTGGATTAATGTTTGACGAGCTGTCATTACTGCCCTACGACCAAAATCAATTAATTTGATTTCTTCTGCAACTTCTTCACCAATCTCAAAATCGGCCTCGATTTTACGCGCATCCGTTATACAGATTTTGTCATGATCCCAAATGTCTTCTGAGTTATCATCAACAATTTCCCTAAACCTCCAAATTTCAAGATCCCCTTTATCCGCATTAATAATTACGTCAAAGTTATCATCAAATTCATATTTCTTACGAATCATCGTTTTAAATACATCCTCCAGAATCCTGATCATAGTAGGCCTGTCGATGTTTTTTTGCATTGCAAAATCTGCAAACGATTCTATTAAGTTTCCGCTGTCCATTTTCCTTACATTATTTAAAAGAAATCAGTACAAATGATTTTTCTATATCGTTAAAAGTTAATTCTATTTCTTCAGTTTCGATTTTTTTCCCTTTCTTAGTCTCTTTCAGTACCTTAATGGTTTCTTCAGAAACTTCTAAAAGTTTGCCTAAAACTTCCTCTCCAGTTGTAAGAGTAATTTTTAATCGTTTACCCACTCGGCCTTGGTATTGCCTTGTTAATAATAATGGATGGTCGATCCCTGGTGATGAAACCTCTAAGGTATAAGCCTTATCAATCGTTTCATTTTCCTCCAAATTATGCCCGATCTGACGGCTAATACTTGCACAAACATCTATGTTTACGCCATCATCTCCATCTATTAAAACAAGCACCTTTTGCTTGGCATCAGAACCTTTAATAATTACTTCTACCAAGTAGTAATTATCATCAGGCAAAAACTCTTGTGCAAGCTCAGTAATGTGTTGTTTTAGATCCATTTTTAAGATAATAAAAGAGGGGACTTGTTGTCCCCTCTTTTGGTTTCTTTATATTTTACGTTGCAAAAATAGATGTTTTATGTATTAAATCAAATAGTATAAGTGGTTTTTGGACTTATTCTTCTTTTTTGTTTCTTGAATCTAGAATATATATCACATCCTTCAAATAAAACTCTTTAGCCTGTAGCAGAATTAAGTAGTGGTATAGCAAATCAGCGGCTTCATTTAGAAATAAGTTTTTGTCGTTGTCTTTGGCTTCAATTATAAGCTCTACTGCTTCTTCTCCTACTTTTTGTGCTACTTTATTAATGCCCTTTTTGAATAAAGAAGAGGTATAGGAAGCCTCATCTGGTCTCTCTTTTCTGTCTTTAATAATGGCTTCAAGTTTATTTAAGAAGTATATATTATCAATATTTTCTTCATTCCAACAAGTGTCTGATCCAGTATGGCAAACAGACCCTGTTGGTTCTACTTGAATTAAAAGGGAGTCATTATCGCAATCGTTTTTAATCTCTTTTACCAACAAAAAATTGCTGCTTGTTTCTCCCTTAGTCCATAAGCACTTTCGTGAACGGCTGTAAAATGTTACTTTGCCTGTATCTAATGTTTGTTGATAGGCTTCTGCATTCATATAGCCAAGCATTAACACTTTTTGAGTTTCATAATCTTGAATAATGGCAGGCACCAAGCCTGTAGTTTTGTCGTATTTTATTATCATAATGTTAAAGTCTAATGGCAATTGCTTGCGATTGAAGTTTTTGTTTTAAATTGGGTAGCGTTATCTCATTAAAGTGGAACACACTTGCTGCCAAAGCAGCATCAGCACCTCCTAAAAGAAAGGTATCAGCAAAATGTTGAATGCTGCCAGCCCCTCCGGATGCTATAATGGGCACATTTACACGTGTTGAAAGTTTTTGTAAGGCTTCATTTGCAAACCCTTGCTTGGTTCCATCATTATTCATGGAGGTGAACAGAATTTCGCCAGCCCCTAGTTTAACCACTTGTTTAGCCCAATCGAATAATCTAAGACTTGTTGGTTCTTTCCCTCCAACTAAATGCACAATCCACTCTCCCTCAATTTGCTTGGCATCAATAGCTACTACCACACATTGGCTACCAAAAGCTTTAGATAGCTCAGTAATTAAGGCAGGGTTTCTAACAGCAGCTGAATTAATACTTACCTTGTCGGCTCCTGCTAATAACAACCTTCTAGCTTCTTCAACAGATGTAATCCCTCCTCCAACAGTAAATGGGATATTAATTTTTTGTGCAATTTCATTAACGAGACTAGCAAATGTTTTCCGTTTTTCTGCTGTGGCAGAAATGTCTAAAAACACCAATTCATCTGCTCCTTGGGCAGAATAATAGGATGCCAATTCCACAGGGTCTCCTGCATCAATTAGGTTTTTGAACTTGATTCCTTTTACGGTTCGGCCATCTTTTATGTCAAGACAAGGAATAATGCGTTTAGTTAACATATTCTTCTAGCTGTTTAAGTGTGATTTTATTCTCATAAATGGCTTTTCCAATAATAGCACCCTCCAAGCCAATGGCCTTGAGCTTGTCCAATTCTTGAATGGAAGTTACCCCTCCACTGGCAATTAATTTAAGTGCAGGAAACTTGGTACGTAACTGCTGATATAGTTCTATGGAGCTACCTTTAAGCATGCCATCTTTACTAATATCGGTACAAATTACAGATTGGATTCCTTTGGCCATATAGCTCTTAATATAGTCATCAAGCTCTATTTTTGTTGATTCCTGCCAACCATTTATGGCTATTTTTCGGTTGTTAACATCGGCTCCAAGTATAATTTTATCAGGGCCAAATTCTCTAACCCAATCAAACACTAACGCTGAATTTTTAGCAGCTATGCTTCCTGCTGTTATTTGAGTAGCGCCTAGTTCAAAGGCTTGTTTAACGGCACTGGTAGTTTTAATTCCACCGCCAAAATCGATGGTTAAATTGGTGTTATTTGCGATGCTTTCTAGCACTTTTCCATTAACGATAGAACTTGCCTTTGCCCCGTCTAAATCTACTAAATGCAAGTACTTAATGCCATGGTCTTCAAATGATTTAGCTACCTCTAAAGGGTTTTCGTTATACATTTTCTCTGTGTTGTAATCGCCCTTGGTAAGGCGCACACATTTGCCATTGATGATATCTATTGCTGGTATTATTTTCATTCTAAATCAGTTATTGGGTAATGGTTAGGAAATTTTTCAATATTTGTTCGCCAATAACTCCACTTTTTTCAGGATGAAACTGGCAGCCATAAAAATTATTTTTTTGTAATGCGGCAGAAAATTGTTGACCATATCCTGTCGTGGCTATAGTTTCAACACCTAATTCGGCATAATAACTATGCACAAAATAGACATAGGGGTTTTCTTCAATGCCTCTAAATAATTCACCGTCCTTAAATTTTATATCGTTCCAGCCTATATGAGGCACCTTTTCTTCTTCTGAAAACTTTTTAACAGTAGTTGAAAAAATGTCCAGCCCATTTTGATTATTTTCTTCTAAAAAGCTGCACATTAGCTGCATTCCTAAACAGATGCCCAACACAGGCTGTTTAAGGATTGGAATAAGTTTATCCAATCCTTTTTCTTGCAATGATTTCAAGGCAGGAGTCGCGTGACCTACCCCAGGAAAAATAACCTTGTCGGCACTCAAAATATCTTCTGTATTATGAGTAAGTTTGGCTTGCACACCAAGTCGCTCCAGCGCAAATTGCACCGATTGAATATTACCTGCCCCATAATCAATAATTACAACCTTGCTCATAACATTCCTTTTGTTGAGGGTAAAAACATTTTGTCTTTGTCTTGCTTTATGGCCATTTTAATTGCTTTGGCAAAAGCTTTAAATATGCCTTCAATTTTGTGATGCTCGTTTATGCCTTCTGCTTTTATATTGAGGTTACATTTGGCTGCATCAGAAAAAGATTTAAAAAAGTGAAAAAACATTTCTGTTGGCATTTTGCCAACCATTTCTCTTTTGAACTCAGCCTGCCATTCAATCCAGTTTCTACCTCCAAAATCTAATGCTACCTGACATAAACAATCGTCCATAGGCAAACAAAAACCGTAACGTTCTACTCCTAATTTATTTCCTAAGGCAGTAGAAATAGCCTCGCCCAATGCTAGAGCTGTATCTTCAATAGTGTGGTGCTCATCTACTTCCAAATCTCCTTTTACTTGAATATTCAAGTCGAGCAACCCATGCTTGGCAATTTGATCGAGCATGTGGTCGAAAAAAGCAATGCCTGTATTAATGGTTGATTGGCCTGAACCATCTAGGTTAACCGATATCTTGATGTTGGTTTCCGCAGTATTCCGAACTATTGAGGCCGTTCGAGCCTCTTTGCTAAGGAATTTATAAATGGATTGCCAATTTGTGGTGGTTAAAGCAATGCATTCCTGCAATTCATTTGCTATTTCATCATCAACCTCGCTTGATATAAAAATCGCTTTAGCCTCTAAATTCTTAGCCAGTTCCACATCGGTCAAACGATCTCCAATTACATAGGAATTAGCTAAATCGTAGTTGCCATTTATGTACTCGGTTAGCAAACCTGTTCTTGGTTTACGAGTAAGAGCGTTATCTTCTGGCAAGCTTCTATCAATTTTTATAGCATCAAAAATTACTTCTTCGTTTTCAAATGCTTTTATAATTTTATGTTGAGCTGGCCAAAAAGTTTCCTCTGGAAAACTTGCAGTTCCTAAACCATCTTGGTTTGTTACCATCACAAGTTCAAAGCCTAACTTGGCTATTTTATTCATCCATTGAAATACTCCTGGATAGAACTCCAATTTTTCTAGTGAATCTAATTGATAATCAACCGGAGGTTCTATTACTAACGTGCCATCACGATCAATAAATAATACTTTCTTCATCTCAATTAATTGTTTGGAGGGTTTCGATTAATGTTTTGTTTTCTTCGGGTGTTCCAACTGAAATACGCAAACACTCTTCACACCCTTTTATACTAGAAAAGTCTCTGACAACGATGCTTTTTTGAGCTAGTTGAGTATAAACCTCTTTCGCCTTTTTAAATCTTACTAAGAAAAAGTTAGCATCGGAAGGGTAAATTTTATCAACCATAGAAAGAGAGCTGAGTGACTGCCACAAACATTGTTTTTCATTCTTGATGGCCTGTATGTTTTCATTTATAATGGAGGTGTTTTCAAATGCTTCAATCGCCTTTTGTTGAGAGAGGGAATTTACATTATAAGGCAACCTGACCTTATTGATGTTTTGAGCTATTTCGGGCGAGGAGAAACTCATTCCTATACGGATACCAGCCATTGCCCAAGCTTTGGAAAATGTTTGAAGTATAATTAAATTCGGGTTTGTTGGAAGTGCATTTGTCCAACTTTCTTGCTCAGTAAAATCGATGTAAGCTTCGTCAATTACAATTATGCAGTTGAGAGCCAACAGTTTTTTAATTGAGTTAATGTCCATTAAATTTCCTGTAGGATTATTAGGAGAGCAGATGAAAATGACTTTGGTTTTGCTATCCACTAAATCTAGCATAGTGGTAGTATCAAGTTCAAAATCATTTGTTAAAGGAGCCTCTCTTGCTTCTACATTATTAGCATTGGCCAATACTTTATAAATGCCAAATGTTGGAGGTGTGATAATAATATTGTCTTCGGTAGGCTCGCAAAAAACACGTATTATTAAATCTAGCAGCTCATCGCTACCATTGCCCAATACAATTTGGCTTGGAGCAACCGTATTTCTTTGCAAAATAAGCCTTTTGAGCTCTTTCTGTTCTGGGTCTGGGTAGCGATTTAACCCGTTTTCAAAAGGGTTTTCATTGGCATCCAAGTAAATGTTTGCTTTGCCCAAAAATTGCTCCCGAGCCGATGCGTAAGGAGTTAGTTCTTGTATATTTTTTCTAACTAATGAATTTATATCAATCATTTTTAAGTGAGTTTAGTCGTAATGTAACTGCATTTTTGTGGGCTTGAAGCCCTTCGGCCTCCGCCATTATTTCAATGGCAGATCCTATGTTTTGAATGCCTGATTTAGAGATTTTTTGGAAGGTCACCTTCTTGAGAAAGGCATCCATATTTACCCCACTAAATGACTTTGCATACCCATTAGTGGGCAACGTGTGGTTAGTGCCAGAGGCATAATCACCAGCACTTTCTGGCGTGTAATTACCAATAAACACAGAGCCTGCATTGCGAATATTTTTTGTATAAAATTCTTCGTTTTTGCAGCAAATTATAAAGTGTTCTGGTGCATACTCATTTATAAAATCAATACAATCTTGCTCTTCTTCGAGCATAACAAATTTGGAATTTTCCATTGCTTTTTCAGCAATCGCTTTCCTAGGAAGCTGCTCTAACTGGCCATTGACTTCCTCTTCTATTTCACTAATCAGATTTTCTGATTTTACTACGCAAATCACTTGGCTATCGGCTCCGTGTTCAGCTTGGGAAAGCAAATCAGAAGCAACGAAAGCAGGATTGGATGTTTTATCAGCTAGTACTAATAGTTCGGAAGGCCCCGCAGGCATATCAATGGCCACACCTAGTTGTGCAGCACGCTGTTTGGCAGCAGTAACATATTGGTTGCCAGGGCCAAAAATTTTATATACTGCAGGAATATACTCTGTTCCAAATGTCATTCCTGCAATAGCTTGAATACCTCCTACTTTGTAGACTTTACTTACTCCCACATAATTGGCTACATATAAAATGGCTGGATTAATATTGCCATTTTTATCAGGCGGTGTGCACAGTACAATTTCGTTACACTTAGCAATTTTTGCAGGAATGGCTAACATTAAAACTGTTGAAAAAAGAGGAGCCGTTCCTCCCGGAATGTAAATACCCACTTTGTCAATAGGCCGAGCTTCTTGCCAACAAATTACCCCTGGAGCGGTTTCCACTTCTATTTTTTGAGGCATTTGTGCCTTATGAAATTTGGTAATAGTGGAAGCTGCCAATTGAATGGCTTCTTTTAGTTCGTTTGGTAATTCTCTTTCTGCCTTTTCAATCTCTGCTCTTGAAACCGCTAGTGTTGAAATACTCGTTTTATCAAATAGTTGAGTGTACTTAGCAATGGCTTTATCTCCGCCAACTTTAACCTCTTCGAATATTTGGTTTACTAATTGTTGAAGGTTTTCTGCCTTTAAAACGGGTCTTTTGCAGATAGCTTTCCAATCCGCTCTTGGTGGATTTTTTATAATTTTCATAAGACCATTTTTTCGATTGGAATAATAAGCAGACCTACTGCTCCAGCATTTTTAAGTTGGTCGATTACCTTCCAGAACTCTCCTTCTTCAATTACGGAATGTACCGAACTCCAACCTTTTTCTGCCAAGGGCAGCACCGTTGGGCTTCGCATTCCGGGCAATATGGAGGCTATTTGCGCAATTTTTTCGTTGGGTACATTCATTAATACATACTTAGATTTTTTGCCTTTTTGAACCGCATCAATTCTGAAAATTAGAGTTTTAAGAATCTCTTCTTGGGCTTGAGTTAGCCGATTGCTCTTAACCAAACAAGCTTCAGAGGTTAAAATAGTATCCGTTTCTTTTAGCCCATTTTTGAAAAGGGTACTTCCTGAGCTCACTAAATCGCAAATACCGTCTGCCAATCCAATGTTAGGCGCAATTTCCACAGAGCCTTTTATAATATGAATATCGGCTTTAACAGATTGTTGGTTGAGGTATGTACTTAATGTATTAGGATAGGAGGTTGCTATTTTTTTGCCCTCAAAATAACTCACACCTCTGTATGTAGCATCTTTTGGTACTGCCAATGATAATTTGCATTTGGAGAATCCAAGCTTACGGACAATCTCAATATTATTTTGACTCTCCACCAGCAGGTTTTCTCCAATAATGGCCAAGTCGGCCACTCCATCTTCTACATATTGAGGGATATCTCCATTACGTAAATACAGTACTTCCAAAGGAAAGTTAGAGGCTGCAGCTTTCAGTTGATCTTTCCCATTATCAATGTGGATGCCACAGTTTTGAAGTAGTTTAATTGAATCTTGGTTTAGCCTTCCTGATTTTTGTATGGCTATTTTTAATGTGCTCATGATTTTTTAATAGTGCTGAGCAAACCAAAGAGAAGGGCAAAGAAAAACCCCGTCTGATTTACTCAGACGGGGTTTAAATATTAGTATATATACATATCTATCACCTGTTCGCCTGAGGGCAATTATGGTGATGATGATGTAATTGTATAGATTTTCTGTTGTTCATTATGTATGCAAAGTAGAGAAGCCTTTTGTTTAATTGCAATAAAGTTGCAATTTTTATTCTGTAAACAATCAGGCCTTCCACTTGATTGGGCTGTTCAGGTTGCCAAGGTGATTAAACCCGAAATATGCAATAGAAATTCTATTACTAATACAAACTGCTGCAAATCAGTCGTTTTACTAAGTTTATCCTCTTAACCATAGCGGTGCTATGCTTTTCGAATATAAACTTCTGATTTATTGCATTTTGTCTTCTCATTACGAATTCTATTGCATAATCCGGGTTTAACCAAGGCAACAAGAAAAAATGCTTGAACGGACTCCTATAGCTCTATTTTGAGGGAGGGGGGTAATTACGCCATAAAATGAGCCTACAAATAATGCTCCTCATTAATAAACGGGATCAAAGCTAAAATCAAGGCATGTTCATAATACGAGGTGCGAGTTAATAAATTACCAGTGAGAAGGCCAACAGCACCTCCTTTTTGCTTGGAGTTAAATTGCCCAAATACTTCATCGTCTGCAAGGCCTAATTCCATGCCTTCTTTTACTAATTCTGCTACTTTGGGTGGTAAAAAGAATGAGCCTGTTCGCCCTTTTCCCTGCATTTGACTTGATCGAATCACCATCCAAGCAAAGGCTTCTAATTGATTATCACTGTGAGCAACTCCACCTTCTAGTCCAACCCAGTAATCCCCTTTATAGCTCTTAATAGCATTATTAACCCTATTTTCAGCCCCTAAAAGAGTTTCTTCTTCTCCAACCGGTTGGTCGGGCACATCAGAAGGCACACTTACACCTTCATATTCAAATACTTCATTTGGAAACACTTTTGTAAACGCATTCTCAACAGCTTTTATTTTTGCCGGATTCTTGGAGGCTATAATTATTTTTTTCATTTCTTCTTTTTTTATTCTGATCCGCCAACTGGCGGAGAAGAATTCACCCTAGTCTTCCTTAATCTTAGCATCTCGCTAAGGCTATTTTTTTGCTAGTCGCAGGAAGAACCTAAGGCCAGCTAAGGCAATAAGAAAACGGCATTTGCGAATACCTTAAATCCACTTTGCCAAAAAGCCCTAAAAAGAGGATCATCCACAAAATAAACAACAGAACCACTGCCAATTTTTTCCACGCCAAAAACTAAGGTGTTATTTAACTCTTTTCGTGTTTTATGGCCAGCAAAACCTGCTACTGGTTTGCCTGAAGGCAATACCGTTACGTTCCAGCCATTTTCGAGCAATAGGTATTTCTTACTGCTTCTTTTTAAGGTAAAATATTGGTTATCATAACCGAAACCAAGTGGGTGTGTATTGTCCATCTTGGTCTTATAAATAGCCCCTGGGATATGCTCTTCTATTCCTTTTCTCTCTCTGTTGGCATATACTTCTTGGCTAGGATCTTCTTCGTCATCCTCCTCTTCGTCCTCATAACTTGTAACCAACCCGAATTGATCGGTATCGACAAATGAACGAATGGCATTTTCTAAAAGAATTAATTTTCCTCCATCCGATACCCAGCGTTTTAATTCCTTTCTCTTTCCTTCATCTATTGTGCTATAATACCCATTTGGGAAAACTAATACATCATAATCCCAAACATCCATATGGCTCAGATACTCGGTGCGTATTATAGCCACTTGGTAGTTCATTACCTGATCGAAATAATACCACACTTCGCCAAAAGCTGTTGGAGAAACCCCATCGCCCCCTATTACCGCAACCTCGGGCCGTTCGAGCAATCGCATTGAACTTGAGCCAAAATCTTTACCTTGCACAGAAAAGCCAGTTGGCACCTGCGCAATGGATATGGTTTTGTTATTACCTTCTTCTATTACAAGTTTTTCGTACCCTTTTAAGTGCTTATTATCGGCTTTAAGCACCAAGAACGATCCTCTTTGATAACTTTTAGATTTAGTAGAAAATGGTTCATCTGCTACCCTCACATTAATTCCTTTTGATTGCAAACTGCCAACCAAAGCTACCTCTTGGGTTGATGTTCCTTCCCAAACAAACGCATACACTTTGGCACTTGTCAATGTATTTTTGGTGAAAGGAATTGATTGCCAAGCACTGCTGGAAACATCAGTAGTAGAAGCTATTGCACTAAAACCTAAACTATATGGTAAGCTCCAAGCAGTAATATCGTACGTAACGGAGTCCTTAACTACCGTATTTGGCTCAAAAAGCACTGACACAAGCACACCTTTAGGCTGGTTGACAGACACAACTAAATTTCCTTTATGCACAGTGGTAGATGCTTCGACCCCTGTTGAAAAATTAAATCCTTCAACTTTTTTGTCTGCATTTACTTTACCATAGGTTATTTTTTGCTTATCTAAGAGAGTGATTAATGTTTCAATTTTTTGCTCATTTTTTTCTGTAATAACATAGGACTTATACTTGTTTTTTACAGGAGTATTATAAAAACTTTCAAACTCCGAAATTAGTTTGGAGGCATTCTTTGAAGCCACCTCAACAGTAGAAATACCTGTAGTGTAATGGTGTGCCACACGATCGGTAAGTTTTAAAGTATCTCCATTTTGCAATAAGGCTTCTAAGCCTCCACGGCTGTGGCCAGCTTGTTCGTAGGTCATTCCAATGGCTCCATTAAATGTGGGGTAGGTATCTCCATAACTTGGGTAGAGTAAATCGAAGGATTCCTTGGTGAAATACAACCATCCATTATCATCAAAGTATTTGGCATGATTCTCTCCAATCAATCGCTGAAACTCACCTTGCCATGCAGTAATTACATTATGATATGGTTTAGCAGCTGGAGCAAAATAATAGGGATTCTCTACATATTGCTCATGGTAATCAACATGTACATGAGGTAGCCATTTATTATATAATGCTATTCGCTGCTCAGATTCCTTCTGTGTCTGCCAAGCCCAGTCTCTGTTTAAATCGAATACATAATGGTTTTGCCTTCCACCAGGCCAAAGCTCATGGTGCTCACGACTATCTAGGTTTGGGTTGGCCTGCACCCCTAATGTTTGGTTATACCAGTTAACATACCTATCTCTGCCATCAGGGTTAATACATGGATCAAGAATAACCACTGTATTTTCTAACCATTCCTGCACGTCTTTATTTTGTTTATTGGCTAAGGTGTACAGGGTTTGCATCATGGCTTCACTTGAAGAAGCCTCGTTACCGTGCACATTATAGCTTAGCCAAACAATCGGAATGTTTTTAGTTGGAGAACCCTCTTCCATGCCTGCTCTTTGTAGGTTAGATTTTCTAATTTCTTCCAATTGAGCCATATTTTCTTTGGACGAAATAATGGCTACCATGAGAGGACGATGCTCATACGTTTCTCCGTACGAAACTAAAGTTACATTTTCATTAGTTTCAGCTACTTGCTCTACATAATCTATAATTTTAAAATGATTTGTAAAACGAGTTCCCAAGGTATAACCCAAATATTCTTTAGGAGACTGTGTAGTTTGGGCGTAAGATTGATTAAAAATAAGGGCGGATAAAACCACCAAAGAAAGGCGTATCATAGTTTATAAAATGAAATGAAACAAGAACAGCATTCATACAACAACAGGAATGGCGTATTATTTTAATATCTGCAAATTATTAAATCTCAATGTATAGCCCATCAGATTTTACAGCTATTTGATAAAGGGTAAGATTACCACATTTATTGGAAGCTTCTGCTCCAGTTTTGAGGTTAAACCTATATTCGTGCAATGGGCAAATTATTTCATTAAAACTATTTATCATTCCTTTTGCCAAAGAGGCTCTTTGGTGAGGGCAAAGTTCATCAACCACATAAAATTCATTATTCGAATGAACGAGTAAGTAGCCCTGGTTTTTAACGACTAATTTCCGAATAGTTCCACTTGGCACTTCTTTAATCGCCTCCTTTTCTGATGAAAATAGTTTTACAATCATCCCTTATTCAACATCTGAAATAATCGAATAAGCCCTTCTTTCTTGCTCAAATCTAAATCGCTATCTGAAGCAATTAATTGTAGTTCCTTTTTATCTTTCTTAAATAATTTGCTCAATGCAGATTTATTCAATTTGAAATGTTCCCATGCCCCCTTTCGAAATAAAACAAAAAACTCCTCTATAACTACTTGCTCTTCTCTAGCAACAAATACTAGTTCATCAATTCTAAACCCTCTTGATTCTTCACCCTTATCAGTAGTTAAATACGAGGCAAACAAATATTGACCAACACTATTAGTTAATAAAAATCTGGTTTCAAGATCAACTTTTGCTGAAATTAGGACGGATCCGGAATTCTTAGTGTCATAAATTAAAGCACCAGCGAGCCCCATCGGTTTTAGGGTCAACAATTTATTATTGGTAACTACTTCAATTATGTTTAAATACCTATTAAAATTCAAGCTATCATAGGTTTTAGAAGTACCGTTGTTATAAAATAGCTTCCCTTGAGACCATTTTGTTGCAATGTACTCGTTATTGTTTTGATGAAAAGTAAGGCTAAAGCCTTCGCCAACCTGCAATGGATTTTGGCTCTGCAAATTCAAAACCACATTTTGTGCTTGGCACAAGCACGAAGCAAAAAGAAAGGCAATCAGCCATTTATTCATCTTGAGAGCAATTAAGTGTTGACCCTATGGGTGACCCATCAGGGAGTGGCAATGAATCTTGTTTTTCCCATTCAGATGGGTCATTAAAAAAGTTGTTTAAGGTAATTACCATAAGGTTGAGAAAAGATTTTTCATTAATGTCCTTCTCTGTATTAAATGAATTTTCTAAATCCTCTTTAAGTGTTTTAAGTGTTAGTTGAGCAAGCGCTTTGGTTTGAATATGAGAGGAACTACTAACTGATAATTCCATTATATTAGTTAACACAACACTTGAAGCCACATGCTGCACTTCTTGATTTAGTCCTTTTTGCCTACTTGCCCAAATAGTATTTTTAATCAACTCGTTTAATACATAACCCAAACTGGGCTGAGATTTATCTCTCGCATTATGCTCCACTAACCTATTTGCTCTAGCAGAGTTTAATAATAAGCCAACTGTCATTTCGGCACTCGATTCTGCTGCTCCAATAGGATCAAATGCTAGACCTGTGTTACTTTTAAAATTTTCTCTGGTTCTGTAATAGCCCAAAGGTCTTGGGGGGAGTTGTTTTAAGAGTGATTCCGGCAGTGTTAGTGTTTTGGCATCCAACGCAAGTATAATTGCTTGCAATGCTTCTTTTTGCTCTTCAGAATTCACAAGTTCCGTTGGAACTTGGCCATCGCCTTTAACGGCATAAGTATAATGCAAGCCTCCAATTACCTTAACAGCAGCCTCTACTTGGTATCTATGGTAAAAATAAATAGGAGCTAGGGTCTCTTCAATTTCAGCCATTGGCCTGCCATCTTGTATGGTGTTTTCTCCTATATTATTGAGAGCGATGGCTCTAACTTCTAATACATGCTCCAATTCTTTGGCTGCATTACTGCCATTATCCCATAAATGAGCTCTTGGGTTAGCACTGCTTTGAGGTCGCGCATCTTGATCTGACAAAAAGGAGAGTTTTTGGTTTTGATAAGCGTCTAAAATAATTTCGTTTAGTGCTTTGTGCTCGTTTGTACCTTTGGCAAAATCAGAATATCCATAGGCAATGCTTACTTTATCCCAAGCACCAATTCGAGTGTCATAGGCATCTTTCAAACTTAATTTTCCATCTATGATGTCAACTTTGGGGTGAGGGTAATCCATTACCGAAGCTCGGCCATCCATACTAGCGGTATAGTTATGGGCCAACCCAATGGTGTGCCCAACTTCGTGAGCTGCTAATTGACGTAGGCGAGCCAAAGCCATTTGTTTCATGTCATCAGAACCATTCGCAGATGTATAAGGGCTTAGCAGACCTGTCGCAATAAGAAAATCTTGTCGTACACGTAAGGAGCCTAAACTAACATGCCCTTTAATTATTTCCCCTGTTCTAGGATCGCTTATGCTACCACCATAGGACCATCCTCTAGTAGAGCGGTGCACCCATTGAATAAGGTTATAACGCACATCCATTGGGTCAGCACCTTCTGGTAAGAGTTTTACGATAAAGGCATTTTTGTAACCAGCTGCCTCAAATGCTTGGTTCCACCAACGAGCTCCATCCATTAAAGCAGAACGAATAGGCTCTGGGGCTCCACGGTCTAAATAATACACTATAGGCTCCACAGGTTCACTAATTGCCGCATTGGGGTCTTTCTTTTCTAACCGATGCCTATAAATAAACCGCTTCACCAAAGGTTCATCAATAGGGGTTGCGTAATCTTGGTACGACATTGCATAATAACCCGCGCGAGGGTCGAATAGCCTCGGTTCGTATTTGTCATCTGGCAATTGAATAAAGCTATGGTGTTGACGCACAGTTACAGCCGAAGAAGTAGGTGTTACACTTCTAATATTATACCCTTCGGCTCTGCCTGTAAAAGTAAGTGTGGCTTCAAACTCTGTATTTTCTGGAAACGACTTTATGCGACTAGGATATAAAGCGGAACGGCTTTTATCAATTTTATAACTGCCTTGCTTATTTCTCTTTAAACGACCACTCACATTATGGGCATCTTGCAATAAAAAGTCGGTAATGTTTACTAAGTACTTCCCTTTTTCTTCTTTTAAAATTTTGAAGCCCCATAAAATGGATTGTGCAAAGGCCTGCTCTACCGATTCTTTTTCATAGGCATTATCAGAATCTGCTCGGAAGTTTAAATTTGGTTGAACCATTAAAACCTTAGGCCCTGCCTTGATAAACTTAACTACTCGTTCATTACCTAACTGGCCTCTATCTAAGCCAATATCATTTGAACCTACTCCTGTCGCCAATGAGTTAGCATATAAAAATTCTGAGTTAAGCTTGTCAATCTCTAAAAACAACTCATCACTCTTTTCATCATAATAAATATTAAAGAAGCCCTTTTGAGCATCCATCCCTTTTAAAAAAGAGTTGTATACCGAAGATTTTTGAGCATAAGATTGAGCTCCTAAACAAACAAAAAAAGTGAGAAGAATAAGTTGGGAGTAAATAAATTTAACCATCCTTAAACATACAACAAAAATGCAAATGGCATAAAAACTACACTGTGTTTTACTAAACTACTACTAAAAATATAAGGCAAAAAAATAGCTAAGCAATAATTGCTTAGCTATTTTTTATCAAACCAATAATAGATTTAATAATCAAGATCTTTTTTATGATTGCTAACTACCTTGTTAGGAAAAACCCATGGTGAAATAATTGCTAGAACAAACAAGAATAAAACTAAAAACAACATTGCCATAACCGTATATTTTTGAATTGAACTGCTAAGGTCTATAATTCTAATGAAAGAAGGAAGAGAAAACTAAACTAACAGATATTATTTTGTATTTTAAGGGAAAAGAAACACCATGCCCTACAACGAAAATTTAGCCGACAGGCTGCGAGAAGCCTTTTTGCCTTACCAAAATCAGGTAGAAGAAAAGAACATGTTTGGAGGTCTCACCTTTATGTATAAGGGCAAAATGTGTTGTGGCATTATAAAAGATGAGTTGATGGTTAGGGTAATTGAAAGCAAATTATCTGCGGTTTTGGAGCAGAATTATGTGCGACCTATGGATTTTACCAAACGGCCTATGAAAGGATTTATTTTCGTAGAGGAGGGTGGCGTTAAGTCAAATCAAGAACTGCAAAATTGGGTATCGTTTGGTATCGAACATGTTGAAAGCCAATTAAGTAAGTAACATTCTGCAAAAAACTATGTGCTAATCAATTAGAAGTCTACCTTTGCAGCCCTTTAAAATGAGGCCGCTATACTATGATTGAGTTCTTTAAAAAGAAGACTAAAAACGCTAAAAATGATATCCTTTCTGGTATCACTGTTTCTCTAGCTCTTGTGCCTGAAGCAGTTGCTTTTGCCTTTGTTGCAGGCATTGATCCTATTATTGGGTTATACGGAGCCTTTATGGTGGGTTTAATTACGGCTATTTTTGGTGGTCGGCCAGGCATGATTTCTGGGGCTACAGGTGCATTAGCAGTAGTAATGGTAGCCTTAGTAAAAGAAGGAAATGCATTGATGCCAGGCGTTCAAGATGCAGGCGTTCAATACTTATTTGCAACCTTGGTGTTAATGGGCCTCATACAAATGGCAGCAGGGTTTTTAAAGCTTGGAAAATTTGTGCGACTCATTCCTCACCCTGTAATGCTTGGGTTTGTTAATGGCTTAGCCATTGTCATATTTATGTCGCAGCTAGGCATGTTTAAGGTAGAAGGGCAATGGTTGGCAGGCACTGAAATGTGGGTGATGCTAGGATTAGTATTATTAACTATGGGCATTATGTTTGGTTTGCCTAAACTAACTTCTAAAATTCCGGCTGGTCTAGTAGCCATTTTAACGGTATCACTACTTGTTATTTTTGGAGGATTTGAGACGCCAACAGTTCTATCATTTGTACAATCTAACGGAGGTGAAGGTATCCAAGGTGGTTTGCCGTCTTTCTTAATTCCTCAAGTGCCATTCACAATGGCTAATTTTCTTTTCATCCTGCCTTATGCAGCCATTTTAGCTGCTATTGGGTTGATTGAGTCATTGATGACATTATCATTAATTGATGAAGTAACAGAAACCAGAGGAAGTGGAAATAGAGAGTGTGTAGCTCAAGGTGGCGCCAATATTATCAATGGCTTTTTTGGCGGCATGGGAGGCTGTGCTATGATCGGCCAATCGATGATTAATGTGGAATCGGGTGGACGAGGAAGATTATCGGGTATTGTAGCAGCACTTATGCTGCTTTCGTACATATTATTTCTATCTCCTTACATTGAGCAAGTACCAATAGCCGCGTTAGTGGGTGTGATGTTTATGGTGGTGATTGGCACGTTTGCTTGGAGCAGCATTCGTATCATTCCTAAAATACCAAGAGCAGATGCTTTTGTGATAATTTTGGTATCAGGAATTACAGTATTCTTTGATTTAGCTATTGCCGTTATTAGTGGAGTAATTATCTCCTCTCTTGTTTTTGCTTGGCAAAATGCAACTAAAATTAGAGCTCGAAAAACGATTAAGGAAGATGGAACTAAAGTGTATGAGATTTGGGGACCCTTATTTTTCGGTTCCATTCAAGCATTTAACTCCAAATTTACTCCTACCGAAGACCCTGAAAATATTGAAATTGACTTTATAGATTCTAAGGTGTCTGATCACTCAGGTGTAGAAGCCATTGAAGGAATTATTACCAAATACCGAAAGTTAGGCAAGCGTATTCGACTAAAACACTTAAGCCCAGATTGTAAAGCCATTTTAATTAAGGCCAACCCTGATTTTGGAAAATCAATTATTTCTGATGTGGATGATCCTCGATATTATGTGGTTACTGAGGCATTAGGAATTGTGGAATAAGTCTAACATTTTCCAACAAATTCAGTTACTTAGCGTTCATGAATTAAACTAAATAAACCCTAATAAAATGAAACTAAATTATTTTTTATCTGTAATGGCTGTTGGCATTTTAAGCTTACAAGCAAACGCACAAAAAATCACAACTGATTTTGATAAAAATGCGGATTTTACCCAATACAAATCTATTACTTTCTTAGGGTGGCAACAAGGAAGTGAAAAACTGATAAACGACCTTGACAAAGAGCGGATGAGAACTGCTTTTGTAAGTGAATTTAAATCAAGGGCTATGGAAAAAGGAGGAGAAGATGCCGACCTTGCTATCACTTTATACCTTGTTCTTGAACAAAAAACAAGTACTACAGCCTACACTAATTATTATGGTGGAGCAGGCAGTTATGGCCGATATGGCCGAGGTGGATGGGGTTGGGGTAATGGCTATACCAACACTACCTATAGCGAAAATGATTACATAAAAGGAACGCTTGTAATGGATGTATATGATAATAGCTCAAATCAGTTAATCTGGCAAGGTGTGGCTAGTGGAACAGTGAAAGAAAACCCTAAAAAA
>JAKISE010000053.1 GCA_021648745.1 Cyclobacteriaceae bacterium
AGCGTATTTATTCACAAATAAATCGTCATCGCCTCCTGTAACTCCTTGAAAACCGTGAAAGCCCTTTTTAGATAAAAAAAGTGTTTTCGAATAGCTTAAATTTCTACCAACCCCCATATAGGGCTTGCCCAAAACAGCTGCACTTACATATTGAATGCCCGTTAGTATTGTTTCGAATCGGATAAAATAATTCAACAATCCTTTTTTGCGCTCATATTCTGAAAAGCCAAGTACAAAGGAAGTTTGGCTGTCCCATGAGTTTGCAAAAGATGAAATCCAGTTGTTAGATAGCGGACTGCAATCGGCATCGGTTAAAAGAATTTGATCGTAAGAGGCTGCCTTAATTCCTAAGGTGAGTGCATATTTTTTGCCATTTAAGTGATCTGGCAATTCGCTAACTTGTAGAAGTTTAAGGTTTGGCTCTTGTTGAGATAGCCCAAGTAAATAATCATAACTACCATCCGAAGACCTGTCGTCCACAATAATAATTTCATATGTATGATACGATTGTTTGAGCAGTAGTGGAATTAATTGTTGAAGGTTTTGGAGCTCATTATTGGCAGCTACTACTACTGAGACGCCATGGGCGGGTTTGTTTTCTGTATCGGGTTTTAGTTTTAATACTCCTGCTAGCCAAACGACCCAGTAGATTAATTGTACACCAACAATTATAAAAAAAGCAAGTTCTAGGTAAGAAACGATCATTTATTTAATTTATCAAAAGTGACAAATATATATAGGGAATCTCTATTAATTCATTTCTTTCAAAAAACAAAAAGTGACAGTGAGTTGCAAGGCATATTATTTTTGAATAACCATAGCTATTTAAAAACAACATAACACAGTCAAATCGCTGTTTATTTTTGTTCCCAAAGGGTTTTCATAGTGTTTAGCATGCTGCTTCTAGTTTTCTCATATTATCTTGATGGTATTTCAATCCCGATGGCCATAGGGAGCCTTCAAAACACTATGAAAATTTTGATGCGAATGAATTAATAGAGATTCCCTATAATATTACCTGCCGATTGGCAGTAGTCCAACCCAAGTATCTGTATTTTTGCACCTGCTCATCAAGGTGCAGATACAGGTAGGTGAGAGATAATAAATTTAGTAATGGAATTTACTTTAAAAGCGCAAGATTCGAAATCTAAAGCCAGAGCAGGTGTGGTTAAAACTGCCCATGGTGAGATTGAAACACCCATTTTTATGCCGGTGGGTACAGCTGGTTCTGTTAAGGCAGTGCACCAACGGGAGCTCAAGGAAGATATCGAAGCTCAAATTATATTAGGCAATACCTATCATCTATACTTAAGACCGGGATTGGATGTTATTGAAAAGGCAGGTGGGCTTCATAAATTCAATGGATGGGATGGTCCCATTTTAACCGATAGTGGTGGATACCAAGTGTATTCATTGGCAGATAATCGTAAAATTGTAGAACAAGGAGTTACGTTTAAATCTCATATCGATGGTTCTAAACATGAGTTTGCTCCTGAGCGTGTGATGGATATTCAAAGAATTATCGGAGCCGATATAATGATGGCTTTTGATGAGTGTACGCCTTATCCTTGCGATTATGATTATGCAGAGCGATCGATGCATATGACACACCGGTGGTTAGAGCGTTGCATAAAACGATTCGATTCTACAGAACCCATTCATGGCTATAGTCAAACACTATTTCCTATTGTGCAAGGCAGCACCTATCCTGATTTGCGTAAACAATCGGCTGAGTTTGTTGCTAAACAGGGCAGAGAAGGAAATGCGATTGGTGGGCTTTCAGTGGGGGAACCTGCAGAAGAAATGTATGAGATGACGGAGTTAGTTTGTGATATCCTTCCCCAAGACAAGCCTCGTTATTTAATGGGCGTGGGTACTCCAGCTAATATTTTGGAATCGATAAAGCTAGGTGTTGATATGTTCGATTGTGTAATGCCTACCCGTAATGCACGTAATGGCATGCTTTTTACGTCAGAAGGGTTTATTAATATAAGAAATGAAAAATGGAAAGATGATTTCTCTCCTATAGATGCTAATTTGGGAGGGTATGTAGATACAGTGTATTCTAAAGCCTATTTACGTCATCTCGTCCATTCAAAAGAAATATTAGGAGCGCAAATTGCAAGTATTCATAATTTAAGCTTTTATCTATGGTTAGTTAAAGAAGCTCGACAACAAATAATTAATGGTACGTTTTCTGCTTGGGTTGACCCGATGATTCGGAAAGTCTCTATCAGACTTTAAGTGAACTAGAGTTTGAAGTAAAAGTGAAAAAATGGATAACAAGGAGTTTGGTAGAAAGTTGGAGTTAAGAACTCGGAAGTTTGCGGTTTCTATTATAAAACTGTCAATTTCATTACCTAGAACAGAAGAAGGAAAAGTGCTAAAAAATCAGCTTACCAAATCGGGTACTAGCATTGGTGCTAATTATAGAGAAGCGAATAGGTCGAGAAGTAAAGCTGATTTTAAGAACAAAGTGAGTATTAGTGAAAGTGAGGCAAGTGAAACCGCTTATTGGCTAGAAATAATTCAAGAATTAAAGTGGTTGGAGCCGGAAGTGTTGGAAGATAATTTGAATGAGGCAAATGAACTTTTAGCGATATTTACATCAGTAGGAGCAAGTTTAAGGAGATAATGATAACTCAAATCCAACTCACTCCAAACTTTAAATACTCTAGTCACTCTAAACTCTAAACTCTAAATACTCTAAACTCTAAACTCTAAATACTCTAAACTCTAAATACTCTAAACTCTAAATACTCTAAACTCTAAATACTCTAAACTCTAAATACTCTAAACTCTAAATACTCTAAACTCTAAACTCTAAATACTCTAAACTCTAAACTCTAAATACTCTAAACTCTAAATACTCTAAACTCTAAATACTCTAGTCACTCTAAACTCTAAATACTCTAGTCACTCTAAAAAATGAAAATCCTCGATCGCTATATTTTACAAAAGCTACTCACTACCTTCTTATTTGTGGTGTTTATCATTGTGGCGATTATTGTAGTAATTGACGTTACCGAAAAAATTAGTGAGTTTACCAAACCAGAAGTTCCTTTAGGTAGAATTTTTCAGTATTATGCTGATTTTATCCCTTGGATTGCCAATTTAATTTCGCCCATAACGGTTTTTATTGCTACTGTTTTTGTTACGGCTAATATGGCAAGCCATACCGAAATTATTTCCATTTTATCCAGTGGAGTTTCTTTTAAACGAATGCTAGTTCCTTATTTTGGAGCAGCACTAATTATTGCTATAGTAAGCTTTTATTTTAATGGATGGGTAATACCAGAAGCCAATAAGAGCAGGCGATCGTTCGAAATTGAGTTTATCGAAGGTAATTTCTATTTTTCTAAAACAGATTTCCATATTCAGGTTAGCCCAACAGAATATCTCTATTTGCAGCGCTATGATAATAATAGAGACCTTGGCCATAAATTCACTATGGAGAGGATTGAGGGAGATAGTTTAAAGGAAAAGCTATCTGCCAATCAAATAGAATGGAACGACTCAACAAAAAAATGGAGGTTAAAACGGTGGCAACGAAGGATTATTTTAGAGAAAGGAGAGGAGGTTAGTTTTGGAGCTGTTATGGATTCTACATTGGTTATTTTACCCAAGGACTTTCAATCTCAGCATAGACTATGGGAAACACTCACTTTGCCTGAACTAACGAAGAAAATTGATGAAATTACCAGAAGAGGGTTGGAGGGCGCAAAAATTTATAAGGTTGAAAAGTATTTTAGATACACCATGCCCTTTACCGTTTTTGTGTTGGTATTTATTGGGGTAATTGTGTCTTCTCGTAAAAGTAGGGGAGGTACAGGGCTTCAAATAGCCATTGGGTTTATCATTTCGTTTATCTTTATTATTTTTGTTATTACGAGCCGAGGGGTGGCTGAAGGGGGCATTATTCCGCCCATAATAGCTGTGTGGATTCCAAACGTTGTGTTCTCAATTGTTGGTATGTTTATGTATAGATACGTGCCAAGGTAATGCTGAAGTCAAGGCCTTATTTACATCTTCATTTTTTAGTGTTTCTTTGGGGATTTACAGCCATTTTAGGCTTGTTAATAAAGCTCTCTTTTCCAGAAGTGGTGTTTTATCGAACGCTTATTTCATTTATTGCTTTTATTCCAGTGTTGTATTTGGCAAAAGTTTCATTTAAAGTGGAGCCCAAGGTTATGATTAAGCTGTTGGCAACCGGTGTTATTATTAGTTTCCATTGGCTATTGTTTTTTGGAGCTGCCCGTTACGCCAATGCTTCGGTAAGTTTAATAGGGTTGGCAACTACCTCATTATGGACAGCCTTACTTGAGCCAATTGCCAGAAAAAAAAGAATAAGCAAGTTAGAATTACTCTTTGGAGTAGTGATTATACTTGGTGTTTATGTAATTTATATAGACGACTTTAGTTATGGGCTTGGCTTGGTAATGTCTATTGCTTCGGCCTTTTTTGCAGCTTTATTTTCTGTGGCCAATTCGTTATTTGTAAATCGCCACCATCCTATGCAAATAACTTTTTACGAAACAGGAGGAGCCTTTTTAGGAACAATTCCTTTTGTGCTTTGGCATTTACAATCTAAGGGTACTTCATTGGCTATGCCTAGCACTATGGATTGGGGTTATTTACTGGTTTTGGCATTGGTTTGTACAGTATATGCCAATTCTGCCTGGGTGTTTATTTTAAAGAAAATATCTGCTTTTTCAGCTAATTTAGTAATCAATCTCGAACCTATTTACGGAATTCTTCTTGCATTATTAATATTTGGCCAAGCCGAAAAAATGAACCCGGGCTTTTATTGGGGTGGTGTTATTATTATCATAACCATTTTTGCCTACCCTATTGTTAGTAAACGGTTTAGAGGTGGATTAAAGTAATGTTGCCTTAAAAGGCACACTTTACTAGTCGTTGTAACTTCTTTTTAGGAAAGCGAAATCACTTTTACCTCCGCGGCCTCATATTAGGCAACCTCATTTTTAAGGTGGTTCCTTTATTTATTTCCGACTCGATAGACACATTTCCATTTAATTTTTGGATGGTTTCCTTTACAATATATAGCCCTAAACCAGACCCCGCATTTTGATCAGTGGCTCTGAAAAACATCTTGAACACATCTTCTTGGTATTTTTTTTCAATGCCGTTGCCTTTATCTCCAATATTGATTTTAGCATGGCCATTTACAACTTCTATGTTTATATCAATTTCAGTGTTATTAGGGTCGCTATATTTTATAGAATTACTTATAATATTATTAAATATCACTTTCATTCTACTAATATCAGAGTAAAAAATTTTGTTTTGCAGCACATTCAATTTTGGCTTTGGCGGTTTCGAATTCATCGAGTATTTTAAGTAGTGAAATGTTTCATCAACTAATTTTTCGAAATCAATTTTTTGCCTAACTGGTTTAATGCGTGCATTCTTTGTTAGCTCAATAATGTCTTTTATGAAGTTATCTTGCGTAATGGCACTTTTTTCAATTTGCTTTATACAGGCTAACATATTAGAAACATCTGTATCGTATTTTGCAATATTTACTAGGCCCAAAATAGAGGAAATCGGAGCCCTCAAATCGTGAGAAACTTTATAAACGAAGTTATCTAATTCTTCATTCGTTTTTCTGAGTTCATTATTTGTCAAAAGTGTTTTTTTCTCCGTTTTTTCTCTGCGAATAATTTCACTTGCAAGTTGCTCTGTTCGTTTGTCAACAGCTATCTCTAAATTTTCATTGAACATACTGAGTTTGTTGCTAGCTTCTATTCTCTCATAAATAGCTGTAGATAAAATGACAACAGTAATTCCTATAACGAGAATAAAAAGTTGTAATAAAAGAAGTGAATCTTTAGAATTTTCTAGGATAAACGGACCTGAAAAATTAATTGTAATATATACAGAGAATAGCGATATGGTTAGAACCAAAAAAGTGACTATTTTAATGCTTGACCTAAAAGCCACCCAAAGCAGGAGAGGAATAATTAGAAAAGGGAAGGATCGTTCTAATGGTTCTGACAATTCTTTATAATTCATTATATAAAGCATAAATCCAATAACAGATACATTTATAGCTGACTCCAATAGCTTCCACCAATTAAAGTTAAAATGAGTTTTGCTTTTTACCCACGCGAGAATCAGGTTGGTAAAAAGCCATAAACCCGTTAGTTGAGAAAGGTAGTTTGTGAAAAAGGTTGTAGAAAACAAACTATTTTTACTAGGCAAGAAACTGTGAATACCAATAGTATAAGTTAACGACCCAATAAAAGCAATAAATAGGGTTATGGCTAAGAAAATAAACGTATTTGATGTTTTTTCATGAGGGGAACTATCCTCGTTTATAAACATCTGGTATAGTTTATAACCAACAAGTGATTCTATAACACTTCCAATGCTAATTCCTAAAATGGCCATAACAGCATTGATGTTTATATTAACCCCTTGTAGTGTAAAAACAGCCGTAAATGTTATTAAAGAGCCAATTAATATGGCGGGCCAAATGCGATAGCCTAAAATTATCATTAAGGCTAGAGCTACTCCTGCAGGAGGCCAAATAGGGTACGAGTTTATATCGGCAAAAAGGAGCCAAAGACCAAGTGATGCGGCCAACAGGTATAGTATAGTAACACCTACTAACTTAAAATCGTAACTGCCAACTAATGCCTTTAGTCCTTCAAGTTTTATCATAATGTTTGTTAAAATTAGAATAAAACCTGCTTTTAACCAAATAGGGTTTAATCTAATACTTTAATAGACACGTACTAAACTTCTAGTTACAATATTGTTTTATGTAATTTTTTGCCTTACTCTCACCCATTTTTAATGCTCTATTAAAATCATCGCAGCCATCGTAGGGTTTATTGCTATGTACTAAAGACATTCCTCGTAAAAGAAGGGTTTGCCTTAATGTTAGATTTAGTGGACTATTAACACTTACTTTTGTTTTTGATTGAGCAATTTTATTAAATATTAGATTGGTTGTGATGGAAAAACTTTCATATGCCTGGTTATATCGTTTCAGGTTATAATAAATGTTTCCCCTAAATTGGAAATAAACGATAGAATTTCCTTCTAGTGCAATGGCTTGATTAATATCATTTAACGAAGATCGAAAATCGCTCATTACAAATCTTATTCGAGCTCTTTGATAATAATAGGATGCGTTTGAATCCTCCATCTCAATGGCTTTATTAACATCCAATAGAGAGGATAGGTTTTGCTCATCTTTTAATTTGTAATCACTTCTACTGTAAAAATAATTAGCCTTAGCAGGGTTGAGTAATATTGCTTTATCCAGTTCGGATATGGCATTTTTATAATCGCGTTTTAGGCTATTAGGATTGAAAGTATGCGCATAGTAAAATGCTTTCAGCTCCAGTAAATCAGCGTTTTCGGGCTCTAAACGAATGACTTTATTTATGTCATTAAGCAAATAGTCTCTATGGTCTTTAAGCTTAAAATGCAAAGAGGCTCTTTTGAGATAGAAATTGGCTTTGTTTGGACTGTGTAATATTGCCAAGCTGTATTGCCCAATAGCTTTTCTATCTTCATTTTTTAGTTCATAAATCTCCCCTTTAAGTCCATAACCCTTTCCAAAGTTTGGCGCTATTTTAATAGCACTGTCTAGCTCAATAAGAGCTAAATCGAGGTTGCCTTTTTTCACATATTCTTTGGCAGTAACATAGTGGGCAAGGCTTAGTTCTTGAGCATTGCTTTTTTGCAAAACACTGAAAAATATGAATAATGTAATAAATAAAGGGAATGTCTTTTTCACGAAGCCGTAATGATAATAAAAGAAGATGATTATCGAATCCGATGGTCTTATTTTTTTATATCTTGGTAGAAAAAAAAGAAAGTGGAGATATTATTGTTTGTAGCAGGGTTGGCATTAGGAGCAGGAGTCGTTTTTGTTTTTCTTAAAAAGCTTATTAACCAAAAAGAAGATGGTTTGCTTTCGCAATTGACGGAAGTAAATAATAGAAAAGCAGAAGATGAAAACAGTTTACAGAAAGAGAGGGAAAAGGTGTTAGTCCTTGAGCGTAGTTTAGCAAAAACTGAGTCGGATAACGAAAATTTGGTTCGTAGGTTTGAACAAGAATCTAAGGTGCAAGAAACACGTTTTGAAAATTTAGCAAATAAAATATTAGAAGATAAGAGCAAAAAATTCACAGATCAAAATAAGGCAAACTTAAGTGATTTGCTGAACCCACTAAAAGAACGAATAAACAGTTTTGAGCAAAAGGTTGAGAAGTCGAATAAAGATAGCTTAGCTTGGAATGCAACTTTAAAAGAACAAATTTCAGCCTTAAAGGAGTCGAATTTACAAATAACAAAAGAGGCCGAAAACTTAACGAAAGCTCTTAAAGGCGATTCTAAAATTCAAGGAGATTGGGGAGAACTTCAGTTGGAGCTTTTATTAGAAAAGGCCGGGCTCGAAAAAGAGATTCATTTTACAACTCAAAGTGCTATTAGAGATGATGAAGGAAATCTAAAACGGCCAGATTTTATTATTAATTTACCGGAGGATAAGCATTTAATTATAGACTCTAAGGTAAGTTTAACTGCCTATGAACGATATGTGGGGGAAGAAGATGAAGAAAAAGGAGCAGCGTACATAAAACAACACTTAGTATCTATTCGTGAAAAGATTAAAGATTTAAGTGAAAAAAATTACCAGGATTTATATGGGTTAAATGCACCGGATTATGTAATGATGTTTATCCCTGTTGAGCCTGCATTTCATGTGGCTGTACAGCACGATGATAGCCTTTATAATTATGCGTTAGATAAAAACATAATATTAGTAACCACGAGTACCTTACTTGCTGTAATGCGTACTGTGGCGTATATATGGAGGCAAGATAAACAAACAAAACATGTACTTGAGATTGCCAGGGTTGGTGGTACATTATATGATAAGTTTGAAGGGTTTACTCAAGACTTAATCAAAGTAGGAAAATCATTGGAGGCTACTAAAACCAGCTACCAAGATGCAATGGGTAAACTTACCGAAGGCAAAGGAAATTTAGTGAGCCAAACAGAGCGCTTAAAAGAATTAGGAGCGAAAGCTAAAAAGTCTATTAGTCAAAAATTATTGGATAGAGCTGGTAGTGACGAAGCGTGATTTTACCTATTGACTAATAATAAAGGACCTAGAAATATCCACTTGAGCTCCAACTAATCGTGCAAAGTATATGCCGTTTTGTAGATGGATGGTTGTAATCTCAAATGTTTGGTTTAGTGCATTTGAAATGTCTTCTTCATAAATAAAACTACCCTGTGCATTATAAATAAGCAATTTGGCAGCCTGCTGATCTTTGAGATTAAAGCTAATATTTACTATACCATTGGCACTTGGGTTGGGGTAGGCAGTAATGGAATTCTCCTCTAAACCTAAGGGGTATTCTATGTTTGAAGCAAACAGCTCAACATTATCTATAAAAGCATTATTGCCTTTGGCGCTAACTAATTCAATCATTAACTGAACGTTTTCATACCCAACAAACTGGGTTAGGTCGATATAGATATCTTTCCAATCAGATTCTCCAGCAGGTATCCAGGGAGTGGTGGTAAAATTGGTCGCTAACTCTTCTCCTCCTTCGATAAATATGGTTTCAAATGTTACACCACAATCTTTAGATACCTTAACCCTTAACAGTTCTTCATTGAATCCGTTATACGCATAGGCAAAATCAAAATGCATAGATGCCGATGTTAAGGTGCTTAGATTGAGAAGTGGAAGAATTATTAACTCTGACAGGCCTTTTGTGGGGCTATTGGCCCCAATAAACGCTAGTCTTTTACTTTCTATCTTCCAACCTGAAGCATTTGGAGGGTTTCTTGCTAGCACCCAATTCTCTGGTAGTTCATTGGCATCAAACCTTTCTCTGAAGGGAACTGTTGTGGTGGTTGATGGAGATACTATGGTTTGAGTAAAGCTATTATTCGAATTATCATCGTCATTAATTAGAGAAACCGATAGTTCTTCCGAGCCTTCAAAATCAATAGTAGGCAGCATTAGATTAATGCGCTCTCCAGGTAATAAGTTAAGTTGAGGATAATTTATAGTTGAACTAGTATTGCCCAAAACAGTTTCAATAGACAAATCATTAAGTTGTATAGAACCTCTGTTTTCAACCCACAGAATAAATTCGTTTTGATTGCCGCAATGTGTAGCGGTGCTTTCTAAACCTAGCAAGGCTAGGTCGTTATAAGAATTATCAACTGCTTTAATATTATCTAAAAAAATATGATTTCCTCCCTGCGAAAAACCAGAAAAGGCAAATATCACTTCTTGGTTGGCGTAATTTGAAAGATCAACTTGCAGGTGCTGCCAATCTTGCGCTGATGTAGGGTAAAAGGCAATAGGTATTTCTGTTGATGTTGAAAGGGCCTCTCCAGCTGCTGAAAAAAGCACGTCACTAAATGTGCTGCCACAATCTGTTGAGATTGAGACTGAGAGCACATCGTCTACGTTTCTATACGCATAGGCATAATCGAAGAGGAGTGTTTGAGGGCTAGCAGCCAATATTAGTTTTGGCGAAATGTATGTATCTGAACTCGTTTCAGTATCATAATAATTAAAAATGGCTGCCTTATTATCAGTTGAAAAGAACACGGTGTTGTCCTTACTTAAGGCACTTGACTCTCCACTAGTTCGTACGGTCCATTTCGCATTGTCCGAAGAAAAATTCTCGAATAAGTCAGTGACGGTTTCTGCTCTTAGACTAGTTTGACTTAGAATATTATTATATGGGTTTTCATCAGTTGATCCATTGAGTGAGTTAATTTCAGCTTTAAAGACAAGGTTTCCATACTCATTTAGCAAAATAGGACTAAACGGTAACTCAACGGTTTGATTTACAGTTATATTAAAATTAAAGGTTTGATTATCTACTAACACGTTATTAACATAAAGCGAAACATTGGCAGAAGTTAGACCTAAAATGCCAGTATTCTTTGCTTCAATTATTGGGGTAACTTGTGCATTGCAAATACCTAAGGTGGGGGAGATGAGTTTAGTTAAGGCAAGGTCTTCGTCAAAGGGAGGCAATAGCCCAGCAGAATTTGTTAGACTTAGTCTTCTTGGGCTATTCTCCATAATGATAATCATCCGATCTTTTTGACCGATGCTAAAAAGATTCATACAGTCATCGTGAACATAATCCATATAGTTCATAAACATATCTTGTGAACCGCATGAGGTAGAAGATGCCCCCATTGTTGGACAGCCCGTATAATCATCTTCAGCTAAAGGAGTGTCGCTAACATAATCGTCAATACCACAGCCTCCATCTCCCCATATATGGCGTAAGCCAAAAAAGTGGCCAACTTCATGGGTAGCAGTTCTGCCTAAATTAAAATCACTTTGCAAATTAGCGTTAGGGTCTTTAGCAATGGAGCCGAACGTATTATAGGTAATTACTACTCCATCTGTAGTTGCGTTATACGGAGGATCTAGCCCATCCAAAATATCTGATTGGGGAAATTGAGCCCAGCCTAACCAGTTGCAGCATAAAGGTGCAACCCAAATATTAAAATAATCTTCGGATGGCCAATAACTTGTTGCTTTTAGGGTAACGTCATCTGATATCGACCAAGAGGCCTGGTTTCCATCAACCCTAACAATTCCATTGGTTGCTTGGTTGCTGGGGTCTCGCTTTGCCATCACAAATTCGAACCCAATATCGCTATAGAGTGGCTTAAATTCAGGCGGAATATTTACACTATCGGCATTTAATTTTCTGAAATCTTCGTTTAATACAGCTATTTGAGAAAGAATTTGGCTGTCAGAAATGTTAGAACCAACTCCTTCAGCCTCTCCGTTATGCACTACATGAACCACAACAGGTATTTGGTAAACAGTTACTCCATCAACATTAAATGCTTTTTGCCCGCTATTTGGAGCCTCTAATTGCTTTTGTCTAATCCAATTTTCTAGTGACTCTCTCGATTCTCTATTACTCAGTTGGTTCATATAATCTACTGTTCCGCAGGTTCGTTGTGCCATTAGTTGGGTGTTAACCAAAAGTATTAGCAGCACAAGTAAAGTGTGGAAATAGTTAAATCTCATGAACATCTATATTACGATAAATAAGTTTGATTATTACTTTTATTAAAGGTTTAATATAGATTCGATTTTAAAGCAAGATGTAACTGGTAAATCCAAATAGGCGGAGGGGAAATTGCCTTAATCTTGAAAATTAATAGCTTCTACAGCTTTAATTTCGGGCACAGCTTTTAATACGGCCTGCTCAACGCCTGCTTTAAGTGTCATTGCACTCATGGTGCAAGAACTACAGGTTCCTAATAATTCAATTTTAAGAGTCATTTCGTTGGTAAGCTCAATAACCCTTAAATCACCCCCATCTGCTTCCAGATAGGGGCGAATAGTGTCTAATGCAGAAGATAGCCTTTCTTGCATAGCAGGAGATATGTTTTCTACTTTACTGAACATCCAGCTCCATCAATCATTTCTACTACTTTTGTTGTAGGTTTAGTTGCATTTCTTTTGGCTACTTCTTGTGCTAACGACTCTGCCAACGACTGGAAAGCCTCTGAGGCTAGCCCATCTTTAAGCGAGGTAGGGTATCCACTATCACCGCTTTCACGAATTCCTTGTATTAAAGGAACTTCTCCTAGAAATGGAGTATCAAACTGTTTTGCCAATTCTTTTCCACCTCCGGTTCCGAAAATATAATATTTATTGTCAGGAAGTTCTTCTGGTGTAAAATATGCCATGTTTTCAACCACACCTAAAATAGGTACATTAATGCTGCCCTGTTTAAACATTCCAACACCTCTTACAGCGTCAGTTACTGCTATTTTTTGAGGAGTTGTAACTATAATAGCGCCTGTTACAGGCAGCGTTTGTACCAAGGTTAAATGAATATCGCTAGTACCAGGAGGCAAATCAACTAATAGATAATCAAGTTCTCCCCACTCAGCGTCCGTAATAAATTGCTTTAAGGCAGAACTCGCCATGGGTCCACGCCAAACCATTGCATCGGTAGCATTTGATAAAAAACCTATCGACATAAGTTTAACGCCATGGTTTTCAATAGGCATAATTAAATTCTTACCATCTTTTGTGGTAACTGATGGCTTTTCAAACTCACAGCCAAACATAATATGAATGGATGGTCCGAAAATATCAGCATCAATGATACCTACTTTAGCTCCAGTTTTAGCCAAGGCTACAGCCAAATTAGAAGTTACAGTAGATTTACCAACTCCTCCTTTGCCTGATGCAACAGCAATAATGTTTTTAACTCCTGGTAAAAGGTTGGTTCCTTTTAATCGAGAAGTTGTTACTATTGAATCAAAAGTAATGTCAACTTCAATATTCTTGTCAAATTTCGCTTCTAATGCTTGAACACAATCTTTGCGCATAACTTCTTTCAGAGGGCATGCTGGTGTAGTTAGTACTACAGAAAATTTTATTTTATTACCTTCTACTTCAACACCTTCAATCATGTTTAACGTTACCAAATCTTGCTTTAAATCTGGGTCGTTTACAGTTGAAAGAGCCTCAAGTACAAGTTCTTTTGTTATATCCATGTTAAAAAAATGTTACGAGGTTATATTTTAGTAGTGCAAAATAACTTGATTTGTTGGACTTTTGGTTTATTATAGATTTAAAATTCATTCCTATTGATTCCTTCGCATACCGTAGATGAAATAAAGAACCGTATCGACATTGTTGAAGTGGTTAGCGATTTTGTGAGTTTAAAACGCAAAGGGCAAAGTATGTGGGCATGCTGTCCATTTCATAACGAAAAATCTCCTTCGTTTTCTGTATCTCCGGTAAAGGGATTCTACAAATGTTTTGGCTGTGGGAAATCAGGTGATGCCCTTGATTTTGTGATGGAAATGGAAAAGCTCAATTATGTAGAGAGCTTGAAATTTTTAGCCAAGAAATATGGCATTGAAGTTCAAGAAAAGGAGCTTACAGATGATCAGGCGCAACAGCAAAGCGAGAGAGAAAGTCTTTATATAGTTTTAAATGCAGCCAAAGAATATTTTACTTCTACCCTTTGGGATTCTCAAGAAGGCCGAGCCATCGGCTTAAGTTATTTTCAAGAACGAAAAATGACAGATGCCATATTGAAGAAATTTGAATTGGGCTTTGTTAAAGATGAATGGGATGGATTCTATACCCACGCTTTGAAAAATGGGCATACTGAAGAAATGCTTGAAAAAGCAGGTCTTCTGATTGTGAAGGAAAATAAAAAATATGATCGCTTTCGTGGTCGGGTTATTTTCCCAATCCATAATGTTTCTGGTAGAGTAGTGGGCTTTGGGGCTAGAGCCCTAAAAAAAGACGATAAGCCTAAATATATCAATTCTCCTGAAACAAGTGTTTATGTTAAAAACCAAGTGCTGTATGGCATGTTTCAGGCGAAACAGGCCATTCGAATGGCAGAAAACTGTTTTTTGGTTGAGGGTTATACCGATGTTACATCATTGCACGAGGTAGGTATTGAAAATGTAGTAGCTTCTTCAGGTACATCGCTTACCGAAGGACAAATAAAACTAATTCAACGATTTAGTCCTACCATTACTGTTTTATACGATGGTGATATGGCAGGCATTAAAGCTTCGCTGCGTGGCATTGATATGATTTTGGCTCAAGGGCTCAATGTTAAAATGGTGTTGCTGCCAGAAGGAGAGGACCCTGATAGCTATTCAAAAGCATTGGGTGCCGAGAAATTTAAGCAATATTTAGAAGATAAGAAGGAGGATTTTATTCATTTTAAGGCTAATCTTTTAGCTCAAGAAGCAGAAAAGGACCCCATAAAAAAAGCGGAATCCATCAAAGAAATAGTTTCTTCCATTGCAGCTATTCCTGATGCTATAAAAAGAACGGTTTATATAAAAGAGGCTGGGGATTTGTTGCAAATTGAAGAACAGGTTTTAATTGGTGAGCTTAATAAAATATTAAGGAAAAAAACCAAATCCTCTAACTACTCAAAGACAGAGGAGGCTGTGCCTGTTACACTTCAGCCTAGCGAGCAAGAAGCTATTTGGGATCCAATAGAAATAATCAAATACCAAGAACAAGAAAGTATTCGGTTATTATTAGAATATGCCCATGTAGAACTGGATCAAGAAACATCCTTACAGAGTTACCTTTTAAATGAATTGGAAGATGTGGAGTTTTTGTCAGAAATCCATGCGGAGATATTTAACAAGTTTAGAGAGGAATTGGGGAAAGGTAATACTGCAACGATCGACTATTTTATTAAAAACGGAAGCCCAGAAGTACGTAGAACTGTAATAGATATTATAAGTAAGAAAAGAGATATTAGTTCGAAATGGAAAGACAAGCACAAAATATTTGTTCCTGAAGAATCGGAAAAATCGCATTTAGAAAGAACAGCACTTACCAATATTTTAAGGCTAAAGCAACGTGTGGTTCGAAAAATGCTAGAAGATAATATTGAGCGTTTAAAAAGTGTAAGCAATGAAACTGAACAAACCGAAATACAACAGATACACTCAGAACTAAAAAAAACAGAAACAGAGATTGCTTCTCTGTTGGGGAATGTTATTTTAAAATAATTAGTTTTAGCTATGAACTAGCTAATTTTGAGCAAATTATAATCGTAGTAAGGCATGAGTAAATTAGACACCATCGAAGAAGCTATTGAAGCCATAAAAAATGGAGAGGTAATTATTGTAGTAGATGATGAAGATAGAGAGAATGAGGGTGATTTTATTTGTGCTGCCGAAACCATAACACCCGAAATAGTTAATTTTATGGCTACTCATGGCCGTGGGTTAATTTGCGCCCCTTTAGTGGAAAGCCGTTGCGATGAGCTTGAATTAGATTTAATGGTGGGCAAAAACACAGCCTTGCATGCTACCCCGTTTACTGTTTCTGTTGATTTAAATGGGCATGGCTGCACTACAGGCATTTCGGCAAGCGATAGAGCCAAAACAATTAGAGCCTTAGTTGACCCTTCGATTAAGCCATCAGATCTTGGTCGGCCAGGGCATATATTTCCTTTAAAAGCAAAAAAAGGGGGTGTCCTTCGTAGATCAGGGCATACAGAAGCAGCAATAGATTTAGCAAGAATGGCTGGCTATTCACCTGCTGGTGTATTGGTGGAGATTATGAACGAAGATGGCACTATGGCACGACTGCCAAATCTATTAAAAGTTAGAGAAAAGTTTAATTTAAAACTAATTTCTATTGAAGAACTAATCAATTATCGCCTGAAAAAGGAATCATTAATTGAAAAAGGGATTAAAGTAAAAATGCCAACAGCTTTTGGCGATTTTGACCTAACCTATTATACGCAAAAAAACACAGGAGAAAACCATTTGGCTCTTACCAAGGGCGAGTGGGATAAAGACGAGCCTGTATTAGTTCGCGTGCACTCTTCTTGTGTTACGGGCGATATTTTTGGCTCTTGCCGTTGCGATTGTGGTTCGCAATTACACGAAGCGTTGCGAATGGTAGATAAAGAAGGGAAAGGGGTTGTGCTGTATATGAACCAAGAGGGAAGAGGAATAGGCTTGGAGAATAAGCTGAAAGCCTATAAACTTCAAGAAGAAGGACTAGACACTGTAGAAGCTAATCAAGAATTAGGGTTTAGTGCTGATAATAGAGACTATGGAGTTGGCGCTCAAATTTTAAGTAATTTGGGTATTTCTAAAATAAGGTTGATATCAAATAATCCTAAAAAGAGAGCTGGCTTAATGGGCTACGGTCTGGAAATTATTGATACTGTTGCAATTGAAATTAAGCCCAATAAGCACAACGAGTTATATCTTAAGACCAAACGGGACAAAATGGGACATGAAATTTTAAAAGAAGAATGATAAAAAGGCTTGTTTTTCTCGCAATAATTTTGGTTGCTATCTCAGCAGATGCCCAAGAATTTTCATCAGATCTTTGGCACCAAGGTATGGTTGTTTTAGTAAATGAAGATACCATCACGGGAAAAATTAAGTACAATTTGGCGCAAGACTTAATTCAAGTTGAGGCGCATAAAAAAGCCTATGCATTTAGTGGGAAACGAGTTTTTTATTTTCAAATCTTTGATGAAACGGTAGATGCCTATCGAGAGTTTTATGTGTTGCCATATGCCTTGGTAAATCAGTATGAATCTCCCGTTTTTTTTGAAGTACTCGTGGAAGGTAAGCTAACCCTACTTTGCCGAGAAGCTATTGTGACTAAAACCGTAAGTGATAATTTAAGCCCTTATGGGCCTCCCATGTCGTACAGCAGAAATGTGGTGGTTTATACCTATTATTTTTTAAACAGCAAAGGAAAGATCACCAAGTACAGCTTAAAAAAGAAAGATCTTTTAAGAGTTCTTTCTAATAGAGCCGATAAAATTGAGGAGTACATGAGGGTAAACAATTTGAAAGCAGATAAGCTATATTACCTCAGTCGTATTATCGCTTTTTACAACGCTATTATTTAAATTCAATTCTCTTAAATTTTATGAACAATCCATTAATTCTAGTATCAAATGATGATGGAATAACTTCCAAAGGAATTCGGGTATTAGTGGAAGCCATGCAAACTATTGGCGAAGTTGTGGTAGTGGCACCAGACAGTCCACAATCGGGTATGGGGCATGCCATTACAATTGGTGATACACTAAAATTAGAGAAATCAGACCTTTTTGAAGATGTTGATTCTTATGCATGTTCGGGCACCCCGGCTGACTGCGTAAAAATTGCCAAGCATTATGTGCTTAAAGACCGTAAGCCTGATTTGGTAGTAAGTGGCATTAATCATGGTAGTAACACTTCCATTAGTGTACTGTATTCAGGCACTATGTCGGCTGCTATTGAAGCTGCTTTAGAGGGCTTGCCAGCCATTGGTTTCTCCCTTTGCGATTATGCTTCTGATGCTGATTTTAGTCATACAGTATCTCATATTATTAAAATTGCCAAAGAAACTCTTAAGAGAGGGTTGCCAAAAGGAATTGCTTTAAATGTTAATTTTCCGGCTATTCAAACTGAAGATATTAAGGGACTTAAAATATGTAAGCAAGCTGATGCCAAATGGCAAGAAGAGTTTGACGAGCGTCACGATCCTTACGGTAGAAGATATTTTTGGATGGCAGGCGAATTTGTAAATTTTGATAAAGGAACCGATAACGACCAATGGGCGGTTGACAATAATTACATTTCTCTGGTTCCTTGCCAGTACGATTTATCAAGTAAATCGGCCATAGACATTATTTCTAGCAACTGGGATCTATAAGATTATTGCGTAGAAAAAGAAACGCTAACACGTTAGTTTTCTACGCAATAAAACCAAATTTAGTCTTCAATTTCAGATGAACTTGAATCAGTTTTAAGATTTTTTTTCTTGCCAGCAGTTATATAAAAAAGTATAAAAACTCCAATACCTGCAATTAAGAGACCAATTCCTAAAACAGGTCTAAATTTGATCCAGGCAATGGCTATTGTAATAAATGATAGCATAAAGGATATAACCCCTGCCATTAAAGAAAGCCCCATGCCAAGCAAGCTGCCTAAAAAAGGTAGTACATCTGCTAAAACAACAAGAGGGTTAAAAATCATCACTAGTCCAATAAACATCATAAAAAAGCCAACTAATCTAAGTATCCAAGTAATAATGGTGTTTTCATTTTGAGCGGCTTGGAACATGTTTTCAGAAGAAACCGTGCCAGATGAAATCATACTAATTGTGGTACCCTCTGAAGTGCCAAAAGGTTCAAACGTATTATCCACTTGTTTTGCAACAATGCTATATTGGCCAGGTTTAATAACCTTGAACTTCAATTTAATATCCCCTATTTTGGAATGAGTAGGAGAGCCTTCCCCTATATACACGATACCTGATTCCATTATTTGGCTATTTTTTACTTTTAAAGTGTCAACATTAGAAACAGGCAATGGTTGGTAATTACTGATATCGTATAGTAATGAGTTTGATAATGTAAATACACCTATAGTAGCAACATCTGTGGCCCTTCCATAAGAATTATAGGCAAAGTTCTTTGGATTGGTATGTTCTTCAGGAACTTTAAAATTATCAGAATCTATCAATGAGCCGTTCCAAGATTTAACATAACCATAAGTTGTAGTAGTTTCTGTTCCACCACCAACTTTCTTTTTTGTGCTTTCCTCTTTTGTCTCAACCCATTGATACATTTCAACAATTCTGTTAAGTTTTAGGGCGTTTAGTTCAATATTGAACATTTCATCTTTAAAAATGCTTTCTGTCTCAACTGGCCCTATTAAATGAACTAATTTCCCATCATTTGTTTGCTCAATTTTGTCAACATCTATTGTTGCAACTAGGCTGGCTCCCTCATCAAGCCCTCTTTCCGTTTTAATGGCTCGCCCTTCGTTCCACCATAATACTACGAAAGCTCCAAGAAACAGTGCTATTCCAAATAGAACTCCTTTAATAGAATTCATAATTCTTGATCCCCACCCTTCGGAGGTTACTTCTGTAAAATCTGTCATTTTAGTCTTGTTTAGGTTAATACTAAATTTAGTAATTAAATATACAAATGTAAAAGTTTACAATTCTGAGTTTTTTTGTGAACAGTACGATTTTCTTTGTGAACGATATGATATTTTTTGTGAACAAATTTTATCAAAACCATTTAGCACTAAAAACATAGGTTTACTTAAGTGTAGAGGATGAGATTTTAAAGCAAACCCTACTTTTTTCCGAAATCTTTAAATTGGTCTTTACTCAGACATGCTTCAGCAGTGACCATTTGGTATACTATATCTAGTTTCAAGGTCAATAAACAATTACTTTGGCATCAATTTATCCACTACTAAAGTGCTAAAGATGAGTATTGATGACACGGCAATAAACGCAATGCCAATTCCATAGGCATCTGCCATAATGCCAAAAGCTATTGCCAACAAGGCAGTTATAACGGTTTTGATTAACGACTGCATTGAAATCACGGTAACAAGCATTTCATTTGGCACATTGTCGGCAATAAGACCTGTAAGAATAGGTTTTCGAACATTTTCGATTAGATAAATGCCAATAAATAGGAGCAGCGCAGGGATCCATAAATTATAGAAATAAAATAAACCAGTGCCAATACCAAACAAAAATCCGGCTATCAAGGTTTGGTGCGAAATACGGGTTTTATTAGAAGCAGCAACTTTCGCAGCTAGTTGCGAGGCTCTGGATGTGGCTAGGTAAATCACAAAATAAAAAAGTCCAATAAGCAATCCGTTTTTCTTATCAGGTTCTACTTCTAATAATATGGGAATGATCAAAGCTACACTTACCATTAAAGGCTGAATATAGTCTTTCACTGCTTTTAAGTAAGCAGAGTGCAGTGCTGAGGCATTCATAATTTTGAGCACAGATGGTTGTTTTATTACCTGAAAAAATGATTTTAAGGTTAGAGCATTTTGATTTTTGTGAGAAGATTGAGAAAGATTAATCTCTTGTGGATAACTCAAAATCAATAGTAAGTTTATTAAGTAGGGGATGATAGAGTATAAGAAGATGGATTGGTAAGAGCCGCTGTAAAATACAATAACACCTGCAATTAGAGAGGATGCAGCAGATCCTTTTTGAGACCAAGCTCGGGTGTGACCATAATAATTAATTTTCTCACTCTGCCAATTATTGAGTTTTAAATAATCCATTATCATGCCTTTATGTGTACCTGATCGAAAGGCATCGGCTACCCCATAGCTTAAAAAAGCAAGTAGAAATGGCCAAAAATTTTCTGATAAATAGAAAATGGAGAAAGAGACGATATAGAATAAAAAAGAGCCGATAAGTGCATTTTTTCTTCCGTACTTATCAGCGATAAAACCCGAAGGCACTTCAATAATATTGGTAATAATTTCTCGAGCAGCGTATAATATGCCTATTTGTGTATATGGAAGTCCTTTTTCTAGCAGAAATAAAATAAAAAAGGCATCGAAAAATCGTAGATTTTTTAGAAAACCATAAGCACTAAATTTTGCATATTGTTTGTTCCAGAGTTGAGTTTGCATGGCAACTCTAAAATACTAATTTGGCTTTTTATTAAACACGTTGAAAAGCATTTTACTTGTTATAAAATAAATAATGAGCATGGTTAGTGCCCCTAAGTATATACCATTTGAAAGTAAATGATCTATTCCGTATTGGTATAAGTACAAACCAATTGAAATGAAAAAATTGAGCAAACCATAGAGTATATTTTGTGTATTGCCAAAACCAAAGGCGCTCAACATACGTCTTTTCCAAATACCTAACACATAATGAGGCATGGCGTTCATTAGTGTAAACCCGATAATAAAGTCAATAATATTCATGTCTTTTACTTGCTATATGTTCTGTTAAAATTTTAACTACGGCAGCACAAACGATGCTTCAATGGCGAAGTTAGATTTAAATTTGGGAAAACTCTAAAACCCAACGAAGGGTCATCATATTCATTCCTGAATTATCAACAGAATTAGTCCCATCATCATATAAATTCCCTGAGCCAATGACATCTCCTAAATCTGCCTCTGGTGGCGTTGGGGCAGTTTTGTCTTTACATGTTACAACAAACGATAAGGCTATAAAGGGTTCCATTCTAAAAATTGATCTCATAGTTCTAAATTTGTATTTTATTGTTACTATAAACTGAATAGGAGTTTAAAAACCTGAGTTCGACCTAAGGAATACTGTCAGCTTTAAGTGAAAATTTCATAAACGACTCAAATTTATGTAGGACTAACAAGTTAATTCAAATAAATTTGAGGAAGTTTAGGGAAATTTCACTAAAG
>JAKISE010000054.1 GCA_021648745.1 Cyclobacteriaceae bacterium
CATTTGCCCCTGCCCTTAGTGTAAATGTTTGCGATATAGGCAGTTGGTACGAGTATGTGCCTGTAAAACTGGTAGAACGCAACCCTGCCAACCCTGCTTTATCGGTTTGAATCAAAAAACCAATTCCACTATTTTTATCATCAATAAAATGATCGGCATAAGCCGAAAGGGTAACAAAATTCGCCTGTAGTGCCGGCCATTGATTTCTATAATTAATACCTACTCGTGTAAGTTGAGTTGCACCGGTAAAAGCTGGGTTTAAATAAAGTGGTGCAGAGTAAAATTGTGAAAATTGAACGTCCTGCCCAAAAACAGTAGAACTGTTTACAACTAAAAATAAAGCTATTGCTAATGCTATTCGTTTATTCAATGGATTCAATTTTATTTTTACACATTGGCAAAGTAGAATAAATATCTTAAAAAAGTAAAACTTTAACCTTGTAAACTTACGAGGTAAGTGAATAATAGTTTGAATTACCTCATTTTTTTTCCATAAGTATTTAAACTTCCCACTTCCTGCATCTCTCTTTATCAAATAATCATTTAGTTTAGTAAACTTATGCTGGCTAGGTCACTTTTTTTCGGTGATAACGTATCCAGAATTAATAATTTAACGTTACACTATTACATTTAGTATTTATTAATATATGCCTATACGTTTAAAACCCTCCATTTTTAGTTTTGGCTTACTTTGTTTACTTACACTTTCTAGCATATCGTATGCACAAGATTTTAGTACACAGCATTGGTATTTTGGAAACAACGGTGTAGCCGTTGAGTTTACAAGGCCTAATGATGTGCCTGTACTTGTTAATGGCTATAAACAAATTCCCTTTAACGTAAATAACAAAGGAAACGCCACTGCGAACAGGCCAGAAACAGGAGACTTACTGTTTTATACGGATGGGTTTGAGGTATTTGATGTAACCTATGGTTTTATGGATGGCATTAGTATTGCCGATAAGTTAAATGCTGACGTCAACAAAAACCAAAGCGTGGCACTTGCTACTGCACCACAGGCAGGTGCAAATAATCTTTATTACATTTTCACCAATACAGCTACAGGAGTAATCAACTACTCCGAAGTTGATATGACTTCCAATGGTAACGCCACAGGCTTGCAGCCTCCACTTGGTAGCGTAATAAGTAGGAATAACATTATTGCAAATAGCACAGCAAATGCTTCTGATGCAATGCTTATTATATCCGATAGCACTAATAGCTACTGGTTAATTACGCTTGATGTAGGTACTAATAATTATAAGGTATTAGGAATAGATAGCTCTACTCCTGCCAGTTGGATAGAAAACACCTACAACTTAGGAACAGCAATGGATGCTGCTCATATCGCTTACAGCCCTGATTCCAGTAAAATTGCGGTAGCTCCCAAAGACCCAAATATAAACATTCAATTACTTGATATAGATTTAGCTACAGGCGTACTTACGTTTGATAGAGAAATCCCCAATACAGGAGCTACCAATGTAGGAGCCACTGGAGAAGCTATTTTTGATGTAGAATTCTCCAATGATGGATCGAAGCTCTATTATTCCATTTTTGGAGACGGTGTGGGACTAACCGCCAACTTAATGCAGTTTGATTTAATGGATACTACCATTGTACTTTCTCCGCAATCTGTTATTCCTGCTACTATCTTTGGAAGTTACGGGCTACAAAAGGGGCCAGACGGACTATTATATCATTTATATCAGGCTACTAATGGTGGTCCATTTTTAATTGGTAGCCTTACTAATATAGATTCAATTGCTGGCTCAACTGCTTACACTCCTGCCATTGAAAATGGGCAAGATTTTAATTCGTTTCAGTTTCCGGCCTTTTTGCCAAACCGACCACCAATTTTTACAAACCTTACCTTTACAACAGCAGGCAATTGCGCTAATGCACCTACTACATTCTACCCCAATATTTCACCAGCTCCAACCAGTGTGCAATGGGATTTTGGCGATGGTTCAAACGCTAATGATTTAGCTCCCTTTTATACCTATATGGCAGGAGGTGCCATGAATGTAACGATGAGAGCCGAGCTAAACGGCAGGTTCGAATCTGTTAGTTTACCAATTTCCATAACAGACTTTCAAGTACAACTTACTTTGAATCCCATAGAAGTTGCTTGTAAATGTGAGTTAGAAGTAAATAGAAATGACCCAGAATGTGGAGGCACTATTAATCAATTTCAAGTAGAAGTTCAAATACAAAATGACCCTGGGAATTTATCTTTCACATGGTCAAACGGAGATACAGGACCTATTTTAGAACCCGATTCAGCAGGATATTATTATGTAGTGGCCACAGATGGCACTTGCTCTACCTATGCAGGTGTGCAAGTGCAAGAATACGACACCTCTATTCCGGGTATTGCACCTAGCCAACGCTCTAATATTTGGTATTTTGGCACACAAGCGGGTATCGACTTTAATAATGGGGCCATAGCCATTACGGATGGAGCCATGGATGCCATGGAAGGCTGTACGGCTGTTTCAGATTTAAATGGGCAAATTATATTTTATACCGATGGAGATGTACTCTTCGACCAAACACATAACCAAATAGATTCAGGTTTGGGAGGAACACCCAATGCTACTGATCCTGCTGCCCAATCGGTAATTGCAGTAGCAGTACCTGGTGATGAAACTCTCTTTTACATTTTTACTACCGAAAGTAATGATGGAGTCTCTGGTACAACGTATAATTTTAGTTATTCTCTTTTCGATCTAAAAGAAAATAATGGGCTCGGAAGAGTGGTAGAGAAAAATGTAATATTATTTGAAAAAAGCACGGAGCGTATTACTGCTTCTGCTAATTGGGCTATTATTCATGAGTTTGGCAATAATAATTTTCGAGCGTACCCTATTGGTGCAAACGGCATAGGAAATCCGATAGTAAGTAGCGTAGGCGAAGATTATAGCATGAACTATAGAGAAAACGGCAGAGGATATATGAAATTAGGTGGCACAAACTTAGGCCTTGCAGTTGTCGAAAATAATGGAGGGGTAATCACAAACTATTTAGATGTATTCGATTTTGATGCAACTACCGGAGAGGTTAGTAACTTACGAAGAGCTGATTTAACAGCAGAGGGCGCAAGTGGCATGGCTTACGGAATAGAATTTGTTGGTGCTAAAATATTTATCTCACTCAATAATGGTGGTGGTTCTCAAATAATGGAATATTGGATTGATTTTATGGATAATCTTAATCTTAACACCCCCATTATGACACCAGGTGTTGAACTAGGTGCCATTCAAACGGGTCCGGATGGGCAAGTATATGTAGCAGAAAATGGGGTTTCCAGTTTAGGAACAATTGCCGTTAATGGCGACACAGCACAAGCCTCTAATTATAGCCCAAATGCCTTTCCATTAGCAGGAAGAAATAGCCAACTCGGGCTTCCTAACTTTGTACAGCAGACAGGAACTGCTGGCCTTGCTCCCGGTATTTCAGTCTCTAGCCCTGCTTGTATTGGCCAGCCAATTTTCTTATCTGCTAATGTTACTTCTACTATTGATTCAGTTGATTGGCAAATTACAGATCCTTCAGGAGTCATTGTTTTTACTTCTACAAATTTAGCTGATACGCTAACGCTAAACACAGCCGGTGACTATATTGCGGCCTTATTAATCTACAACAGATGCCTGAATCCTATTGGTACATTTAGTGAAATTATCACTATTAGCCCACCGCCACCACCTTCGGATTTACCTGTGGCTACATTCTTATGCGGCCCAAATGTTACCTTGCCTGTTTATAATACACCACCTGCAAACATCGCAGACTTAGACTTTGCTTGGTCAACCGGTGAAACCACCTCAAGCATTACCGTTAGTGCTACGGGCAATTACGATGTAATAATTACTGATAGAACGAGTGGGTGTGCCACCACGGCAGCCACTTTTGTAGGCCCTCCAATTCCAATTGATTTGGGTCCGGACCAAACAATATGTGAAAGCGATGCGTTAACTTTAGATTCTCAAATAAATGCCGATACGTATGTATGGACTATTAATGGAATACCGCAACTCGGTACTCGCTTTTTTGATGTAGGGGCACAAAACTTAGTGGGCGGCATTTACACCATACAAGTAGATGCTACCATTGATTTGGGAGGATCAATTGGCCCTTGTACCGTTATAGATCAAGTAATTATTACGGTGAACCCTGCCCCTGTTTTTACTGCGATTGAAGGAGGTCCCGCAAGTTGCGGGAATCCGGATGGCTCCGTTGATTTAACATTAACTTCACTTGGAAGTTATACCTATGATGTGGCTGGTGTTAATGGCATAATTACAGATACCGACCCTATGCCTCTAAATATACTTGGTATTGCAGCAGGTGTTAATGCACTAACTCTAACTAATAATGTTACAGGTTGTACACAAGTGGCTAATGTGGCAGTTACCAACCCTACATCTTTTAGTTTTACCGTGGCTACTGCCAATGATGAAACCTGTATTACAGGAGATGGTTCCATAGACTATACTATCATTGGTGCAGTTGCTGCCTTTACAGCAAGAGCCATAGATATAACAGACCCCAGCCAAATATTTACAGCCAACGAAACAGGTATTGGCTCTTATACTATACCCAATATACCAGAAGGTATTTATACACTTGAAATATTAGAAACCACAACAGGTTGTATTGAAATATGGATTGGTAACCCTGAAACTGTGCCTCCAGTAGCGCAACAACTTATAATAGGCACACCAAACGATACTGATTTAACAATTACCCAAAACCCAATTCTGGAATGTGGTACTTCTATCAACTTTACTACACCTCCTGCGATTGTAATTACTACGAACGGAGCTGCAGTTTTAGAATGGAGCGATGATGCATTTGCTACGGCTGGTAATCCAATTGCCACTGTATTTACCACCCTAGGCAGTACTACAGTTTCGTTCAGAGCCTCTGCCACAGCAGGCCCGCCAGAAACTTGTGAAGTAATAGAAACTGCAGAAGTGGTACTTACGCCAACTCCAACTGTTTCTATTACCTTAGATGATTCCGATATTTGCAATGGTAATGTTACATTAACTGCCAATGGAGATGGCCAATATCCTACTGCCAACTTAGGTTATAGATGGAGTTCTGGCGAAACCACACAAAGTATTACAGTAAACCAGGTTGGCACTACTAGTTATACGGTAACCGCATTTCATACCATTAACCAAAGTTGTTTGGCCAATGCAAATGAACAAGTGACTATTAACCCTGCATTTACGGTTGGGGTAACATCAACATTGGCTTGCGATGACGGCCAGCCTTTTACACTAAGTGCTGTTGTAACTGGCCAATCAGGTAACCAAGCACTTGCCTACCGATGGTTTTTAGATGGACAAGAACTCACAAGCACCGGATCGATTATAACTGCTTTAAACGAAGGTGAATATAGAGTAGATGTAGAAGATACAGGAAGTAATTGCTCGCAAAGTGGTTCATTAGTAATGAATAGGATTCCCCTCACTCCCACCAACCTATCAAGTGCGCCCGTTTTTTGCCCAAATGATAGTGTTTTGGTGTTAGATGCTGGCCCTAATTTCATAGGCTATTTATGGAGCGATGGAAGTATTGACCAAACATTACAAGTAAGTGTGGGCGGATTGTATGAGATAGAAGCCACCAATAGTTTTGGCTGTGTAACAAGAGATCAGTCGGAAGCGATTGAGGATTGTATCCCTTTGATTGATGGCCCAAATGCGTTTAGACCAGGAGGCCTTAATAGTACCTACTCGTTATTTACACAATATATAGATACGTTTGAAATATTTATTTATAACCGTTGGGGTGAATTGGTTTATTCATCTACAGACGCAGCTTTTGCCTGGGATGGCACTGAACCAAGTGGTGAACAGGCTCCAGTAGGTCAATATAGCTGGGTCGTTAGATATACGAGTTCGTTTAGAGACCGTGGCACATTGGAGCAGTATGGTGGCGTAGTGTTATTAAGATAAATTGGTATCAACTAAGCAACTAGCAATAATTATCAAGGTAGCGAGAAAGGTCATCTAACAATTCTTCCACTTCGCCTTTTTTGAGTTGAAAGGCTTCATCCTGTTTTATATTATTACAGTAGTGATTCCAATGCTTTTTTGCCTTTTTCAGCACGCGAGCATTAATATCAAATTCTTTAAAATCAAGCAATTCCTTTGCTAAAAGAGACACTTTAAAGCTTCCAAATAAATATAATTTAAAAATTTCAACATATTTATTACTTAGATCAAAGCCTTCTAACGCCATCATTAAATCACCCGCCTGATTACTATTACCCTTATTATTAATTGCCTCCAATAATGGCTCTAAAGCGGTTGAATTATCTTCAATAAGCCCTAATGTTCTGGCTGCCATAAACCTCGACTCAGGGTTATTATTTGTTAACAAATTAATCATGGAAGAAACCACTTCAATAGAGCCAATACGGCCCAGTGCGTCAGAAGCTTCATAAGCCTTGTCATTTAGATCACCAGACAATTGAACTACATATGATGATATATCTACACCCATACTTAGAAATCATTTAATTATTTTATGGCAAATTAACTGTAAACCTGAGTTCGGGATAAGGAATGCTGTCAGCTTTAATCGAAACTTTCATAAACAACTTAGATTTTTGTAGGACTAACGGGTTAATTCAAGAAAATATAAGGAGGTTTAGGGAAGTTTCGTTAAAGCCCAAAGGGAAAATATCTAGCAGGCAATCTTTTGAATATAAAAATCTTGAAATAATCCATTATATCTTTGCTTTTTATATTAAAAAGCTTACCTACTATTTTATTTTCTGGCAGCTATTCCTTATCCCGAACTCAGGTTTTAAGGTCTTTTGATAAGCAGAAAAGAGACCTTGGAGGTTTTGTTTCAGGGGGCTAAGATTTCTCCCTGCAACGGCAAGGCAGGCGTTGTACTAAGAGTAATAGCGGTACGGTTTCGTCATTGCAAGGCGTAAGCTTTACAATCTCCAACCTCCACCGAGGTTGACAATTTTCTCTTTGTTTCGTATGGACGTGAACTGAGGTAAAGAAACAAACAGTCAGCTTTTATACCCTCAAGCCCATAGAAATCTTAACCATTAAGTACGTTTTGCTGTTTGGCTAAGGTTTCTCCTCCGCCAACTGGCGGATACAAAATAACTTGCTAAATGAAAATAAAAAAAAGATTGCAGGCTTTTTACTCAACGAAACACTAAGGCTAGAATAGCATGAAGCATAAGTGGACACTTACACAATTTAGGTAACTTAAAATTTCCTTATTTAAAATGATTATAAATAAGGGATTAGTATTATATTTGTGTTTCTATTTTTTGAACACCTATGAGTAAAGATGCTGAAATATTAGATGAGTTTACCTCAAAGGAATACGAACATGGTTGGTCAGTCGATTTTGAAGCTGATGAGGCCCCTAAAGGCCTAAACGAAGATATTGTTCGATTTATTTCTGCCAAAAAGAATGAGCCTGAATGGCTTTTAGAATATAGACTAAAGGCTTTTAGGCATTGGTTAACGCTAGAAGAACCAAACTGGGCAGCGGTAAATTATCCTAAAATTAACTTTCAGGATATTATATATTACTCCGCCCCTAAAAAGCAGAAAAAGCTAGATAGCCTTGATGAAGTTGACCCTGAATTGATTGAAACCTTTAAGAAACTAGGCATTTCTCTTGATGAGCAAAAGCGAATGACAGGCGTAGCAGTTGATGCTGTAATCGACTCTGTTTCAGTGGCTACTACCTTTAAGGAAACCCTTGGAGAACTAGGAATTATCTTCTGTTCTTTTAGTGAGGCTGTTAAAGATCATCCTGAATTGATTAAGAAGTACTTGGGCTCTGTTGTGCCCTATACAGATAATTATTATGCTGCTTTAAACTCTGCTGTTTTTAGCGATGGTTCGTTTGGCTACATTCCTAAAGGAGTGCATTGCCCAATGGAACTTTCTACTTATTTTAGAATTAATGCGGCCAATACTGGTCAGTTTGAGCGTACGTTAATTGTAGCCGAAGCTGGCTCTTATGTTAGTTATTTAGAAGGCTGTACAGCTCCCCAGCGAGATGAAAACCAATTGCATGCAGCAATTGTAGAAATTATTGTGGAAGCCGATGCAGAAGTAAAATACTCTACCGTACAAAACTGGTATCCAGGTGATAAAAACGGGAAAGGCGGTATTTATAATTTTGTTACCAAACGTGGCATATGCAATGGCGATCACGCCAAACTCTCTTGGACACAGGTGGAAACGGGTTCAGCAATAACTTGGAAATATCCTAGTTGTATTTTAAAAGGTGATTATTCCGTGGGTGAGTTTTATTCCGTAGCCGTAACCAATAATTTCCAACAGGCGGATACTGGCACCAAAATGATTCATATTGGTAAAGGCACTAAAAGTAGAATTGTATCGAAAGGTATTTCTGCAGGCCATAGTCAAAATAGTTATAGAGGTTTAGTACAAGTACATAAACGTGCCGAAAATGTCCGTAATTTCTCACAATGTGATTCCTTATTATTAGGAGATAAATGTGGTGCACACACCTTTCCTTACATAGAAGTAGATAATAGTTCTGCACAAGTAGAGCATGAGGCAACCACTTCTAAAATTGGAGAAGATCAGATTTTTTACTGTAACCAACGAGGAATTGGAACAGAAGAAGCCGTAGCACTTATTGTAAATGGCTACGCCAAAGAAGTATTAAATAAGCTGCCCATGGAATTTGCTGTGGAAGCTCAAAAATTATTAGCCCTTACGCTTGAAGGAAGTGTTGGGTAACCAAAAAATATTTGGAGTTGAAAGTTCGAAGTTGGGAGTAAAAAAAGAATGTTAAAAACTGTGGTCTGAATGCTATTGGACTATGGACTAATTTTTTATAGATGTTAAAAGTTAAGAATTTAAAAGCCTCCATTGAAGGCAAAGAAATATTAAAAGGAATTAACCTGGAGGTTAAGCCTGGAGAAGTACACGCAATTATGGGCCCTAATGGCTCAGGTAAAAGCACCTTATCCGCAGTATTAGCTGGTAGAGAAGAATACAGTGTTGATAGTGGCACGGTTGAATTTTTAGGAAGCGATATATTTGATCTTTCTCCTGAAGAGCGAGCTAGAGAAGGCCTGTTTTTAGCCTTCCAATATCCAATTGAAATACCTGGTGTAAGTACCACCAACTTTATGCGAGCTGCAGTTAACCAAATTAGAGAACATAGAGGCTTGCCAAAATTAGATGCCGTTCAGTTTTTGAAAGTAATGAAAGAGAGAATGAAGATTGTTGATATCGATCAAGCATTGCTCAAGCGTTCGTTGAACGAAGGATTTTCTGGCGGAGAAAAGAAACGAAACGAAATTTTTCAGATGGCTATGCTAGAGCCGAAGCTTTCCATTTTAGATGAAACTGATTCTGGTTTAGACATTGACGCACTAAAAATTGTAGCGAATGGGGTAAACACTTTAAGAAGTGCAGATAATGCGACCATCGTAATTACCCACTACCAGCGTTTATTAGATTTTATTGTTCCTGATTTTGTGCACGTATTATACAACGGACAAATTGTAAAAACGGGTACCAAAGAATTGGCCTACGAACTAGAAGAACGTGGCTACGATTGGATTAAAGCTGAACACGCAAATGTCTAATTCTATGGAGATGTCAGATTTACTTCAACGATTAATTAAGGCTCCTGAAAGCGATAGTTTTAGTACAGCGCGAGAAGCAGCCTCTACTATAATAAAAGAAAGAGGTTTACCAAGTCGTAAAAACGAAGAGTATAAATACACCAACCTCTCTAAAATATTAGAACGTAACTTCGGTGAGTTTGGAGGCAATGAAGAATCAGCAACAGACTTAAGCGCTCTTATTCCAGATCTTTCTGATAATCAATTGGTTTTTGTAAATGGAATTCTATCAGAAGAATTATCTAGCTATAAATTGCCAGAAGGAATTACAATTTCTACTATAGAAGAGAGCAAAGAATTAGTTGAGCAGGATGTAGGTGCTAAATCAGATGAGTTCTTATTATTGAATACCTCAAGCCTGAATACAGGTATAACTATCAACATAGCAAAAAGTGCGTTAATTGAAAAGCCAATTGTGCTGATTCATATCACTGATTCTTCTAAAAATCAGGCAGTGGCACATCCTAGGGTTCTGATTAACGGAGCAGAAAGTGCACAAGCTACAATTGCTGAATTATTTATTGGAAATGGCGATGCACTATCTTTTACCAATGCAGTAACGGAGATTAATTGTGCAGCCAGCAGCAATCTTAGCTATATCAAAATAGGCAATGAAAATGGGAATCAATTACACGTTGGTAACACACAAGTAAATGTTGCTGAAAAGGCTATTTTCAATGCTATGACAGTCAACTTTGGTGGTAAAATGGTTCGTAATAATCTTCAAATATCCCTTAATGGCTCTCATTCAGAAGCTAACTTAGACGGACTCTATGTAACTGATAATAAAGAGCATATTGACAACCATACTGTAGTAGATCATAAAGTGCCAAATTGCAACAGCAATGAATTGTACAAAGGCATAATGAACGGGAGTTCTAAAGGAATTTTCAACGGTAAAATTTATGTAAGGCAAGATGCCCAAGTAACCAATGCCTTTCAATCAAATAAAAATATATTGCTTTCTGATAACGCCACTATTAATACCAAACCTCAATTAGAGATTTGGGCAGATGACGTTAAATGTTCTCACGGCTGTACCACAGGTAAGCTCGATAAAGAACAATTATTTTACCTCCGAGCAAGAGGAATTGGAGAGCATTCAGCCAAATTAATGTTGCTAGATGCCTATGCCAACGAAGTAATTGAACGCATAAAAGATGAAAATCTAAGAACCTATGTTCAAGAAATTCTCCATACTAAAATAGACGAATAAAATGGAAGCGGCCATCAAACAATCTTCGTTAGATATTGATGCCATTCGAGCACAGTTTCCTGTGTTGGACCAAGAAGTGAATGGCTATCCCCTCACCTATTTTGATAATGCCGCCACTTCGCAAAAACCTATTCGGGTAATCGAAGCCCTCAACCAATATTACTCTGCCTATAATTCCAATATTCATAGAGGAGTACACAGCTTGGCTGAAAAGGCAACGAATGCTTATGAAGCAACTCGGGTTTCCTTGCAGAAGTTTATCAACTCAGGCCAAAAAGAAGAAATCATCTTTACCAAAGGCACGAGCGAAAGTATCAATTTAGTAGCTGCTACCTACGGAAGGCAAAACATTGCTAAAGGGGACGAAATCATTATTACTGGCTTAGAGCACCACTCCAATATTGTGCCTTGGCAAATGTTATGCGAAGAAAAAGAGGCAGTTTTAAAGGTGGTTCCAATTTCAGATAAAGGAGAAATCGACCTAGAAGATTTCAACGCTTTACTTTCAGATAAAACTAAAATTGTATCGGTAGCATTTGCTTCCAATGCCTTGGGTACAATTAATCCTGTGAAGGAAATAATAGAAGCAGCGCATAAAGTTGGAGCGGTTGTATTATTAGATTCAGCTCAGGCAGTGGCACACCTTGAAGTAGATGTACAATCACTTGATTGTGACTTTTTAGCTGCTTCTGCACACAAAATGTACGGTCCAACGGGTGTTGGTTTTTTATATGGGAAACAACATCTATTAGAAGAAATGCCTCCTTACCAAGGCGGTGGTGAAATGATCAAAGAAGTTACTTTTGAGAAAACAACTTATAACGACATCCCATTTAAGTTTGAGGCAGGCACTCCAAATATTGCAGACATTATTGCACTCAATGAGGCTATAGGTTTCATCAACGATTTAGGTAAAGAGAATATCAGAATTTATGAAGACGAATTACTAAAGTATGCAACTGAGAAGCTAGAAGCCATTGATAAAGTAAAACTTATTGGTACTGCCAAACATAAAGTAGGCGTGCTTTCTTTTATAATTGAAGGAATGCACCCTTTTGATGTGGGCATGATGTTAGATGCTAGAGGAATTGCAGTACGAACAGGCCATCATTGCACGATGCCTTTAATGCAAAGGTTTGAATTAGAAGGAACTATTAGAGCTTCTTTTGCAGTTTATAACACATTTGAAGAAATCGATACGATGGTTGCTTCCTTACAAAAAATTACGAGCAGAATAAAATAATGACAGCCGTAGAAGAAATACAAAACGAAATAATCGAAGAGTTTGAGCTCTTGGCAGATGACCGTGAATCGACCATTTTTTATATAATGGAGCTCGGTCAAAAGTTGCCTCCAATGGATAATTCGCTTAAGACAGAAGCGAATATCATTAAAGGCTGTCAGTCAAAAGTATGGCTTACTACAGAGTATAAAGATGGCAAAGTGCATTTCACGGCTGATAGCAATACTGATATTACCAAAGGTTTAATCAGCTTACTTATTCGAGTTTTATCGGGTCAAACACCGGATACTATCTTAAATACAGAACTAAACTTTGTAGAGAAAATCGGTATGGGACAGGTAATTGGCTCTCAACGGTCTAACGGATTTAATTCGATGATTAAACAAATGAAATTATATGCGCTTGGGTATCGAGCTAAAGCACAGATGAATGGATAACATGGAAAAAGAAAAAGTATCTAATAAAACAGACGAAAAAATCACTGAAGTGGAAGAAGTTTCGATGCGAGATAAAGTATTGGGAGCCATTAAGCAGGTATATGATCCTGAGATACCAGTGGATGTATACGAACTAGGTCTCATTTATGAAATAAATGTGTACCCTGTAAATAATGTATTCGTTTTAATGACCTTAACTTCTCCCTCCTGCCCTGCAGCAGAATCGATACCTAGTGAGGTAGAACAGCGCATTCGTAAGATAGCCAGAGTACAAAATGTAAAAGTAGAAGTAACATTTGATCCTCCTTACACAACAGAAATGATGTCGGAAGCTGCCAAATTAGAACTTGGATTTTTATAGATATAAAAAAATAATTATCAATGTACAACGAGTAATTGATAATTGAACATTAATAATTGAACATTAAAACAACCGCATATGTACCCAGAAGAATTAGTAGCTCCTATGAGAGCAGAGCTTACAAACCAAGGGTTTGAAGAGTTTAAAACTGCAGAAGCAGTAACCAATCATTTAAAAGATCATAAAGGAACGAGCTTAATCGTAGTCAACTCTGTTTGTGGTTGTGCCGCTGGTTCGGCCCGTCCAGGAGCTGTAATGGCTGTTATGAACTCCAACAAAAAGCCTGATACATTGGCTACCGTTTTTGCTGGAAATGATGTAGATGCCGTAAATGCAGTAAGAGAAGCTTGCCTTCCTTACCCTCCATCGTCTCCCGCCATTGCACTCTTTAAGGATGGAGAGTTAGCTCATTTTGTTGAGCGTCACCATATCGAAGGACGTAATGCTGAGATGATTGCCAACCATTTGATTGATGTGTTCGATGAGCATTGTTAGGTAGAACAATAGGCTAAAACTCTAAACTTAAAGTTACCAGATTAGAGTTTTAGCCTAAAGTTAGGTTTACTACTCTTTAACTTCAAAGGTTAGCGAAGCTGAAATAGATACATAATCAGCATCAGGCTCGGTACTTTTTACCAAGTTAACTGTGCGGAAATACCAATGACCAGCCTCCGACATTATTATTTTGACAATACCATTTTTATCCGTTTTTGTTTGATAAACATCGATTGCTGACCCATCGCTGGCATGGCCAAACTCATCGTTATAACTAGCATAGATCATTTCTCCAGCAATCGGTTTCCCATTAATTAGTAGTTTCATTGCCAATTCGTCTCCAATAGAAAGTGCATAAGGATTGCTCATTGGAACAAATTCAATAGGATAGCCTAATACCGTTTTATACTCTTCAGAAAGCTTATCTCCTACTTGAAAAATGGCTTTCACATGCTTAGAATATTTTTTACGAACAGGGTTTGCATCTTCACCAGACTTTTCTCTCTCTTCAAGTACCTCTAATAGTCCTTCGTGCTTCATATTACTAATAAAGCTTTCAGGAGTAAACTCCCCTACTCGAGTTGTGGTTGAAACACCCAAAACTCCTGTTCCAGCCTTACCCGTTGCTATTCTTAACACAGTTTGGTTGTTCTCTTCGAACCACAGACTGCTATCAGGATGAACAATTTCTTCTCCAGGATTAATCAAGGACACATCTGTCATACGATTCCGAGCTAAGGTTGCTTCACTTTCACCAAACGTACCGTTATACAGATAGATCAATGTCTCTGTATTTGGCTTTAGGTAAAAGGTATCTAGCTTTATAAACAAGTTGTGAGCACTAAGCACGGTTAAGCTAGTAACCACTATTAATAATAATAGGATTTTTTGTTTCATAGAGAGGGTATTTAAATCTTGTTAAAGGACACGCTATTATTGAGCAGTAAAAATATTAACGTTTTGAAAGAAAATCTCCTAATTTGTCATTTTTCTCATTACGTATTCTATTGGCCCTTGTTTAAATTTTTTACGCCATAAGTGCGAGAAAACAACCATTAAAACACTAAACAGAATAGCGTAAATCAGAGCAAATTCTATCGGAAATGCGTACTCCAACTTGCCGTAAAACAATTCTATAGGGTTAAGTTCTAAATAACACAGCAATTAGTACTATATTAGCTCTATGGTAACACAGGAAGAAGTAAAGTCGGTATTTAGTAAACTAAGCCTAACCAACCAGAATGATTTATTAAGTGAGTTGTTATTGGAACAGGAATTACAAGGCAAAGTTTTGAAAGAGGCAGGACAAGAAATTAGCCAAAGGAGGAAAAACAAACCTTGTCCCCATTGCGCTAGTGTTAAAGTTTACAAAAGGGGTAAACAAAAAGGAGTCCAAATGTACAAATGCAATGCTTGTAGCAAGTGGTATAGTGAAACTACTGGTACAGCATTGTATGATATAAAGTTAAAGTCCAAATGGCAATCTTATTTAAACTGCATGGAAAAAGGGATGCCTATAAAAAAGATAGCAAAAGAGCTAGGCATTAGTATTCAAACAAGTTTTGATTGGCGTCATAAGATCCTAAGTTCTTTATCGCAGTTTACCCCGGGACAGTTAACCGATGAGGTTGAGTGCGATGAATTAGAATTGACATTAAATGAAAAAGGCAGTAGAAGTTTAGATAGGTTGCCTAGAAAACGCCCCTCTGATTTTAAGCGTAATCAAGGAAAAGGCAAACTAACAACTGTTCAAGTAGTTACGGCCATATCTCGTAATGGGGAGAAAATATTAAAAGCGGTAGAGAGTAAGCGTCTTAGTAAAAAAGAAATAGCACAAGCCCTTGATGGGGTGTTGGCAGATGATTCAATTTTAATTACCGATAAACATCCATCCTATAAAGCTTATGCAAATGATAACCCTTCCATAAAACATAAGCGATTGCTTGCTAAAGATCATGTGGACAAAAATGACTCCTCTTTACATCTTCAAAAAGTTAATAATGTCCACGCACAGTTAAGAAGCTTTTTAAGGCCTTTCAATGGGGTAAGCTCAAAGTATTTGCAAAATTATCTTAATTGGTATTCTTATGTAGGGCAAATACAAAATAGCAAAACAACAATCAAGCAATGGTTTTTAGCTATGCTTATTACTGATCAGGCATATGCCCTGTTTGAGCTTTTTAAACAAAATGCTGTTATCATTAGAACTTAACCCTTAGAAGTAAATTTGAAAGAAATGAAAGCAGTTGAATTTAAGGCGAAAATCAAAAATAGGCTTATCAAAGTACCTAAGAATATTGATCCTGATTTATCTGAAGGTAAAGAGTTGAGAATAATCATTCTACAAGATGAAATTAAAACCCGATCTCACGACAGCTTCAAACAGCTATCTGAAAAACAATTTTTAGCTGGCTATTCAGATTCAGTTTATGACAGCTATTAAATGTCCTTTTCATTTGGTGAAATAGTATTGTTGAAATTTCCATTTACTGATGGAAAGAAGATAAAAAAGAGACCAGCTCTGGTTTTGTTTGATTTTGACGATGAAGATGTAGTAGTTTGTAGAATTACTAGTAAGTTTTACAATTCTAATCTTGATATTGAAATTATAAACTGGGAAAAATGTGGCTTAAAACTACCGTCATTAATTCGGTTACATAAAATAGCAACCTTAGACAAAAGCCTAATAGACCAGTCTATCGGAGTAATTGATGATACCCTGAAAAAAGAAATTTGACAAACAACCCCTTTAGTTTAACCCGAATTATGCGATAGGGTTCGTGATGAGGCTTTAAGTCACAATAAATCAGGCAGAAAGCATAGCACCGCTATGGTGAGAACACAAACAAAGCAAAGCGACTGATTTGAAGTGAGTTAAAGGCCTAATAGAAATCCTATTGCATATTTCGGGTTTAAAGGTTTCCAACCACTGCACTCGCCTCAATCTCCAATAAATAATCAGGGTCAATAAGCTGAGAAACTTCAATCATTGAAGTAGCAGGTTTAATACTATGAAAAACTTCTCCGTGAGCTCGACCAATTTCTTCCCATTGGGCAATGTTGGTAACAAAAATGCGTGTACGTATTACATCATCTAAGCTGGCTCCGACTTGCTCCAATACTTCCCCAATAATTTCTAAAATGCGTTTTGTTTGTAAATAAGGATTGTCTTTCCCTACCAAATCCCCATCTTTTAGAGCTACAGTACCCGATACTTCAATAATATTTCCTATTCGTACTGCCCGGCTATAGCCTACCTTGTCTTCCCAGGGAGCTCCTGTTGAAATATTTACTCGTTCCATATTGTTTGATTTTGAATTATAAAAACCTTGGCTCCAAAGCCTTACATTTGCAACTTTAAATTTACAAATGAAAATAACTGATTTTCTTAAAATTTACAAAAATAACAGCCTTGTTTTAGGTGCAGCCGAGGCAATAAAACCAAACCACACATTTAGGTTAAAGCTAAAAGGGTTGATTGGTAGTTTAGATGCAGTTGTAGCGGCATCAGTCTATGGGCTAAACCACCAGAATTATTTATTTGTATTACACGATAAAGAAGAGGCTGCCTATTTTTTTAACGATCTCCAAAATCTCTTGCAGGGTAAAGAAGTCCTTTTCTTTCCAACTTCTTATAAACGACCTTACCAATTTGATGAAACCGAGAATGCCAATATACTGCAACGTGCAGAAATCCTAAATCGAATTAATAATAAAGCGTCTAGTGGAGAATTGATTGTCACTTACCCTGAGGCCTTAACCGAGCGCGTAATCAATAAAAAATCACTTCGGGAGAATACTTTTACTGCCAAAGTGGGCGACCAAGTAGATGTAGCTTTTTTAGAAGAGCTTTTGGCTACCTATGATTTTGAAAAATCAGATTTTGTATATGAAGCCGGGCAATTTTCCGTTCGCGGAGGCATTGTAGATGTGTATTCGTATGCCCACGATTTGCCTTACCGGTTAGAGCTTTTTGGCAATGAAATTGAAAGTATTAGAACATTTGACCCAACCACACAATTGTCGGAAGACAACCTAAAGTCAATTAACATTATACCAAACGTGCAAACCAAGTTGGTGTTGGAAGAACGCCAATCGTTTTTTGATTTTGTTCCTAAAAATACAAAACTTTGGTTTAAAGATATGGCACTCACTTACGATGTGGTGGACAAATACTTTGAAAAAGCAACCGAGAATTTTGACCAGGTTTTAGAAGTGGCAGGACAAACCAAAGTAGTGTTGGAACCTGCTGATTTGTTCGAGTCATCCGCTACTTTAAAAGCCAGCATTCAAAATTTTCCAATTATCGAATTTGGCAATCGGTTTAGTAAAGTAAAAGGGCAAGAAATTGAGTTTGAAGCAAGGCCACAGCAATCGTTTAACAAGGACTTTGTGCTGCTAGCTGACACTCTGGCTAAAAATGAACATGCAGGGCTAACTAATATTATCGCAGCAGAATCTCCTAAGCAGCACGATCGGTTGCAAACTATTTTTGAAGAGGTACAACCTAATTTACAATTTCATTCGCTAGCCATTGGGCTGAGAGCAGGGTTTATTGACCCCACTTTGCAAATAGCCTGCTATACCGATCACCAAATATTTGAGCGGTTTCATAAATACAGAGTAAAGGATAATCATTCAAAATCTAAAGCACTTACACTAAAGGAGCTTCGAACACTCAATCCTGGTGATTATGTAACCCATATTGATTATGGCATTGGCAGGTTTGCAGGCTTAAAAAAGGTAAAGGCAGGCACTCGAATGCAAGAAGCAGTTCGCCTTATTTATAAGGATGATGATATTCTCTATGTGAGCATCCACTCCATTCATAAAATATCAAAATATAGCGGTCAGGAAGGAGCTCCGCCTTCTATGAATAAACTGGGTTCTCCTGAATGGGAAACAAAGAAAAAGAAAGCTCGTAAGCAAGTAGCAGACATTGCTCGTGACTTAATTAAACTATACGCTAAGCGCAAAAAAGTGTCTGGTTTCGCCTTCTCAGCAGATACATTTATGCAAGCAGAGTTAGAATCATCATTTATTTATGAAGACACGCCTGACCAAGCTAAAGCTACACAAGATGTAAAAAATGATATGGAGCTTAACCACCCAATGGACAGGTTGGTGTGTGGTGATGTAGGTTTTGGTAAAACCGAGGTGGCAATTCGTGCAGCTTTTAAGGCGGTTGCGGATAGTAAACAAGCTGCCATATTAGTGCCCACTACTATTTTGGCCATGCAGCATTACCGAACGTTTAGTGAGCGTATGGCAAAACTACCTGTAAACATTGAATATGTAAACAGATTTAAAACTCCTTCAAGTATTAAAAAAACCTTAGAGCGTGTTGCCTCTGGAGAAACGGACATACTAATAGGTACCCACCGAATTGTAAATAAGGATGTTAAGTTCAAAGACCTTGGATTAATGGTGATTGATGAGGAGCAAAAGTTTGGTGTAAAGGTGAAAGAAAAATTGAAGGAGCTTCGTATAAATGTGGACTCTCTAACTCTTACGGCAACACCCATTCCCCGAACCTTGCATTTTTCGTTGATGGGTGCTCGAGATTTAAGCATAATTGCTACTCCGCCCCCGAACAGACAGCCTGTTACAACCGAAATTCATGCTTTTAATGAATCCTTCATTCGAGATGCTATATCATTTGAGATTCGAAGAGGAGGACAAGTGTTTTTTGTACATAATAGAGTCAAAGATATTGAAGCCATTGGAAATATCATTCTTAAACTAGTACCAGATGCACGCATTGGAATAGCTCATGGTCAAATGGAAGGACATAAGCTTGAAAAGCATATGATGCGTTTTATCGAAGGGGAATACGATGTGTTAGTTTCAACCAATATCATTGAATCTGGGCTGGATATACCTAATGCAAACACCATCATAATTAACCATGCCCATATGTTTGGGCTGTCGGATTTGCACCAAATGCGAGGCAGGGTTGGTCGAAGTAATAAAAAGGCGTTTTGTTATTTATTATCACCTCCAACCATTGGGCTTTCAACTGATGCACGAAAAAGATTAAGTACACTCGAAGAGTTTTCCGAACTAGGCGATGGGTTTAAAGTGGCCATGCGCGACTTAGATATTAGGGGGGCAGGTAATTTGCTTGGTTCAGAGCAATCAGGTTTTATTTCCGATTTAGGTTTTGATATGTATCATAAAATTTTGGATGAGGCTATTCAAGAGTTAAAGGAATCGGAGTTTAAAGACCTCTTTGAAAAAGAGCTAAGTGAAACTGTAAAAGAGTTGGTAGAAGATTGTGTGATTGAGTCTGACTTAGAACTATTAATTCCTGAAGACTACGTTAAAAATATTACAGAAAGGTTAAGCTTATACACCCAACTAGATAGCACTAAAGATCAAGAGGCGTTGAATAAATTTGAAATCGAAGTTATTGATCGCTTTGGACCATTGCCACAATCAGTAAAAGAACTATTAACTTCAGTACAATTAAGGTGGTTGGCTGAAAAGCTTGGCTTCGAAAAAGTGGTACTCAAAGGAGGTAAACTCAAAGGCTATTTTGTGCCCCAAGAGAAGGAATCGTATTATACGGGCCCTATTTTCGGGAAGGTATTAGGCTTTGTTCAGCAGCACCCTAAAAAATGCCAAATGAAAGAGTACAAAGGCAAGCTAATTCTAACCATTCAACAGATTGAAACGGTTGAGGAAGGAAGCTCTCTTTTGGCAGAAATATTAAGGTAATAAAAAAGCCCTCACAAGGAGGGCTTAGAATTATATTAAATTTTCGATTTATACTTTAGGCGACTGTCTCAATTTATTAGTAATAACAGTTCTACGCTCTCTATGACCACAGTACGAACATTTATAATAGTTCAATAATTCGCCTTCTTGATCAACTGTAGCAGTCCTAATTACTTCTTCATTTTCAACTCTTAATGTTCTATATCCACAAGAAGGACATTCTACAGCAAGAGACGAGCCGTCATACTTTTCAATTTTTTTGTATCCTGTTTCTTCATCAAGCCACACATCATAATCTACAGCATGTCTTGCTTCTTCTTCAATTTGTTCATCAGTAAGGTAGTCATCCTCATCATCCTCACTAATTAACTTCATTTTATTGCCATTATTAGGGTTTACCCTTGGTTTATGACGAAGTTTATTTAACCTTTTTTCAACATAAAAAGGATAGTAAACCTTAATTAAACTGTTAAAAATAAGTGCAAAAATAGTAGTAAAGCTAGCCGTTACAAAAAGGCGAACAAACATGAAAATCATCGCTTCTTTTACTGTTTCGCCAAACGATACGTTTAACCATAGACCTATACCAATAGTAATAGTAAGCATGCTATACCAAAACATGTCAATTTCATTATCATTTATATAGTCATGCTTTTCTTTCGGATCACTGGTTGTTGCTCTTTTAAAGAAGTAATAGAGGGTTATTAAAACACCCACAGCAACAACTCCCATTGATATCCTGGTAATCCAGACATTCCATATTTCGAGAAAATCCACATATGCTTGATTGTAGTCGTCCATTTCTTAATTTTTCTAGGTTTTTAGTTATTGAGATAGCAAATATTAAAATTTTAAAGCACAATTTATGCAAAACCTACGTAGGAAAAAAACAGTTTACCTTAAATTATTTATTTTTAATTCGAATGACATAGGAATTTTCGATTCTACATTGATTCTTGTAATCACTTAAAATTTCGAATACCAAGCTGAGAAAATAAACTCAGGTACACATTGATCCGAAAGTTTATAGTCTCTGACTCATAAAACGATGATGTCGTCTATTAAGCTATATATGGGTGATTTTTTCAAGAAAATAAGTCTGGTTTTGGTATTAACTCTGCTTGTTTGAGCACT
>JAKISE010000055.1 GCA_021648745.1 Cyclobacteriaceae bacterium
AAGTAACCGTTCATTTAGTTTACACCTTGCAACAAGCCTATATGGCTATGGAAGCGGGGGCTGATTATGTTTGTCCTTTAGTAGGTCGTTTACAAGATCAGGGAACAGATGCATTGGATTTAGTGGCGCAATGTGTAGATGCCGTTGAAACCTACGGCTATGATTCTAAAATCATGTTTTCATCTGTACGCTATCCAGAACATATTCGTAATGCCATTAATATTGGTGTTCATGTGTGTACCGTACCTTGGAAAGTGATGAAGCAATTAACCTCTAACCACTTTACTGAAGTAGGAATCTCTCAATTTGTAGAACACACTAAGTTGATGACTGTTAAAGTGAAAGATGTGCTATCAGGCAAGAACCCAACAGTTACAATGGGCAATTCGGTTACCGATGCATTGGTTAAAATGACAGCTTCGGGATTTGGCTGCGTGGCCGTAATGGGTAATGATGGCAAACTAGCCGGTACATTTACCGATGGCGATTTGCGTAGGTTAGTTGAAGCCGATGGCGAAGGAGCAGTAAGTAAAAAAATGAGTGACCTATCATTTAATTCTCCCATTACCATTCAAGGAGATGTATTGCTACATGATGCATCAGTTCTGTTTCATGAAAAAGGAATTGATAACCTCATTGTTTTAAATGGCGAAGAAGTAGTTGGCCAAATTGATATTCAGGATTTGAAATAGTCATAAGTGGATTTTTTAAACGCCAACGATATAAAACAAAGTTTTGAAGAGAGAGGAGGAGAATTTATTTCTCCTCTTTCTGTTTTCATAGAGAAGCTTCCCCAAATTAAAGCTTTTATATTTGATTGGGATGGTGTTTTTAATAGCGGGTTTAAGCAAGATGATACAGGCAGCCCATTCTCTGAGCCCTCAAGTATGGGACTAAATATGTTGCGGTTTAGTGGGTATTTAAAAGAAGAGAAAGCACCACTAATCTTTATTGTTACAGGTGAAAATAATATGCCAGCTATAAAATTGGCAAACCGTGAGCATTTTGCTGGGGTGTATTTAAGTGTTAAAAATAAACTAACCGCACTGGCACATATTAATAAGGAGTTTGGCATTAAACCAAACGAAATAGCATTCTCTTTTGATGATATTTTGGATTTAGGCATGGCCAAAGAAGTGGCTCTTCGGTTTCAGGTAAGCCGTAAAGCCAATCCATTAATGGATGAGTTTGTAAAAGCAAAAGGTTTAGCAGATTACAAAACTGCCACAGAAGGAATAGACCATGCTGTAAGGGAGATATGCGAACTGGCAATTGGCCTCAATGGCAATTATGAGCAAACTTTATCAGAAAGAATGCGTTTCTCCAAAACATACCAGCAATATTTAGAAGAACGGGATAGGGCTATTCCATTATTTTTTGAAGGAAAAACAGGAAAATTTCTTCCTTATCAAAAATTTTAAACTACATCCTTTTCAAGCAGTTAAAAAAAGACCTAACTATTTATGTTTTCTTAGAGACACTATTTAAAATACTATCCTAAAATAGGTCGTTATTTCAAGTTTTAATTTATTATTTTTGTCGCACTTCAAAGAAGATTAATTCGATTGAGAGTATGCCTAAAACAGTTAAGCTAAGGAAAGGATTTGATATCAACCTAGCCGGTAAAGCTGAAAAAAAAATTTCTGATTCGCTTCACTCGCGAACGTATGCCGTTAAACCTGCCGATTTTATTGGAATGCAACGCCCTAAGGCGCTTGTGTCCGTAGGTGATTCAGTAAAAGCAGGCACCCCTGTTCTTGCAGATAAAAAGAATGAGACGGTTAATTATGTATCGCCAGTAAGTGGAGAAGTTATTGATATCAAAAGAGGGGAGAAAAGAAAACTCCTCGAAATAGTTATTCAAGCCGATAAAGAGATAAGCTACGAATCTTTCAAAAATTATTCAACAAGCGATCTGGTTAAGGTAAGTAAGGATGAATTGAAAGAACAGATGCTTAAAGCAGGCGTTTGGCCAAACATACTTACACGACCTTTTGGTGTTGTAGCTAATTCCAACGATACGCCTAAGTCTATTTTTATAAGCGCATTCGATTCAAGTCCTTTAGCTCCAGATTATAATATAAGCTTTAAGGGAGATGACAAAGCGTTTCAAGCCGGTGTTTCAGTGCTTAAAAAATTTACAGATGGGTATATCCATATCAACGTAAATTCTGCAGATGAAGTAAACCCTATGTTTTTGAATGCCGATGGTGTTCAAATAAACAAGTTTACTGGCAAGCACCCCGCAGGTAATGTAGGAGTTCAAATCCACCACGTAGACCCTATAGCTAAGGGCGATATTGTTTGGACAGTGAGCCCGTTTGGAGTTGTGCAAATAGGTAAATTATTTTTAGAAGGTAAGTTTGATGCTTCTAAAATCATTGCTTTAACTGGCTCTGAAGTTAGCAACCCTCAGTACTATAAAACTTTTGCAGGAGCCAATGTAAAAACCTTTACAGATGGCAACCTTAAAAATGACCATGTGCGCTATGTAAGTGGCAATATTCTTACAGGCGAAAATGTAGGAGAAGATGGGCATTTAGGTTTTTATGCAAATCAATTTACAGTGTTACCCGAAGGCGACCATTTTCAATTTATGGGATGGATATTACCAACCATAAATAAACTGAGTTTCCATAGAGCATTTGGTTTGCTTTCTTTCCTTAATGGAAGTAAAAAAGAGTATGTGCTTGACACTAATACGCAAGGAGAACCTCGTGCATTTGTTCAAACAGGCGCTTTTGAGAAAGTAGTACCAATGGACATACTTCCTACACATCTTCTAAAAGCTATTTTAGCAGAAGATTTTGATGAAATGGAAGAACTTGGCTTGTACGAAGTGATTGAAGAAGATTTTGCACTTTGCGAGTTTATAGATGTTTCTAAACATGATGTACAATCCATACTGAGAGAAGGGCTTGACCTGCTTCAGTATAGCTAAAAGATGATTTGAATATGAAGTTTTTAAGAAACATTGTAGAAAAAGCTAAAGTCCCTTTTGAAAAGGGAGGTAAGCTCGCAAAATATCATCATTTATTTGAAACGATTGATACCTTATTATTTGTTCCTAACGATACAGCAAAACTTAAGGGTGTTCAGGTAAGAGATGCAGTTGACCTTAAACGGTTTATGATGACGGTAATAATATCCTTATTACCGGCTTTATTGTTTGGCATGTATAATGTTGGCTATCAGTATTATCAAGCAGTAGGGTTAGAGCCAACATCCGCCTGGGATTTATGGTGGGTAGGTATTCAACGGGTTGTTCCGGTTATTATAATTACCTACGTTTTTGGTCTATTTATTACGGAATTTGCATTTTCAGTAATTCGTAAGCACCCAATAAACGAAGGGTTTTTGGTGTCGGGTATTTTAATACCAATGGTAATGCCACCAACTATTCCTTTATGGCAAGTAGCTTGTGCTTCAATTTTTGCAGTGGTAATTGCTAAAGAAGCCTTTGGAGGTACTGGAATGAATGTGCTAAATGTGGCCTTAGTGGCGAGAGCATTTTTGTATTTCGCCTATCCTTCAGATATTTCAGGAGATCAGGTTTGGGTGTATTTAGGAGAACAAGTTGCTGTAGATGGCTTTTCAGGAGCTACTCCATTAGCACTGGCAGCCTCAACTTTAGAGAGTGGTCAAAATGTGGTTCAAACCTTTGCGGCAAGTACTACAGATTTTTCCTTTGCCAATTTATTTTATGGGTTTGTACCAGGTTCTATAGGAGAAACATCGGTTTTAATGATTTTAATTGGAGCTGCAATTCTTGTTTTTACAGGGGTTGGCAGTTGGAAGGTTATGATTAGTGTATTTGGAGGAGCCTATTTAATGGCACTTTTATTAAGTGTAGCTGGCGCAAACGAATATATGCTTATGCCTGCACATTATCATTTAGTTATAGGTGGGCTGGCTTTCGGAGCTGTTTTTATGGCTACTGACCCTGTTACCGCTACACAAACCGAAACCGGAAAATGGATTTATGGTGCTATGATTGGTATTTTAACAGTTATCATTCGAGTGCTAAATCCAGCATACCCAGAAGGTATAATGCTAGCAATTTTATTTATGAACGTATTTGCACCACTTGTTGATTATTATGTGGTAGCAGCTAATAAGAAAAGGAGGTTAAAACGTGCAACGGTCTAACACATACGTATTAGTTTTCACAGCCATTATGACTGTGGTAATTGGAGGAATTTTGTCATTTACATCTCAAGTATTGGCACCCGCTCAAAAAAAATCAGTTGAATTAGATACTAAGCAATCGATTTTAGGTGCTGTAATGACACTAGAAAAAGGAGATGATGCCTTGGCTATTTATAGTACTAGAATTAAGTCTATGGTGGTTGATATAGATGGCAACCTGATTGATAAAAACAGAAAGGGGAATCCTATTGTAGCAGAAGAGGTAAACATCTTGAAAAATTATAAAATGGATGCTGGTAAGCGTGAGTATCCTGTTTATCAGTATATGAACGAAAATGATCCCACACAAATTGAAGCTTATATTTTGCCACTTTATGGTGCCGGGCTTTGGAATGCAATTTATGGATATGTGGCACTCGAAAAAGATTTGAACACCATTAAAGGGGTATCTTTTGGCCATGTGCAAGAAACACCCGGTTTAGGGGCAAGAATCGATTCTAAAGAAATTCAAGTTAGGTATCAAGGAAAAACCATTTTTGATGAAAGCGGAAATTTAGTTTCTGTGGTTATGCTTAAAGGTGAAAAGAAGAACCCATCCTTATTTGGAACGCATGAGGTAGATGGCATGTCTGGTTCAACCTTAACTGCTAAAGGGCTTAATGCAATGGTAAAAGATTACTTAACCTGCTACGAATCATTTATTAAGAAAAATCAACATCAGTAATTAGATAAATATGAGTACTGAAACTTTAGAACAACCGGTGGTTAAAGCACCAAGCGAGTCAATCTTCTCTAAAAGAAGAAGAAGGTTTGTAATGGATCCACTAGATGATGATAACCCTGTAACCATTCAGGTGTTGGGTATTTGTTCCGCTTTGGCTGTAACAGTAAAAATGGAACCAACGCTTATTATGTCAATTGCAGTGGTTTTTGTAATTGTATTTGCGAACCTTATTATTTCATTAATTAGAAATTTGGTACCAGGCAGAATTCGAATTATTGTACAACTTGGAGTAATTGCTACTCTGGTAACTGTAGTTAGTGAAGTGCTTAAGGCCTATAATTACCCAATGTTTAAAGTGTTGGGAGCTTTTGTAGGGCTCATTATAACTAATTGTATTGTTATGGGTAGGTTAGAAGCTTTTGCTATGGGTAATAAAGCTTGGGATTCTATACTCGATGGTATGGGCTCCGGGTTTGGCTATGCTTGGGTAATACTTGCGGTCGCCTTTTTTAGAGAATTATTTGGCTCAGGTACTGTATTTGACTTTCCTGTTTTTGAAGCAATAGGGTTGCCAAACTTTCCAATGAATGGATTAATGGTTGACTCCATAGGCGCATTTATGATCTTGGGTATTATTATTTGGGTGCAACGAGCACGAAACGGTTACGTAGAAAATTAAAGGATTATGGAATTATTTAATCTTGGTATAAGATCGATTTTTATAGATAACATGGTATTTGCCTATTTCTTAGGCATGTGTTCGTTTTTGGCGGTTTCTAAAAAAGTAACCACAGCCATTGGCCTAGGTGCTGCGGTAGTATTTGTTTTAGGAATAACAGTGCCGGCCAACTGGTTGGTGCAAGAGTACATTCTAAGAGAAGGTGCCTTGGCCTGGATTGGGCCTCAGTTTGCAGAAATGAACTTAGAGTTTCTACAATTTATTATGTTCATTGCCATTATTGCTGCTATGGTGCAACTGGTAGAAATGGTAATAGAAAAATTTTCACCAGCACTTTACGGCTCATTAGGAATTTTTCTTCCACTAATAGCCGTTAACTGTGCCATTTTAGGTGGCTCATTATTTATGGTTCAACGAGATTACAGCTTAGCAGAAGCCTCTGTATATGGAATTAGTTCTGGAATTGGCTGGATGCTTGCCATTGTTGCTCTGGCAGCAGTACGCGAGAAACTAAAGTACTCTAATGTACCTGATGGCTTAAAGGGACTGGGAATTACCATGATTATTACCGGTTTAATGGGTATTGCTTTTAAATCTTTTATTGGTATAGCTATTTAGGTTTGCTGTCAATCCTGAAAGGCAGGAATCTGTATATAAATATTAAAAGGTGTCTTAAAAGGACACCTTTTTTGTTGAAAATTGAGCTTGTTCCTTCAGTCGAACTCAGGTTGTAAGTTTTGCTTTTTTAATGCCAATTATTGTTAATACGCCAATGGGCAGAAAGAAAATCCATTGAGGCACTAATAGCCCATAGTAGAAACCAGTTAGAATAAATGGGAAACAGAAAGAAAGGTTTAAATAGCCTACAAAGGAGATTAATTCTAATTTAGCCGTAAATTTTTGTTTAAAGCCAGCATATAATAGCACCAAAGATGTTGCTAAAAGTATTATAGAAATCATATTCCAAGCACCTACTAATTGAGATTTTATTTCAATACCTAAAGATGTATCCAGCATGGGGTTTACCAAATCTATTTGACCACCAATGAGGTGTAAAAAGAAGGTTAAGAGGTTTAAGGCTCCTGCAATTATCCAGTATGTATTTTTTTGTTGCATCATTTTTTTGTTGCCACCATATAAATTGCATGTGGCAGCATAAAGATGGTCATTCCTGAAAAAGGGATCATGTACACTCCAACTAATACAACAACCAAGTAAGATATTGCAAATTTTTTAGGCACTTGGATATTGTTTTTTTCTAAAAACTGAACGAGAACTCCCATTGGAATTAACAATAAACCAAAATAAAAAAACCAGAATGCAGAAAAATTTTCATAGTTCATTTTTCCATTAAGCAGAGGAAACTCTGACAGCCCATTGCTTATTTTAAAAAAGAACGTATTCATAAAACCAGAAAATTGTTTTCCAAATGCAAAAGGTAATACTCCAAATAATGAATGCATTATTCCTGTAAATACTAATAAATTTCCGTTTGTTATTTTCATTATAATTTTTATATATTTAAAAAATGTTTTAGTTCTTTTTTTACCTCAAAAACATAATCTTCATTTTGTTTTTTGTATCTAATCATCTCATGATACCCAATTAAGTACTTATAAAATATACTGGATTTTATTTCCGATTCTTTTTTCGAATATCCAAAATCCTGGAATAGTCTTGCAGTATATGCTAACCTGCTTTTATCTATGCTGTCAATAATTTTTTGTATGTTCTTATTCTTGGTCGCGTATCTTTTTAGGTAAAATATAAATTCTAAATAGGGGTTGTTTTTAAATGTAATATTGAGAAACTTCTCTAGTTTTTCTTTTGGTGTTTTCCCCGTATCTGTAAAGCTTATTACTTGCTCAGTTTCTATAAAAACCCAATACTTAATAAATTCTTCAATAAACTTATTTCTTGTTTTAAAATGCCAGTAAAAGCTTGATTTGTTTACTTTCAGTTTTGTTGCCATTTTTTCTATCACAATACCTGATATTCCTTGCTCAGAAAATAGCCGGTATCCTAATTTTATCCAATCTTGTTTCTTTGCAATTATTTTTGGCACAATTAGACGGTTGCGTTTGTTTATGTAAAGATATAAATAATAGTTTAATAAACGATAGCGTTTATTAAACTATTATTTACTAGATACTTGTTTGTCTTTGGCAAGTGTTTATTTTTACCAAATGACACACACCAAACTTGTAAGCATTACAACCACATTTGTAAAAGAAACTCTTAAAGATGCAGAAGGAGGGCACGATTGGTGGCATATTTATAGGGTTTGGAAATCTGCCCTTTCTATTAATAAAGTAGAAATGGCAAATGATTTGGTGGTTCAGTTGGGAGCCTTACTACATGATATTGCCGATTCCAAATTTCATAATGGAGACGAAATTATTGGACCAACACTAGCACGCAAATTTTTAGAGAACCAAAAAATTGAAGAATCTATTATTGTTCAGGTAATTGATATAATTGAGAATATTTCTTTTAAAGGAGGGTTTAATGAGGGTAAGAAGAAATCATTGGAACTTCAGGTTGTGCAAGATGCGGATCGATTAGATGCAATAGGGGCTATTGGTATTGCCAGGGCTTTTAATTATGGCGGGTTTAAAAATCGTGTAATACACAATCCATCCATAAAGCCTGCTACTTATAATAATAAGGAAACCTACAAAAAAAATACAGCTCCTACCATTAATCACTTTTATGAAAAGCTATTGCTTTTAAAAGATCAAATGAATACCGATGCTGGCAAAAAAATGGCTAGCCAACGACACCAGTTTATGGAGCTGTATTTAAAGCAGTTTTACCTTGAATTGGAGGGTGGTTATTAATTATGCTTAGATTCCCACATAACCCTTAGGCCATTTATATATATGGTTCTAAACAAATCATTTTCTACTACACAGGTGAGGCCATGCTCTTGAATAATTTCAGAATCTATACAAAATCTGCCCTGAAATTTTATTTGAAGAATATGATCTCTTTTGTGAACTGAAGAAAAGTTACACTTTGGTTTATTCTTTAGCATTGAAATATAGTCAGATATAATATCTGTATCGTTTCTAAGATTGCTTATATATATAGTCTCTTCCATAGTTATTAGATGTTTTGTTAATACAAAATTCATCTAATACCACATCCGATTTCTACGATTAATACCAAGATTTAAGTTTAAGTATTATACCTATTATCCTAGGTTTTTTACGGATTTTTCAACCATACGATTTATCTATTTCTTTAATAAATAAAGCCATTAAAGCTTTTCGAATAGGTTTTAAGGTGGTTGTAAGTAGGTTGTTATCTACAGTCCACTCTTCATCACAAATAATAAAGTTCCTAATTTGTTTATAATTAGGGAGCTTTAAATTGATAGCATCGATCTCTGTTTCTATCTTTTCTATAACCTTAATATTATGTACCATATAAGTGGGAGATGTCCAATGGATGTTTTCTAGCTGACACCATTCTTCTAAAATCATAAAGTCTGGAACGATGAGAGCATTGACATAAGGCTTACCAAACCCAACAATCATAGACTGAATTATAAATGGAGATGCATTTAGCAGGTTTTCTAAAGGTTGGGGAGCAATGTATTTTCCTGCTGAAGTTTTGAAAATATCTTTTTTTCGATCGGTTATTTGTAAGAATTTACCATCTATTAATTTTCCTATATCTCCGGTTTTAAACCAACCGTCATCGGTGAACACCTCTTTATTTAAATCTGGTCTTTTATAATAACCTTGGGTTACATTGGGCCCTTTAATGAAGATTTCTCCTTCTTCATTTTCGTTTTGGTCTTCTATTTTTAATTCCATCGCGGGTATTGGAATACCAACGGTACCAAACCGGTTAAGGCCAGGCGAAAATCGATTTAATGAAATGAGTGGGGAAGCCTCTGTCATTCCATAACCTTCTCTAATTCTAATGTTGGCAGCAGAAAACATTCGAGCAATTTCAGGTCGTAATGCAGCAGCTCCTACTACCATACATTCTAGCTTTCCGCCAAGCTGGTTTTTCCAACGATTTAGCACTATTAGCCGAGCAAAAAACAGTTTAAAGGTGAGCGAAATGCTCTTCTTTTTATGGGCGTTATAGGCTTGTGCTGTTTTAATGGCCCATTGTACGACCTGTCGCTTTATATAATTTTGAGCCAATGCTTGTTCTTGTAAATGAGCGTACATCTTTTCTAGTACCCGAGGTACAGAGGTGCTGAAATAGGGTTTAGCTGATTGAAAGTCGGCTAAGAAAGTTTCTCTACTTCGAACAAAGTACATATTAGCTCCGCAAGCAAGGTAGGCATAACACGCGCTTCGTTCTAAAATATGGCTAAAAGGTAAATAGCTCATCACCCGTTTTGATGCTTCAAGTGGGAAGGCCGCCAGTGTGAACAAGATATTACTGACCATGTTTTTATGCGTTATAATTGCCCCTTTTGGAGTTCCTGACGTGCCAGAAGTATACATAATGGTTAATATGTCATCTTCTTTTATACTTTCTTTAGCCTGTTCTAGCAAGGTGAGGTCTTTTGAGCTAGCACTGTAATTAAGACAGAAATGAAATGAGTTTTCTCCACCTTTATCTAAAGTGAAAATTGGAATATCAACGGTTTTTAAATCCTTGTTAGAAAGTACGAATAATATTTTAATGGAGGTCTCATCAATAATAAAGGCTAACTCTTCGCTAGTATATGTTGGATGTAAAGGGATGATTATAACTCCAATTTGTTGGCAAGCAAAGTCAATAATAATCCAATCTAAATTGCCTTGATTAGGCATTATTCCTACTTTATCGCCTTTTGCTAGTCCGTGGTTTCGCATCCAACATGAAACCGTATTAACTTTTTCTATTAACTGTGTTATTGAGGTTGGATTCCAATGGTTATTTTCGAAAATATTTACAGCGGCATTTTGGGGATACCTTCCTTCTTGGTAGGGCAAAATATCAAATACGCGTGTAAACTCTTGTTGCATTTAGTTCGATTTCTTGTTTAAGCTATCATACAAAGTTTGATAATAGGCTGGGTAATCTGGCAAGTTATTATGATGTGCGCCTTCAATGGGAGCTAATTTGATTTTTTTTGGAAACAGTGCTTGCAGTTTTTCACTCTGACTAAATGGGAATAAGCGGTCCTTAGTGCCGTGTATTATTTGCACTGGGCAGTTAACAGTTTTTAAATATTGATCTGTCCTAATATCATACCTTAAAATCCATTTTAGTGGAGCCCAAAACGCAAATCGTTTAGTATTATGGTAGAAACTGTAATAGGGCGAATCTAAAATTAAAAGTCTTGGGTTATTCCAAGAGGCAATTCTAGCGGCTATGCCGCTACCTAAAGACCGACCGTACAGTACGATGTCATCTTCCTTATATCTTTCACTAAGCCATTTGTACATAAACTGTGTGTCGTTGAACAAGCGAGATTGGGATCGTTTCCCTCGGCTCTTCCCAAATCCTCGGTAATCAATCATAACGAAATCGTATCCATTGCTTAAAAAATCTTTGGCAAATTTACCCCAGCCTTTTACGCTTCTAGAATTGCCTTTTAAGTAAAACACAACTCCTCTGGAAGAGGGAACCTTAAAATAAATACCATTAATTCGACCCCCATCTTCGGTATCAAACTCAAGTTCAGTAAAAGGGAAAGGATAATTATATTTAAAGGAAGAAGGTAGAATTTCGGGTCTGAAAAATATAAAATGCTGAAAAAAGTAGAAAAGCACACTAAATATAATGTAGAAACTGGCTATGGCTATGAGAATGATTTCCATTTGATACTAACCAAACTACTTAGAATCTTGCTGAAATAAAAACAAAGGTTGCTTTAATCACGTCATTATCGGACGCCTGTCTGCTGACAAGGTAGGTAAGGCTCGGGTAATCTTGCCCGTTTGCCAACGGGCTTTATTGTCTATAGTATTTCTTTTAAAAATTTGTGATACTGGTCAAATTCTCTCAAGTTTTTATGACCTCCCCCTTCAATTATAAAAAACTGATCTGTAGGTTTAAGTAAATGTTTTAGTTTAAGCGCAGAGCTATAAGGAACTATTGTATCGTCAGTGCCCTGGATAATGGTAATAGGATACGCTACTATTGGCAGGTATTTATAGGTAGGAAAATCATAGTTCAACCCAAACGGGAAAAATGGTCTCAATCGTTCTTGGGATAATTCATAAAAAGGAGTTTCTAATATTAGCTGGCTGGCCCTATGTTTTGAAGCTAACCGAGCAGCCACCGCTGTGCCTAACGAACGCCCATAAATAATAAAGTTTTTTTCTTTCAGATGGTGTTGAGCCCAACTCCAAGCATCTTCTGCATTTTGGTATAACTGTTCTTCCGTTGGTGTTCCTTCACTTTTGCCAAACCCTGTATAATCTATCATTAACACTTGATAGCCAAGATTTGTGAAATCTACAGCATAGGCACCCCAACGCTGCATATTATCTGCATTGCCATGAAAATACAGAATGGTTCCTTTTGATGTTGAACTTGCTGGGTTGAATAGTATAGCATTTATAAAATGAGCCGAGCTGCTCTTTATTTCTAATTCTGCAAAAGGTTCTTCGAATTCAAATTGATAGGCTTCATCCAAGGCTTTTCCTTGAAAAATGATAGCATCTTGTTTCCAAAATAGTAAAGATATAAGGATTAAGTAGCCAACAAGAAGCGATAAGAGTATGATTCCAAGTTTCTTTTTCACTTAAATAAAAGTAAGCATACTACTCTGAAAGTTAAAACCTTTTGTAGAAGTATAATTGCTGAACTAAAAAACGTCAAAACTCACCCCCATTTTAAACCACCTACCAGGCATTACTACCAAATTGGTTTCTTGGTATTCAACATCAAAAATGTTAGTAACATCAGCAAATAGGCTTAATTTTTCTTCTTTATAGCTTATTCGGCTATCTACAACTGTGTAATCATCTAGGTTTACTCGGTCGTAATAACCTGCACTAATCGAGTGCACAATTTTATTGCCATACCCAAGGTTTAATGTGGCTCTAAATTGGTGCTGCAAATTTTCTAGTGCATACCTCGATAGCTGGTTTTCAGGATTTTCAACCTTGGCGTCAATAAACGTATAATTAATTGATAATAGCTTAAAGGTTGGAGGAAGTGAGTTATCAAGTTTGAAGGATACATTGGTATCAAACCCACGCATATCTAAATCTAACACATTAATTGGTTTCCAAGGGTCGGTATCAGTGGCGCGAACCCAATCGATCATATTTTTACCATCACGGTAAAATAAGCTCACTTCAGCATTAACGGTGGCCATTCCCTTAGTTTTAAGTCCCAATTCATAGTTCCAAGCATACTCAGGTAGTAAACCTGGGTTGCCTTCATTCACTGGGCTTTGGTAATACATATCTGTATAAGTAGGTATTCTATACGTGTACCCAATATTACCGAAGACTGTAATATGGTTGGATAAACTATAACCCACATCAATTCCTGGCAACGAATTAAACCCGAAATCGGTGTAGTAGTTCAATTGAATTCCGGGCGTGATATTAAGCTTTTGGTTATAGAACTCCATTCTATGTTCGATAAACATAGACGTTACAATACGTTCTCTTTCGCCTAAATTATTGCTTCTTAAAGTTACTTTATTAACATCAATTCCAATACCAGTAGTTGAACTTTTATGAGGAATTACAGCGTTAACTTCCATTCCAAAAGTTCTGTTTGTATGGTTGTTTTTAAAGAACTCAGGGTTGTCTCTTATAAAAATATACTCGTCATCATTTTGGCGGTAGTAGGCTCTGGTTTCAAGAGTTGCTTTGCCAAGCATTGTATTAAATGTTAATGCAGCAAGGCCAGTCTGTATGGTTTCGTATTGCTCAGTAAAATCTGGGCTGGCATAAAATCCATTTGCACCAAAGGCTCGGTCGGTAATGCCACCCATAAAACTCAGTTTATTACTTCCTAACTTTATAGAACCCTCATAAAATCCATTAAAAATGGTGTAGTCTGTATTATGTTTATACCCATTCGATTGGTCGTAATTGAATGATACATTATGTGATTGTTTTTCGGTTATAATGGCTCCTGAAACCCTTGCACCAAATAAACCAAAATCTCCTCCTTGGGCTGCAATTTTTAAATATGATTTAGATGGTGTTTGAGTAATAATATTTACAGCTCCTGAAAAAGCATTTTGACCAAAAGTCCTAGCCCCTGGACCTTTTAAAACCTCAATTCTCTCTATGTTACTCAAATCAACTGGTAAGTTAAGCGAATGATGCCCTGTTTGAGGATCAGATATTTTAACCCCGTTAATAAGAATTAACGTTTGGTCAAAAGTTCCTCCTCTAATGCCAATATCTGCTTGTACACCATTTGCTCCTCGTGTACGAACATCTACACCACCAATGTGGTGCAACACATCTGCAACACTAATTGCGGCAGTTTGAGAAATCATTTTTTTATCTATGAGTGCAATGCTTCTGCTTTGTTGAGAATAGGGTAGCTGAATGCGATTTTCAGCGATAATAATTTCATCAAGCTCTGTAACTAACGAATCTGTTGATTGTGCAAAAGAGAAGCTAGTAATTACCAGTTGTAAATTAATTGCTAATACGATTTTTGTTCTATTAAATAATCTCATTATGCGGTTAAACAATGTAAGCCGCAAAGGTGAAAATAAATCTGAAAATAAAAGGTAAGGCTTATAGTTAATGTTCAACCAATCACACCTGAACCTACTAATTCATCCTTATCATACCAAGCCACAAATTGCCCTTTGGCAATGGCTTTTTGAGGAACATCAAAAATAATATATAGCCCATCTTCTTCTTGGTAAAGAGTGGCGCAATCAAGTGGCTGGCGATATCGAATTCTTGCTTTATATCTAGCAGTTTCTCTAGCGACAAGTTTTAAATCAGGGCGAACCCAATGAACCTCATCGTTTTGCACAAATAAACCCGACCTCAATAGGCCAGGATGATTTTCTCCTTGACCAGTATAAATAATGTTTTCTTTTACATCGGTATCAAGTACAAACATAGGTAAGGGCGTTCCACCAATGGCCAGGCCTTTTCGTTGACCCACCGTAAAATAATGAGCCCCACTATGCTCACCTTTAATAATACCATCTTCTTTTTTATAAAGGTATGGGGCAGAAATGAGTTTTAACTCCTCGTGATTTAAAGGATGGGTTATTTGTGAGGGTTCAGAATTAAACCCAGTAAACGATGTTGGTATTTCTATTACTTTACCAGTTTTGGGCTTTAGTTGTTGTTGCAAAAAATCTGGCAGTCGTACTTTACCAATAAAGCATAAGCCTTGCGAATCTCTCTTTTCTGCAGTAATCAATTCTTGGGCTTTAGCTATTTCTCTTACTTCGGGTTTAGTGAGTTCGCCAATAGGAAAAAGCGACTTGGCCAACTGGCCTTGACTTAGCTGACATAAGAAATAACTTTGGTCTTTATTATCATCTTTACCGGCCAAAAGCTGATAGATTTTCTCTTCCTCTTTTTCAATTACACCTTTACGGCAATAATGCCCGGTAGCCACAAAATCGGCCTTTAGTTTCAGGGCTGTATCTAAAAACACACTAAATTTTATTTCTCTATTGCAAAGTACATCAGGGTTGGGCGTTCTTCCTTGTTTATACTCTTCAAACATATAATCCACAATCTGTTTCTTATACTGCTTGCTAAAATCAATGGTTTGAAAAGGAATGCCTAGTTTTTCAGCCACAATCATGGCATCATTGGCATCGTCTAGCCAAGGGCAATCATCGCTAATAGTTACCGAGTCATCATGCCAGTTTTTCATAAAAATACCGATCACGTCATACCCTTGTTTTTTTAAAAGATATGCTGCCACACTGGAATCTACTCCGCCTGATAAACCTACAACTACTCGCTTTGCCATTTGCGTGCAAAAATAAGACGTTGATTTCAATAACTAATAACCCAAGTCGACCTAAAGAATGTTGCCAGAAAATAAGCTAGTAGGAGAGGTTTGGGAATAAAAAGTGAATTTTTCTCGCCAAAAAGCTATTAACAATAGACTATTCTCCATTGTAAATTCTAACCTTTTCATATTAATTCACTAATCCAATGGAACCATCTTTAGAGAGGTGTTTTACGGAAAAACGCATTTATTTAAGTGATTTTTCGATTAATTCTTTAAAAACGCAATTAATTCCTATATTAGAGCATCAAACACGCAAAAAATTGCAGTTTATGTTAAAAAGAGAACGGCAGATTGAGATATTATCTCAATTAGAAGAATCTAAAAAAGTATTATCGACAGAACTAAGCTTATCCCTAAATGTATCCGAAGATACAATCAGAAGAGATTTGAAAGAGTTAGCCAATGAAGGAAAACTGCTAAAAGTTCATGGAGGAGCACTTACTACGGCTCAAAAGGTATATGCATTTAGAGAAAATGAAATATTTGACCATGACAAGAAACTAATTATGGCAAAAAAAGCGCTGACACTTATAGAAGACAATGATGTATTAATTATTGGAGGCGGAACGACTAATATGGAGTTAGTTTCAATTTTTCCACCTGATTTAGGGATAACAGTATTTACCTACAGCCTACCTATAGCGATGAGACTCTCCGATCATCCTAAAATAGAGGTAATTCTTTTTGGTGGAAAACTAATGAAAAGAGCGCAAGTAACCGTTGGGTTGGATATGATCCAGAATATATCTAATATGAGAGCTGATGCCTGTTTTTTAGGCTCTAGTGGAATTGATGTTGATACAGGACTAATGGAAATTGATTGGGAAATTTCTCAATTAAAAAAAGCAATTGTTAGGATTTGTGATAAAGTGGTGATAATGTCAACAGCTGAAAAGATTGATACCAAACAACGGTTTTTGGTTTGCGGAATTGATAAAATTAACCATTTGATTACGGAGGCTGAACCTGACTCAAGTTTGCTTCAGGGGTTTAGGAAAAGAGGGGTACAGGTATTATAAAAAAATTAATGGCTCAAGAAGACTTGCTTGTTAAACTCTATCAACTACCAGAATATCATTCAGGCAGTTTTAGTTTTGAAGGTATCAAAATTAAAAAGGCAATGCCATTTGAAATGTCATTTATTGTTGAGTTTGCCCGAAATTTTAGCGAAGCATGGGCAAATGAGTGCGAAAAATCTTTTTCTAATGCTCCGATTTCATGCTTTGTTGCCTACAAAAAACAGAAAATAGTCGGGTTTTCATGTTACAATACCACGGCTCCAGGATTTTTTGGCCCCACAGGAGTAAACGAAAACTATAGAGGAAAAGGAATAGGAAAGGCTTTATTGCTAGAAGCACTGTATGCTTTAAAATATGCGGGTTATGCTTATGCTTTCATAGGCAGGGCAGGGCCCTCTCAATTTTATCAAAATGCTGTTGGTGCAACTATTATCGAAGGATCAAGTCCGGGAATTTATCAAGATTTAATTACAAATCAGTGAAATGGGAAGCAATAAACGAAACCCCTGGGCTTGGATTCCTACCTTATATTTTTCTCAAGGCCTGCCTTATGTTATTGTAATGACCGTTTCAGTAATTATGTACAAGAATTTTGGCATTTCTAATGTTAAAATTGCTTTTTATACAAGCTGGCTCTACCTGCCGTGGGTAATAAAACCTCTATGGAGCCCATTTGTCGATATTTTTTTTACAAAGAGGAAATGGGTACTGGCAACACAATTTATTTTAGGAATATCTCTTGCTAGCATAGCTTTAACATTACCTACGCCACATTATTTTCAATATTCGATGGCTTTTTTGTGGTTAATGGCTTTTAATTCAGCAACCCATGATATAGCCAGCGATGGTTTATACCTCATTGGTCTTAATTCAAAAGAGCAATCGTTTTTTGTAGGCATACGAAGTACCTTTTACAGAGTTGCTATGATTACAGGCCAAGGATTGTTGGTGATGTTGGCAGGATATTTAGAGGAAACACTTAATAGCCCTCACAAAGCTTGGAGTATTGTATTTGGTATTTTAGCAGGGGTATATATCAGCTTTTTTGTGTATCATAAATTTGCGCTCCCCAAGCCTGAAATCAATAACCAACAAAAGAGAAAATCATTTAAGGAGGTTTTTTCGGAATTTGCTGAAACTTTTAAACTCTTTTTTCTTCAAAAAAATATTATTGCAGCCATCTTATTTTTAATGACTTACCGATTGGGCGAATCGCAACTTGTTAAACTAGCCTCCCCTTTTTTATTAGACGATATTCAAATAGGGGGTTTAGGCCTTTCAACGGCTCAGGTTGGGCTAATATATGGAACATTTGGAATAATAGCTTTAACAATCGGAGGCATTTTAGGAGGCGTTTTAGCTTCGCGAAATGGGCTTAAATATTGGATTTGGTGGATGTTGGTAGCAATAAATTTGCCTAATGGGGTTTATGTGTTTCTTTCGTACGCCCAACCCGAATCGTTTTGGGTTATAACTTCTGCTGTTATTATTGAGCAATTAGGGTACGGCTTTGGGTTTACAGGCTACATGCTTTTTATGATATACATTTCGAGAGGAAAATATAAAACAGCACATTTTGCCATTACCACCGGCTTTATGGCACTTGGCATGATGATTCCAGGCATGATGAGCGGATGGATTCAAGAACTTATTGGTTATCAACATTTCTTTATTTGGGTACTAATAGCAACTATACCCTCTTTTATAATAACTGCGTATTTAAAAATCGACAAAGATTTTGGAGTAAAATAAAATGATGAAAAATAATAATTGGGTGGATGAATTGTCAATTCATATAAGTGAAGAAGGGATAAAATGGGCGAAAACTCAATTGGAAGCCATGACATTGACTCAAAAAATTGGACAATTAATACATGTAGCTGCATGGTCTAATAAATCGCAAATTCATGTAGATGATGTAACTCATTTAATAAACGAATATGGTATTGGAGGGCTAATATTTTTTCAAGGAGACCCTGAAAAGCAAGCTCTTCAAACAAATTACTATCAGAGCATATCAAAAGTGCCATTAATGGTATCAATTGATGCTGAATGGGGGCTTAGTATGAGGCTAGATGGCATAGAAGCATTTCCGTACCAGCTAACATTAGGGGCTATTAAAAAGCGAGAAATAATCTACGAAATGGGCAGAGCCGTAGGAAAACAGCTTAAAAGGGTTGGAGTAAACGTAAATTTTGCCCCTGTTATTGATATAAACACCAACCCTGCCAACCCTGTAATAAACTTTAGATCTTTTGGCGAAAATAAAACCGAAGTGGCATTGCGAGGTATTTCTTATATGAAAGGAATACAGGATGAGGGCATTTTGGCTTGTGCAAAGCACTTTCCTGGCCATGGCGATACCGAGGCAGATTCGCATAAAGAGTTGCCTTTACTAAGTAAGTCATATCAAGAGCTAATGGACACAGAGCTGTATCCATTTGAAAAATTAATTGATAAAGGGATTGGATCAATTATGACTGCTCATTTGCATATACCCCAATTAGACCCTTCTGATGCTAGAGCATCTACTTTATCGCCCCAAATAATTAATGGGTTGTTAAAAAATAAAATGAATTTTAAAGGATTAGTTTTTACAGATGCACTTGACATGAAGGCTGTTTCTGATTATTACAAGCCTGGATATGTAGATGTTAAAGCCTTACAAGCAGGAAATGATATTTTGGTATTTGTAAATCATGTAAGTGTTGCAATTAAGCAAATTAAGATAGCAATTGGCAATGGAGAAATTAGTGTTGATGAAATAGAAAAGAGATGCCTAAAACAACTTTTATATAAGTATTGGATGGGATTGAGCGAATTTAAACCAATAAAAATTTCAACTATTGTTTCAGATATAAACAATCAAACTGCCGAATTAAACCATAAGCTATATGAAAATTCCATTACCTCTCTTAAATCTAACATTATAAAAATTGATAAGAATGAAACATCAATAGCAATTCTTTCGGTTTATGCAGATGGCGATAAGGTAGAAGTAAATCAATTGGCTCACCACACCTTGCTAAAAGGAAAAGGCAATGATACACATGATTATTTTGAGGCTCAGTTGCTAAATTATTTCGATACAAAACCTGAAATTATAAAGCTAAATTATGATGATAACGAAGATTTGCAATCCTCTATTTTATTAAAATTGCAGCAGTTCGATGTTGTAATTATTGCGGTTCATAACATTAAGCTTAAAGCGGTTGAGAGTTTTGGAATTACACAAAACCTATCTCAATTTTTGAGCAAATTAATTACGGTGCAAAAATGCGATCTCATATTTTTTGGCAACCCGTATGCGCTTAATAAAATTAATAAGTTAGAAAAAGCCGAATCAATTCTTATTACCTATCAAGAAAATAAATACACACATAATGCAGCTTATAAAGTAATTACAGGGCAATTAAAACCAGAAGGAGTGCTGCCAGTATCTATCAATAAAAATTTTACTTCTAATGTTATCGCAACGCAGTAATATGAAAAAGATTAATATAATTTTTGCAATAATATTATTTACTGGCTCGGTAATCGCTCAAAATGCACCTAAACATGAGTTTAGAGCAGCATGGGTGGCTACGGTTAAAAATATTGACTGGCCATCAAAACCCGGTCTTACTTCAAGTAGGCAAAAAGATGAGTTTAGGAGAATACTAGATATGCATAAAATGAATGGGTTTAATGCGGTAATTGTGCAAATACGACCTTCTTCGGATGCTTTTTATTTTTCTGAATTGGAACCTTGGTCCAGGTATTTAACAGGCAAAAGTGGCAAAGCTCCTAGCCCATATTACGACCCATTAACATTTATGATTGATGAAGCCCACAATCGAAATTTAGAATTTCATGCTTGGTTTAATCCTTACCGTGCTGTAGTAGATATGAATGAGCTTCCTGAAGATAGCACGAATATATTTTACAGCAAACCTGAGTGGTTTGTTAAGTACGGTAGCCGTATGTACTTTGACCCAGGCATTCCTGAAGTTAGAACCTATGTTACCAACATCATAAAAGATGTAACTAAAAGATACGATATAGATGCCATTCATTTTGATGATTATTTTTACCCTTACAGAATTGCCAATGTAGAATTTCCAGATAGTGTTTCTTTTAAAAATTATGGTCAAAAATTTACAAATAAGACAAAAGACGATTGGCGTAGAGCAAATGTTAACACCGTAATAAAAATGCTTAGCGATACTATTAAAAGTGTAAAGCCTTGGGTTAAGTTTGGCATTAGTCCTTTTGGTG
>JAKISE010000056.1 GCA_021648745.1 Cyclobacteriaceae bacterium
TCATCTATGCCAACCACATCGCTATTGCCCGAGAGTAGTACAATGTCGTTAGCAAATTGTACAGGCGTAGAGCGTATGGTGCTTTCATTATGCGAAACCACGTTGGTTTCGTGATAGCGCGTATCAACGGTGGGTTTAAATATTTCTACCCTTTGTTTTGCTATTAACGCCCTATTTAACCTTCGGATTAGCTCTTCGGTTTTACCAGAAAACATAGAGCCGCAGATAACCTCTACCCAACCGGCACCTTCTTTTTCTCCTTTCGGAATTGGTTGCTCAACAAACATTAATTTGTGTAATTTACGTCTGGTAGTTTATTTTTTTCAGGCACTTCAATAGTAATATCTCCTAAAGGCATGGTTTGGCATGTAAGTCGCTGGTTATCTAAAATTTTGCCAGCCTCAAAAAAGCTGCTTTCTACTTCAGATTTATTGCTTAATTTCGATTGGCCGCTGATTATATTACATTTACACGAAGTACACCTTCCGTTGCCCCCACAAGCGTGCATCCAGTCGATATTATTTTCTTGCAAAATAGCAAGAATACTTACAGGTGATTCGTTGTTTAAATTAAATACAACAACTTTATTTGCTTGATTGGAAATAGTTATTTTAGGCATAATTTTACATTGTAGATTACAAAGGAACAAAAACTTGTTATGGAGAACAAATTGAATCAGCTAGCCATTGAACAATATGCTGAAAAGTATTCGGAGATACTACTAAAAAAAATATTTTCCGAAAGAAAAAATATTTCCGGCAAAGAAATTATGCGTGAAATCCCGGTGCAACAAGTGGCTCTTTTTGTGTTATTTAACCTTTTTAAACGTTGGAAAGACGAAATGCTGCACCTAAAAAGCCCTTACTTTAATTATGAGGATGAAGAGGTTCAAAAAAAACTAGAGGAGTTTATGAATTTGCTTTCTAAGCATATTAGTGTTGAAGAAGAACCATTTGCTCTTTTGCTAACGCAAGCGGTTAAAGATTCTTTATTATTAATAATTTCTCCCCTTAAATTTTATGAAAATTTAGTTGATACTTTTAACGGATCTGCTCCTAATATGGATGAGGAGAAGGGTCTTCAACGATTTATAAAAATAAATACGCATATGAGGGATGCCTTGCTTACTGCATGGGCTGCAAACTACTCAAGCGAAGAGCTATTTGATAAAGCATTTGAAGGCTTAACTACTGCTCCGCAAGAAGTTAAACCTCTAATTGAACCATTTAATAAATTATTGCCAGTAGAGTTGAGTGATTTTATAGAAGAAAGTGATGTGGTTAAAGAAGAAGCTGATGTAAATTCAACTTCTGAAGTCATTATTAAAGATGAAATTATTGAGGAGGAAGAGCAAGTACAATTTCAGACTATTCATACACAATACTCTGAAGAAAGCACAAGTATATTAGCCGATTCACTTGGGTTTGAGGCTGACCAGTCTTCGTTAAAAACGATGCTTACCATTAACCAAAAATTTATGTTTGTGAATGATTTATTTGATGGCAACACCGAAGATTTTAATAAAGTACTCGATTTTTTAGATTCTTGCGAAACAAAAGAAGTAGTGTTGAAATTTATTAATAGCAATTATATCCAACGTGGAAACTGGAAAGCTGGAGCACCACAGGTAAAAGAATTTTTGGCGCTAATTGATAAGAAATTTGTTTAATTAGTTAGTGCCTGTTAGTAATACTTCGGTAAACTTCCCAAAAGTTCGTCTTTAAAAATCCAACATGCTGATAGTCAGTAAATTAGTGTTTATGTATAACTTTTGGAAAGTTCTTGTATTCAACGACTTATGAAAGCATAACGTAACTTCTCAATAGTTGCAGGTAACTTTCAAAATTGAAAATAAAAAATCCCTTTCTGACACCTAAAGGGCATTCTAAAAGTAAAATCCAAAGACTACCTGCGGATATTGAGAAGTTACCTACTTCGTTGCTAATTACTTGAAATACACTTGTATATCTACATAGTTAGACGCCTTGTATCTACATCCACTAAATTCCATCTAACTTACCATCCCGATGACCTTTACATTTTTAGTTTTTTTATGCTTTTTTATACATTCTACTCTAAAGTTAGCTGTTTATTGCTACTTTTTTTGAGCGGTCTTTGTAATGCGGGCTAAGATTAGTTTGCTATTTCGTCATTCCAAAGCGTAAGCTTTGTAATCTCCAACCTCCACCGAGGTTGATAAACTACGATTAATTACAACCAGTTAGCAGGTGAATGGTTTGCAAGCAACCAAGCAACTAAAAACTGTGGAGCCACTTAAAGTTTTGCAGTATGTTACTGCAAAACTTGGTTCTAATGGTTTCAATTTGGTTTCATCAGTGCCCCTTGCAGGAGACACTGATGGGGTATAATAATGAGGTGCAGAGATAATAGGTGTTGGTAAGGAAAGAAAATTTATTCAAAAATGGATATATTTACATGTATAATTATATTAGAACATACATGAAGCGTTTAAATTCACTATCACACTATAAGACATTGTTGTTTTACTTGCTAATATTAAGTTTTGTTTCTTGTGAATGTGGAGAATCTGTTAATCTTGGGGATTTGCCGCTTGAAGAAGGGTCTTTAGACTTTTTAACCTATGATGGATCTGAAAAACTTGTCTTTATAGATGAAAAGAGTGAAGAGAATGTTCTTTTTTCCAAAGGAGACTCCATCCTTTTTAAATTAAATGTATATGGAGAAAAGGAATGCGATAAAGGGCGCTTTGATAAAAAAAATAAATACTACTTAAAAGATAATTATGAAGTTTACTTCTATGACAAAGATGACAATTACGTTTTTCATCTAAATATCACAACGAAGTCTGCTGCTGAAACTGAGGAGGCAGAATTTATTTTATTTGATATCTTGTCCGTTGACTTTTATAAAACAACTAGTCTCGATTTAGACTATATTATTTCTGATAGAGGTAATCAAATTCCAGATTCTTACAAAAATAATCTCCTTAATTTACCCACATTCATCGGAGACACAACCTTGTTTAATAAACCTTTTAAAGAAGTTTATTTTGTTAAAGATAAGTATGGAGAAAACCCAAACTCTATTCTTTTCTATAATTTCCAAAAAGGTCTAATTGCAATACAATTTGATACAGAAAAATTTTGGGTATTGGATAGGATAGAATAAGATCATTCGATTTTCCCCAATGCCTCTTTCACCTGTTCCATAAGCCAATTAGGGGTTGAGGTTGCTCCGCAAATGCCAACTTTATCGTCTGTGCTAAACCAATCAGCCTCTAACTCAGTTTCGCTTTCAATAAAATAACTTCGTTCGTTATTAGCTTTACAAGTTTGAAAAAGAGCTTTGCCGTTTGAGCTTTTTTTACCACTTACAAACACAATCACATCATGGTTTTGCGCAAATACTTCTAAATGAGGGTCACGGTTAGAAACCTGGCGGCAAATGCTATCATTAATATTAAACTCTTCCTCCATTTCAGGAGCGGTATCTGCAATTTTTGATTTTATTTTTCCAACAAGTTTTCCAAAGCCTTTAGTGCTTTTCGTAGTTTGGCTAAACAAGGTAATTGGCTTTGTAAAATCAACTTGATCTAAATCTTCATCATTCATAACCACAATGGCTTCATTGGCAGTTTGACCTGTAAGTCCTACTACTTCTGCGTGCCCTTGCTTACCATAAATCACTGTTTGTCCCTCCTCTTTCTTCACTTTTTGGTGTGCATTACGCACTCTATTTTGAAGTTTTAACACCACAGGACAAGACGCATCGATTAATTCAATGTTGTTTTTCAATGCAAGTTTATATGTCTCAGGTGGCTCTCCGTGTGCTCTGATTAGCACTTTACAATCGTGTAGTTCAGCCAACTCCTTATGATCAATTACTTTTAATCCTTTGGCGGCAAGGCGTTCAACTTCCATTCCATTATGCACAATATCGCCCAAACAGTATAGGGCACCTTCCTCATCAAGTTCGTCTTCTGCCATTTGAATGGCAAATTCTACTCCAAAACAATATCCTGATTTATGGTCTATATCAATGGTCATACGTCTGCAGTTATTTTAGATTCTGCTAATTCAATAATTTGATTCACTTGCTCTTCAAAACTCATATTTGAGTTGTCAATTTCTATGGCATCATCTACTTTAATCAATGGGCTTTCTTTGCGTGTTGAGTCTTGTTCATCTCTATCAACCACGTTTTTAAGAATCTCTTTGAATGGCACAGTTTGCCCTTTTTCTGCTAATTCTTTTTGCCTTCTTTCTGCCCTTACATTTGCAGATGCCGTCATAAATATTTTTAGCTCAGCATTTGGAAAAACAACGGACCCGATGTCTCTTCCATCCATCACAATTCCTTTGTGTTCACCAAGTTTGCGTTGTTGCTCCACCATAGCCACTCTTACTGCCTTTATAGCGCTTACTCCACTCACCTTAGAGGAAATTTCCATCGTTCGAATTTTATCTTCTACGTTTTTCCCATTTAGGAATGTGAGAGGCAATCCATTTTTGTCTTTTCTAAACTCAATATCAATTTTATTAAGTGCTTTTTGTATTTGATCAATACTTGCCAAAATAATTTTATTGTTCAAAAAATAGAGTGTTGTTGCTCGATACATAGCACCAGAATCGAGGTAGATATAGCCTAAATGCTTGGCTACCTTTTTGGCAGTAGAGCTCTTACCTGTTGCTGAATGGCCGTCAATGGCTATTATAATATCACTCATTAGCTAGTCACAGTCTTTTGTAGGACAAGGAATCGGTTTGCCGGGCTGTATTTTTTTATATTTCGCTGATTTTGGTTTATGGGTTGTAGCACAGTTGTTAAACAGCAAACATCCTGTTAATAACATGGCATAAATCGATATTTTTTTAACCTTTGCACCCATTAATTGCAAATATACAAGTAATACGTAAGTAGGAATGAAGGTTCAAGGACAAATAGTTGATATAAAAAAGAAAAGAATTTTTCCAGGTGAAGTAGTGGTAGAAGATGGAAAAATTAAAAAAATCATAAAACTAGATTCTGCTCCAGACCAATTTATTATGCCTGGCTTTGTTGACTCACATATTCATATTGAAAGTTCTCTATTGGTTCCAACAGAATTTGCTCGTATGGCAGTAGTTCATGGTACTGTATCTACAGTTTCTGACCCACACGAAATTGGGAATGTGCTGGGGACGAAGGGTGTAATGTATATGATTGAGAATGGGGAAAAAGTGCCTTTCAAATTTAATTTTGGTGCTCCAAGTTGTGTGCCTGCTACTACTTTTGAAACTGCAGGTGCAGAAATAGACACCTCAGAGGTTGACGCTCTATTGGCCGATGGTCGTGTAAAGTATTTAGCTGAAATGATGAATTGGCCTGGTGTACTATTTTCTGATAAGATTGTTCATGCAAAAATTAAAGCTGCTCAAAAATATGGTAAACCAATTGATGGCCACGCTCCTGGATTAATGGGAGAGCAAGCAGAACAATATGTTAAAGCTGGAATGAGTACAGATCACGAATGCTTTACAGGAGAGGAAGCCCTTGGCAAACTCGAGCTAGGAATGAAAGTACAAATTAGAGAAGGCAGTGCTGCTCGTAATTTTGATGCTTTATATCCTTTATTAGAAGACTGGAGTCACTTAATGATGTTTTGTTCAGATGACAAACACCCTGATAATTTAGAAATTGGACATATAAATGAATTAGCAGCAAGAGCTGTTACCAAAGGAATTGACGTTTTTAAAGTTTTACAAGCAGCTTGTGTCAACCCAGTTGAGCATTACAAATTAGAGGTTGGCCTACTAAAAGAAGGAGACGATGCAGATTTTATTGTGGTTAATAATTTGGAAGAATTTATACCAAAGGCAACCTACGTTAACGGTGAGCTTGTAGCTGAAAATGGCAAAACGCTTATTAGCAGTCAATCTACTGAAATAATAAACCAATTTGATACAGAGCTTAAATCAGCTAGTGATTTTGAACTCAAAGCTAAAGGCAAAACAATTAATGTAATTGAAGCCTTTGATGGACAGCTAATTACTAAAAAAATAAACTTACCAACAGCTATTGAAGATGGGAAAGCCATATCAAACACAGACTCAGATGTACTCAAGATGGCGGTGATAAACCGCTACTCCAATGCCAAGCCAGCCGTTGCATTTATTAAAAATTTTGGCTTAAAAGAAGGAGCAATTGCCTCCTCTGTAGGTCATGATTCGCATAACATTACTGTTGTGGGCGTTGATGATGCCTCCATTGCAAAGGCTGTTAATTTAGTTATTGAAGCCAAAGGAGGTTTGTCTGCGGTGTCTTCAACGGAAGAGCTCATTCTACCCTTGCCTGTTGCTGGTTTAATGTCTGATAAAGACGGTTACCAAGTTTCTAAAGATTATACAGCAATTGATAATCTATCGAAAAAAATGGGTGCAACTCTTAAAGCTCCATTTATGACACTTTCTTTTATGGCTCTATTGGTGATTCCTTCAATCAAACTCAGTGATCTTGGCTTATTTAATGGAGATGCATTTGAATTTATGGATTTGTTTGAGAACTAGATACTAGTTTTGAAGCAAAAGACTTAAGATGATTTTAAGTTTTGTCTAATTCTAATATTAACATTAATCCTTCGATGAAAATCAAAAAAAATCTATTTGAACACGATATTTTTTGATTATAATTAGTCAATTGTCTATTTCATTTCCTAAATTTAAGCAAAGAAACTTAGCATAATTATGGGAAGAAAACCTGAAGGGAAAGCCGAAAAACTATTCAAAAAGTTTGGAAAAAACGTTGACAATGTGGTTTCTGATATTAAAGATTCAGAAAAATTTGCTAAGTTAAGTATCAATCAACGTGTGGCTGAATTAAACAAAAATCGAGAATCCTTGGGAAGCCACTTCAGCAGTGTTACTCATAATGCCAAGTCGCAATGGCAAGAGGCTAAACCTAATTTCGAACGAGCTGGGCAAGAATTTAAGAAAGCTTTAAATGTATTTTTTACAAATAGGGCTTATCAGTAAATAGTTATTTTTAATAGCTCTTTCTGTCCAACTTGAACTTTCTTGCTCGAGTCAAAACTTATTTGATTCTATAAAAAAGTTTGTAAATTACTACTCTGTAACCTATGCTTTATGGGTTCCTTTCGTAAAACCATAACTCTAACAGCTCTGCTACTAGGATAGACGATTTTTTAGCCACTAATTGGCCATCATCCGCTACAATAAAGCCTTCTTTTGTATTTGTGCGACTCCAAAAAACGTTTAAAACGAGACAATGTTTTTATGTCTAATCATGGCTTAGGCTACTTATAGCAATCTTTCCATAAATAAAAATAACGCCCAGGTAACCACACCCGGGCGTAACATATATGCCAACCAAACGGTTAACATATATAACTAACCAAAACCGATTACCTTATAGTCAAATCTGTGCCATAATTTAAAACGACCACAAGAGCTTGTTTAAGCATTTTAGCTGACAACTCCTGTCCCAAATTGAGACTTTATTTTTCATTTTGAAGATTAACTTTACCTAAATCACATATTTAGTTAAATTTGCGCTTAGTGTCTTTTTCTTAATATTAATATTATGACTTCGTTTGAAAATATTCTGACTTCTATTAATGGTAAAATAATGACCATAACCATCAATAGACCTTCTAACCTAAATGCTTTAAATGGGCAAACCATTGCCGAACTTGGTACAGCCTTAGAACAGGCAAAGAATAATAATGAGATTGCAGGCATTATTATAACAGGAGCTGGAGAAAAAGCGTTTGTAGCAGGTGCCGATATTTCAGAAATTGCTAACTTAAATGAAGTAAATGGAAGAAGTTTTGCTGAAAGCGGTCAAAAAGTGTTTGAAGATATACAAAATTGCGAAAAACCTGTGATTGCTGCTGTAAATGGATTCGCATTAGGTGGTGGCTGCGAGCTCGCCATGGCTTGTCATATTAGAATTGCCGTGTCTTCCGCAAAATTTGGGCAGCCTGAAGTCAGCTTAGGTTTAATTCCTGGCTATGGTGGTACACAAAGGCTTACCAGTTTAGTTGGTCGAGGAAAGGCCTTGGAGCTAATGATGACAGGGGATTTAATAAATGCAGAAGAAGCTTACAGAATAGGACTGGTAAACCATGTTGTATCTGATAAAGAGGAGCTAAACACAAAGGTGGAGTCTATGATGAATAAAATTATTGCTAAAGCTCCATTAGCGGTCGGCTTGGTGATTTCATGTGTAAATGCTGCACAAGGTGCTGAAAACGGCTACCAAATTGAAGCCAATGGATTTGCACACTGTTGCCAAACCAATGATAAAAAAGAAGGGACAAGTTCATTTTTAGAAAAAAGAGCACCTCAATTTAAGGGTAATTAGCAAACACTTAATGATATTTATATTTTGCCCAAGCAATAAATGATAATAGGAAAAGCTAAACTTCCAATACTAAATGCCTTGTAGATAAGCATGGGCAGTTTAAAAAAACTTGTAGGCCAAACGGCTATTTATGGTGTTAGCAGCATACTAGGAAGGATTATTAATTATTTTCTGGTTATGCTTCATACATCTATTTTTTTAAAGGACGAACTAGGAGTAACCTCCTACTTATTTGGCTACATAGCCCTTGCGCTTATTATTATAACATTTGGAATGGAAACCACTTTTTTTCGGTTTGCAACAAAAGGCAATAACCCCAGAACATATAATGTAGCCTCATCGGCTGTTCTTTTAGTAAGCCTTGCGCTAGCTTCATTTGTATTTTTAAGTACCGATGCTATTGTAAGCTATTCAATCATTAAATTCGATTGGGCACTAAACCCAGTAATGATCTATTGGATTGCAGCCATTATATTTATTGACGGTGCTACCGCCATCCCTTTTGCAACACTACGAATTAACAACAGGCCAATAAAGTTTGCCACAGCTAAAGTTGTCGCAATTTGTTTAAACATTATTTTGCAAGTGCTTTTTCTAATTGTTTTTCCTGCTATTCATAATCAAGAATATTGGTTAAGCCTAAAACCAATTATTGACCTCATTTACAATCCTAATTTAGGCATTGAGTACATTTTTTTAGCCAACTTAATAAGTAATTCCGTTTGGTTCATTTTATTAAGTAAAGAGTTTTTTCAAATTAAACTATCGCTGCATTGGCCTACGCTTAAACCAATGCTTGCTTACTCCATTCCTATTTTAATTACAGGGCTCGCAGGCTGGGTAATAAGTGAATTGGATAAAAGTGCTGTAGCCAACTGGAGCGAAGGTGGTTTATTTGCCCAAGGAGTATATAGCCAAACTTTTAAATTAGGAGCCATAATGATGCTGGCTATTCAAGCATTTAGATATGCGGTAGAACCGTTCTTTTTTTCGCAGGCAAAAGACAAGCAAGCACCTGCCTTATTTGCCAAAACAATGCACTACTACTTTTTATTGGCTTTGCTAATTATGTTAGCTGTGAGCACAAATATTGATTTAATAGCATCTCTTTTATTAAGAAACCCTGAGTATAGAGTTGCCCTCTATCTAGTGCCCATAATAATGTTTGGTAAACTTTTATTTGGGGTATATATAAACCTATCTATTTGGTATAAACTAAAAGATAAAACAAGCTATGGCATTCTTTTTACGTTTATGGGAGCGATAATTACTTTTGGAGCTAACTACCTGTTTTTAAGCACTTATGGATATGTAGTAAGCGCTCTTACTGTTGTTTTATCTTATTTTGTTATGTCAATGGCAAGCTACTTAATAGGCAAAAAACAGTACCCTATTCCTTATAATTTCAAACCTCTTATTCTTTATTCAATACTGTTTTTAAGCACAATATATTTGTCATACTTAATTAAGCTAGACAGCATTTGGCTAGACTCCTTATTCAATATATCGATACCAATTGTATTTACCATTGCCCTCTACTTTATTGAGCGCAAAAGAATTTTTAAACCGGTTGAATAAGCCAATAGATGAATGAACTGTTAATAACCTGAGTTCGAACTCAGGTTATTAATTACCTTTGAGTTTATATGCAATTACAATTAGTTTTAAAATTAAGTTTCATTCTAGTATTAGGTATTGCTTTCTCCGCTGATGCACAGCGCAAAAGCAAAAAAGAAAAGACCGCCAAAAGCAGCCTATACATTCAGCAAGAAGCTGAATACTACTTTATTGAAGGTGAAAAACAGTTTATTTTAGAAGATTATGCCAAAGCTGTTACCAACTTTAGGGCGAGCATTAAACTTGTACCTACTAATGATGTCGCTTATTTTAAATTAGCCCAAATTTACAATACCACTAATCAACTGGCTGCAGCAAAGCAATCTATTTTAAAAGCCCTTGAGTTAAATAGCGAAAATTCCTATTATTATTTATTGGCTGCAGACATTTATACCAATGCTAATAATTTAAAAGAAGCCACAAAATATTACGAACTTTTAATTAGCAAAGTGCCTGGTAAAGAGTATACCTTTTTTCAACTTGGCGCCATATATCTCTATTTGCAAGATTATGAAAATGCGCTTTATACTTATCAAAGAGCAGAAGATCATTTTGGGATAAATGAACAAGCCTCTGTTCAAAAACAAAAAATATACCTTAAACTAAATCAAGCTGAAAAAGCTATTAACGAAGGGCAAAAGCTTATTGATGAGTTTCCTGGTAACCCAAAGTATGTAATTATGCTTTCAGAAGTGCTTTCGGCAAACGGACATGAAAATGACGCCATTATTCTGATTGAAAACCTTCTTAAAAGCACGTCTGAAGTTCCATCTGTACGATTACAGCTAGCAAGCCTGTATCGCAAAACAAAAGCACTTGACAAGTTTGAGCAGCAATTGGACATCGCATTTACAAACCCAGCAATCCCAATCAATGCTAAAATTAAGGCTGTGATGAAATACATGGCCTTCCTGCCTGATTCAAAGCTTGAAGAAATTTTGCCAGCTCTATGCGATAAAATTGTGAAGACCCACCCTAATGATTATAATGGGTATGTATTGCAAGGAGATGTTTACTCCACTTTTCTTGAGAAGAAGCTAGTAAAAGAAGATGATATAAAGCGATTCCAAAAAAAGGCTATTAATGGGTATGCAAATTATATTAAGTTTGACGAGTCTAAATTTAATGTATGGCAAAACTTGTTAAACTTGGAGCTACAACTAAATGAGTTTGATAGTGTAATTGCACATAGCCAACAGGCATTGGTGGTTTTCCCTAATCAAATATGGCTGTATTTAATTGGTGGAGTGGCTTATTCCAATACAAGCCAATGGGAAGAATCTATTTTCTATTTTGAAGAAGGGGTGAAAAGGGCTGTCAATAATAATCAAATGCTATCACTTTTTTATGGCTACTTAGGAGATTGCTATAATCAAACAAATAATTATGTTAAATCAGATGCCTATTACGACAAAGCACTGATGATTAACCCCAATAATGAACTGATACTAAACAACTATAGTTATTACCTATCTTTGCGTGGGCAAAATTTAGAAAAGGCCAATGAGATGTCTCTCAAACTGATGAGAATTAACTCAGAGAACTTAGCTTATCTGGATACGTATGCTTGGGTGCAATTTAAATTAGGCAATTACATCGAAGCCAAAAGAGTAATTGAAAAAGTAATTAATAATAGCTCTGCAAATGCAGAAAATTACGACCATTATGGAGATATTCTTTATAAATTGGGCGAAGTTGAAGAGGCAAAAACACAATGGCTAAAAGCCAAAGAATTAGATAGTAACACAGAAAATATTGACAAAAAAATTGAACAAGGTAAAATCATTCAGTAAATTATTCGGTATCCTTATTTTAAGCATATTGATACTTCAGTCGTGTAGTAAAAAGATAGCCGTTTTCAGTAAGTCTTACTCCGCCAAAGATTTAAACATTGAAAAACTAGATTTCGATTATCTTACTATAAAATCGAAAATTGCATTTAAGGAAACGCATAAAACGACAAAAGCTACAGCACTTATTCGTATAAAAAAAGATAGCGTAATTTGGTTTAACCTTACAGGAGCCTTAGGAATTCAGGGCGTAAGAGGCATTATTACCAGAGACTCTGTAAAAATTTTAAATAAGGTTGATAAAACCTACTACCTATATGATTTTGAAGAAGTAAGCAAAGAATTTAAGTTTCCGATAGACTATCGTTTAATTCAATCAATGATAGTAGGCGATATGCCAAAACCTCTAGATGATTCAAACTCAATTAAGCTGAATAATGGCCGGTACATTATTAAACAAAATATTGAAAATATAAAAATCATAAATTTTGTTAACCAGCAATCGATGAAACTTGAAGAAGTAAATGTTACCGAAGTAGAAACAGATAACTCACTCAAACTTCTTTATAAAGATTTTAAAGATGTAAATGGTCAAGGATTACCTTTTTCAATTTTCATCTCACTCATGCATCAAAACAAATTTGGAGAGCTAGAAACTCAGTTAAACATTGACCATATTAGAGCAGAGCCCTCAGATAAACCACTTCGGTTCCCATTCTCCATACCTAAAAAGTATGAAGCTAAGTAGCACTTTTTTATTTATTATCATTTTATTTTTTGGGCAATCTGGTTATGCTCAAAAAACAAAAGCGCAGCTACAAAAAGAGAAAAAAGAGAACCTTAAAAAAATAAAACAAGCACAAGCTACTCTTCAAAAAACTTCGGCTCAAAAAGAAATCAGTATAGGTCAGCTTAATGCCTATCAATTTCAAATAAATGCGCAGTCAAATCTCATTGCCAACTATAAAAGTGAGATTGGTCTGCTAGAAAACGACATAGCGCAAGACCAACAAATAATTAATGCCTTAGAGAATGACGTTAGTAATCTTATGGAAGAGTATGGAGCAATGATTTATGCTGCCTATAAAGCAAACAAAGGGCAAGATAAATTAACTTTTTTGTTCTCGTCAAGCACTTTTAATCAATTTTTTAGGCGAATACATTACCTCAACCAGTATACAGAAGCTCGAAGAAAACAAGTGGAGCAAATAAATGCAGTTCAAGAAATACTTTCCTCTCAAATAAATGCAATAGAAGTTAAAAAAACGACTCAAATCGCATTGTTAGAAACTCAGTTGAACGAAAAAAATAAGCTGGAAACACTCAAGTCTAAAGAGCAATCTGCTATTGCTTCTTTAAGCAGCAGGGAAAAGGAAATAAAAAAAGAGATAAGTAAACGGAATAAGTCGTTAGCTACTTTAAATAAATTGATAGACGATATTATTAAAAATGAGATTGCAGCCGCAGCCGCCAAATCAAAGGTAAGTACGGCTTCCACCAAAGTCCTTTCTGCTGACTTTGCTAAAAACAAAGCCAAACTTGACTGGCCTGTTTCAGGGTTTGTGTCACGCCATTTCGGAATTTCTAAAGACCCCGTTTTAAAAGGAGTACAACATAATAACCCGGGCATAGAAATTCAAACTAAACCTAACTCCTCGGTTAAATGTGTTTCAGATGGCAAAGTTTCTAAGGTATTTCTTATACAAGGGTTTAACAGAGGAGTGCTTATTAACCACGGAGACTATTATTCTGTATATGCTAAGTTAAGTAAGGTGTCGGTAGAAAAAGGGCAAGTTATTAAGGCCGGTGAAAGTCTGGGTACGGTGCATACTGGTAGCGATGGTATTGCCGAATTGCATTTCGAAATTTGGAAATCTTTTTCTAAGCTCAACCCTGAAAAATGGTTAATAAGCAAATAACTCCTCATTACTACTTATAAATTGGGTTTAGTTTATCACATTTTTTTGCACAGTTTGCCTATTTAACCTCTAAATACCTATCTTTACAGCTAAATACAAGCATTTAACAACATGAATATAGAATTAGCATTTCTCGGAAGTTTAGGAGGTTTTGAAATATTTGTAATCATATTCGCATTATTACTTCTTTTTGGAGCCAAAAAAATACCTGAATTAGCTCGTGGTATGGGTAAAGGAATTAGAGAATTTAAAGACGCCACCAAAGAAATTAAAGACGATATTGAAAAAGGGCTTGATGAAAAGCCAAGCAAATAGGATTCTCTCGCTTTATTGGCAATTATCCCTTTCACTATCTGTTAGAATTTAGGTTTGGTATTAATCGCAGTACGTTTATACTTTTATAAAGTATAGTTAAGCCTGTATTAACCTCTATTTATGACAAAAGCATTCTCCCTATTTTTTCTAGTCCTTAGCACCTATGCTACTGCCCAACAAAAAGTAGATATTTACATCGAAAACACTTCGTATGATTTAGTACAAGATAGGCTAAGTTGTATTCAGGGTGAAATGCCCTTGGAGTTTAACGATAAAGTATATGGTTTCGTAAACTACTTTACTGTAAGAAACAGGGACTACACCAAGGAAGTAATTCGTAGATCTACCCAATACTTTCCAATTTTCGAATTCTATCTCAAAAAATACAATTTACCCGATGAACTAAAGTACTTAGCCATTGTGGAGTCTGGCCTTAAGCCTCAAATACTTTCTAGAGCTGGAGCTGGCGGGCTTTGGCAATTTATGCCCTATACAGGCAGTATGTTTAAATTACATCAAGATTGGTACATAGACGAACGCTTCGACCCCTATAAATCAACGGAAGCAGCTTGTAAATACCTAAGTAGCTTGTACAACATGTTTGGCGATTGGGAGCTAGCACTAGCAGCCTACAACTCAGGTCCGGGTAACGTTCGAAAAGCCATTCGTAGGTCTGGCTACAAAAAAGGTTTTTGGGAAATATACAAGTACCTGCCAAGAGAAACCCGCTCCTATGTTCCTCAATTTGTGGCCATTGCCTATACTCTTAATTATGCTGAAGAATATAACCTTTTAACGGAAGAGCCGGCCTATTTAATGGATAACGATACGTTAATGATAAAAGGATATGCAAATTTAAAAACCTTGGCTAAGGAACTATCCATTTGTTACCAGGACATACAATCACTAAACCCCAATTTAAAGCGATTTGGGCTTAAATCAGAAAAGAAATATTACCCAGTTCGCTTACCCCAAAATAAAATTGAAGAGGCAAGAACCAACAGAGACACACTGCTATACTTAGCAGCTTTAAACGGGAAAAAAGAGCTTGAATATTTTGCTAGAAACAGTGCAGGAAGCACCTACGGAAGAGACAAGCATACGTATAAGGTTAAAAGTGGCGATGTGCTTGGCACTATAGCTGCTCGATATAATGTTAGGGTTAGCGACCTGAAAAAATGGAACAGGCTTAGTAGCAATACCATTCGAATTGGGCAAAAATTAAACATTTGGACCTATCCGAATACTATAATTAAGACTGCATCAGTTAGTGCGCCAATAGCTAAACATGTACCGGTTAATTTTAAAGGCAAAAAAACCCACACCGTTCAACCAGGAGACACCCTTTGGGATATTTCAAGAAAGTATGAAGGGCTCGACATTGAGAAAATTAAAGTGCTTAATAAGCTACAGTCAGATAAACTACAGCCTGGCCAAATTTTGATTATTGGGTAATACTCTTTTTTTAGTGATGTAAATTGAATTTAAGTTTACCTACTTAAAACCTGAATCGACCTAAAGAATCAGGTTTTAACAACATTTTCATTTTAAAAGAACTATCAAAAAGAACATATATGAGTATCTTTACCTTTCGCTTAAAGTCGGTGGTATTCTTTAGGTACAACCCATGTTATTGACAAATTGTGGTAATCTATTTATTATGAAAAACATCTTTTTTAAAACAATCTTTTTAGTTTCTCTATTAAGCGCTTTTTCTTGTTCAGAAGAAATGATGAATGAACGATTATTAGTAGATGCCTCAGGAAAACCGGGCGAACTATTTGTAGTAATGGATTCCATCCAGTGGAAAGGTGAACTTGGTGAACTCATTAAAAGTTCTGTAATATCCAATGTGCCTGGGCTGCCTCAAAATGAGCCCTACTTTAAAGTGCATTATATTGAACCTACCCAATTTAAATCATTTTTAAGAAATGTAACCAATATACTATTTGTTGCCACACTGGATAGTAAAACAAAAGGTGGTGCTATTGTAAGAAGTTATATTACCAAAAAATATATAGTGGAGCACCCCCAAAACTATCTTCTTGAACAAAAAGATTTATTTGCCAAGGGACAATCAGTTTTATACCTTTTTGGAGCAGACCAACATGAATTGGCTAATAGAATGGCAGAGAATGAGAGTTTTATCAGAAACTTTTTTAATCAAAAAGAAAAAGAAAGACTTAAACAGAGGCTATATAAAAGCAAGGAGAAAAAAGGCATCAATAACACCTTATTGAAAAAACATGATTTTTATATGCGCATCCCAAATGGGTACAGAATAGAAGCTGATGAACCTGGGTTTGTGTGGATTAGGCTACCCGATAACGGAAATAGAGGGATTGATAAAAACATTTTTGTGACTTCAACTGCTTATGTATCGGAAGATGCCTTTAAAAAAAGTGAAATTATTGCCTGGAGAGATGATATTACACGTGACAGGATTTTTGAAGACCCCGAAATGAAGGGCTCTTATATGGAAACTGATACTGTTAACATACACGTAGAGTATAACTCTGCAACGATAGGAGGTAATTTTGCCAAAGAAATAAGAGGTATTTGGAGAACACATACAAAGGGAATAGGAGGAACATACCTAAGTTATGTTGTACTTGATAACGAATCGAATCGAATTTTTTATATTGACGGTTTTGTAGTTAGTCCGGGGGTTCCTAAAAGAGAATCTATGCGCGAACTCGAAACTATTTTGAGTACTTTTAGAACAACAACTCAAATGGAATCACTGGCTAGCAAAAACTAATAGCCCTAAAACAAACAACTTTATCACCTTTTAGTAAAAAGGAAAATGAAATTAAAAATAAACAAACAAGATGCCCTAGATTATCACCAGCAAGGGCAACCAGGTAAAATTGAAGTTGTCCCAACCAAGTTAATGGATTCTCAATTAGACCTTGCTTTAGCTTATTCACCTGGGGTAGCAGAACCTTGTAACGAAATTGCCAAAAACAAAGAAGATGTGTATAAATACACTGCTAAAGGCAACTTGGTTGGAGTTATATCTAACGGAACTGCGGTTTTAGGATTAGGAAATATAGGCCCAGAGGCCTCTAAGCCTGTAATGGAAGGAAAAGGTGTATTATTCAAAAAATTTGCCGGAATAGATGTATTCGACATTGAACTTGACGCCACCGACCCTGATGAATTTATAAAAATTGTAAAAGCACTAGAGCCCACTTTTGGAGGCATTAATCTCGAGGACATTAAAGCCCCGGAAAGTTTTAAAATCGAAAGTGCACTTAAGGAGCAAATGAATATTCCTGTAATGCATGACGATCAGCACGGAACCGCCATTATTTCTTCGGCTGCTTTGCTAAATGCATTAGAATTAGTTAATAAAAAAATCGGCAAAGTTAAACTTGTTGTTAATGGAGCAGGAGCTGCTGCCATTTCTTGTACTAAATTATACAAAAGCCTAGGAGTAAAGGCCGAAAACATTTTAATGTGCGATAGCAAAGGTGTTATCAGACAAGATCGTGAAAACCTTGACCCTTCTAAACAAGAATTTGCAACCACTAGAAATGTAAACACATTAACAGAGGCCGTTAAAGGTGCGGACGTGTTTATAGGACTTTCCGTTGGCAATATTCTAACTGATGAAAACTTAAAATCAATGGCCAAAAAGCCTATTGTTTTTGCGCTAGCTAACCCCACACCAGAAATTGATTATGAACTGGCCATGGCAACTCGTAAAGATGTGCTAATGGCAACCGGCAGATCAGATCACCCTAACCAAGTGAATAATGTACTAGGTTTTCCTTATATTTTTAGAGGGGCACTAGATGTTAGAGCCACCAAAATTAATGAGGCTATGAAATTGGCTGCCGTTAAAGCAATTTCTGATTTAACCAAAGAACCAGTACCCGAACTTGTTTTAAAAGCTTATGGTGATAGGACGATCAGTTTCAGTGAAAACTACTTAATTCCTAAGCCGCTAGACCCTCGTTTAATATACACCATCTCTCCTGCCGTGGCCAAGGCCGCAATGGAATCTGGGGTTGCCAAAAAAGAAATTACAGATTGGGACGCCTATGAATCTGAACTTAAAAGGAGAATTGGAGCCGATCAAAAAATAATTTCAAACGTTATTTCAAGAGCTAAGCAGAAGCCGAAAAGAGTAGTTTTTGCAGAAGCCGACCATTACAAAATTTTAAAAGCTGCAGAAATTACTTGTTCCGAAGGAATTGCAGTTCCCATTTTGTTAGGCCCTCGTACAAAAATTGAAAAACATATAAGAGATTACCAACTAGACCTAGCAGATGCCACCATTATTGACCCTATGGATAGCACGGAAAAGGAAACTATTGAACGGTATGCTGAGATTTTCTTTGAGCAGCGTAAACGAAAAGGTTTAACCATTAAAGAGTGCCAAAAATTGATGCAAAGCCGGAATTACTTCGGCCCTATGATGGTTGAGCTTGGAGAGGCCGATGCCTTTATTTCGGGCCTAACAAAAGATTATGCTAGATCTGTAAAACCTTCCTTACAAATAATTGGAAAAGCAAAAGGGGTTAATAAGGTGGCAGGCATGTTTATTATTTCGAGTAAAAAGGGAGACTTCTTTTTTGCAGATACAACCATTCAACTAAACCCTACTGCTGAAGAAATGGTAGAGATAATTGACCTAACGTCTCAAGCAGTAAACATGTTTACAAACAAGCCACCTAGAGTAGCCGTTCTTTCCTATTCGAATTTTGGATCATCCAGTGGCGAGGTGCCTCTAAAAGCCCAAAAAGCAGTGAAGCTTGCCAAGGAAAAATTTCCGGACTTAGTAATTGATGGCGACATCCAAGCCAACATTGCCTTAAGCCCCAGTATTCAAAAAGAGGTGTACCCTTTTAGCGAAATTGCTGAAGAAGGTGCCAATACACTAATTTTTCCTAACCTGGCAGCCGGCAACATCGCGTATAAATTACTAATGGAGCTAGGTGGAGCAAGTGCTGTTGGCCCCGTATTACTAGGAATGAAAAAACCGGTTCATATTTTACAAATTGGAACATCGGTTAGCGAAATTGTAAACATGACAGCGGTAGCTGTTATCCACGCACAATTGATAGACAAAGATTAATAGAACCCACCATAAATGATCGCATTCGTTAAAGGAAAATTAGCTCATAAAGACCCTACCCATGTAATAATAGATGTGAATGGTATTGGGTATTACATCCATATTTCGCTTAACACCTTTTCGCAAATAAAAGACCAAGAAGCCTGCCAGTTGCACACGTATTTACATGTACGAGAAGACGCCCAAACCTTATTTGGGTTTGGAGAAATTGAGGAGAAAACGCTATTCCTTCATTTAATTTCGGTGTCTGGCATTGGCCCATCTACAGGGTTAGTTATGCTTTCTTCATTATCGGCAAATGAAATTACATCTGCCATCATTAATGAAGACGTACCCGTAATTCAAAGTGTAAAAGGAATTGGAAGTAAAACAGCACAAAGAGCTATACTCGAGCTTAAAGATAAACTTAGGAAAGAAGGATTCGAGCCTTCAGACTCAAAACTTTCTGTAAGTTCGAGCAATACCATAAAACAAGAAGCGTTATCAGCTTTACTAACCTTGGGCATAAATAAAAATGTTGCCCAAAAAAGTATTGAATCTATTCTTAATAAAAGCGAAGGTTCCATTAATTTAGAAACTTTAATTAAGAAGGCACTTCAAAACTCATAAGCATACGTAAAGCTTGATAATAAGATACAATCATAAAGCATGTTTGGTAAGGGGAGGATTGTTTATTCTCCTCTTCGTACTTTTTACAGCAAATGCCCATGCCGAGTTTCAACAAGTAACGGATAGTTCAACCGTTAAGCAAGATTCAATCCCCCCAGCGTATATAAAATATGTGCCCTCTAGCCGGCCTTCATTTAACTCTACCGATAGGCTCGGAGATCCCTTTAGTAATAGAACAAGTTCATCCCCCTTATTATTTGGAAACCCTTCAAACCTAGAGCTACAATATGAAATAGACACCTCTTTTAATTACACCATTTCTGAACGCATGGGGGCAATCTATTACCGCCCTATTTCTTTAGTTTCCTTTTCGGAATACGACAGGTATCAGACCGAAATGTTACTAAAATCTTATTGGAAAGGAAGGGGCGCAGAAGCCGATGGTGAAACAGCTTTAACTGGCAGGCGGTTAATCCCTAAAATTTACATCAGCCCTGTTTTCGATCGTATTTTTGGAGGCAGCTATGTAGAAATAAACCCTCGTGGACTTGTGAATCTTGATTTTGGAGGAAAGTTTCAAAAAATAGATAACCCAAACTTGCCCTTAAGGCAACAAAGAAATGGCGGCTTTGAGTTCGACCAACAGATAAGTATGAATGTGGTTGGCAAAATCGGAGAAAAGTTAAAGGTTACTGCCAACTTCGATAATAATAATTCGTTCGATTTTCAAAATAACTTAAAAGTAGAGTTTACTGGTTTTGAAGAAGACATTATAAAAAAACTGGAAATTGGTAATGTAAGTATGCCTATCAGCAATAGTTTAATTTCAGGAGCTCAAAACCTCTTTGGTGTAAAAACCCAGCTTCAATTTGGCAAGCTTTTTATTACGGGGGTGGCTTCTACACAAAGAGGCAAACAAGACCAAGTTACCGTAGATGCTGGAGGTGTTCAATCTCGTGCGGTTAATATCAAAGTATCTGATTAGTACGAGCAAAAACACTTTTTTCTAGGCCAATTT
>JAKISE010000057.1 GCA_021648745.1 Cyclobacteriaceae bacterium
AGTGCTCAAACAAGCAGAGTTAATACCAAAACCAGACTTATTTTCTTGAAAAAATCACCCATATATAGCTTAATAGACGACATCATCGTTTTATGAGTCAGAGACTATAAACTTTCGGATCAATGTGACAAAAGATAAAAGATCTAAAGAAAAAATAAAAAGACGTTAGACTAATAGACATTAGATTGAGGTTTAAAACAAATGATTTAAGTTGAAGAAAAAGGTAGTATCTTGTGTCTATATATCTTACGTCTTATGTCTCAATAATATGAAAATAGCAATTATAGCACACGATGGAAAAAAGGCTGAAATGGTTCAGTTTTTACTCGATCATAAAGAGCAATTAGCAAAGGTCGATTTGGTTTCAACTGGAACTACTGGGAGCCATGTGCAAAAGGCGGGGCTAGCCGTTAAACCTCTTCTTTCTGGTCCGCTAGGTGGAGATGCACAAATTGCGGCCATGGTAGCCGAAGGCAAAATGGATATGGTTATCTTTTTTAGAGACCCTCTGGGAAAACACCCTCACGAGCCTGATGTACAAATGTTGTTACGTCTTTGCGATGTACATAATGTACCGCTAGCCACCAATCCTGCTACAGGCAGTATTTTACTTAAAAATTTTACGGCATAAAAAAAGGAGCACTATTTCTAGTTCTCCTTTTTATTTTTTTTATTAGTATTACTCAATCAAAGGTACTTCGCTGGCAATTTGTACATCAATAAGCAATTGTACTTGGTTCATGATTTGAATAAATCGAGCTGCTTGTCTAGCACCCATAAGTTTCTTCAGCTTTTTATAAGTTGTTTTCTGAATCTTTAATTGCTTTGATTTACTTGACATATATGTAGAAGCAATCTCATCTGCAATTTCATCTGTAAGCTTATCGTAGTTTTCTGCGAATTTATTAATGTTTTTTGCTCGCATATCAATCAACTCGTTGGTAGCAGTTTCGTACTCACCGTAGGCTTCCCAAAATGCAGTTTTATTCTCTTCCTTAATATCCATTGCTTCTGCAACCAAGCTTCTTTTTTCCTTATTAAGATCTTTCTTTAATAATTCTAGTAATTCTTGTGCTTGTGAACTCCCAAAAGAGAACATCAAAACACCTAATACGATTGCTAATTTTTTCATTTTTATTTATAGTTAATGTAATTTTAATACGCTTTTGCAAAAACGACCCTGCCTTTTGAAGAATTTCCGGTAATTATACATTTACCAGCTTCGTTATTGCCTTCTAAAGGAATTAGTCTTATTGTTGCTTTCGTTTCTTTCTTAATTTTTTCTTCTGTTTCACTGGTTCCATCCCAATGAGCGTAGATAAAACCACCTTTTTCTTCTAACACCTTTTTAAACTCATCGTAGCTATTTACCTCTGTGGTTTTATCCTCTCTAAACTGAGAAGCTTTTGTAAACATATCCGCTTGAATAGTTTCTAAAAGTTCAGCAATCGTACCAGAAAGCCCTTCCATTGCATAGGTATTCTTTTCTTTTGTATCTCTACGAGCTACTTCAACCTGGTTGCTTTCTAAATCACGCGGACCAATAGCAATTCGAATTGGATATCCTTTTTGTTCGTACTCAGCAAACTTCCATCCTGGCTTATGTGTGTCGCGCTTATCAAACTTAATCGTAATATCCTTGGCTCGAAGTTCTTTTACTACCACATCAGCCACCTTACTTATGGCTGCTAGTTCTTCTTCACTTCTAAAAATAGGAATAATAACCACTTGAGTTGGAGCCAATTTGGGTGGTAACACCAAGCCTTCATCATCAGAATGTGCCATAATAAGTGCACCCATTAAACGTGTACTTACTCCCCAAGAAGTGCCCCATACGTAGTCAAGCTTACCACTTCTATCAGCAAACTTAACATCAAATGCTTTTGCAAAATTTTGGCCCAAAAAGTGTGAAGTACCCGCTTGCAAAGCTTTGCCATCTTGCATTAATGCTTCAATTGCATAGGTTTCTAAAGCTCCTGCAAATCGCTCACTTTCAGTTTTAACACCTCTCAGTACAGGAACAGCCATATAATTTTCAACAAAATCGGCATAGACATTCATCATTTGAAGTGCTTCTTCTTCCGCCTCTTGTTTGGTGGCGTGGGCGGTGTGGCCTTCTTGCCATAAAAACTCAGCCGTACGTAAAAATAACCTTGTTCTCATTTCCCAACGTACCACATTTGCCCATTGGTTTAACAAAATAGGCAAATCGCGATAGGACTGAATCCATTTTTTATAGCTATCCCAAATAAGGGTTTCAGAAGTAGGTCTTACAATAAGTTCTTCCTCTAGTTTTGCATCAGGGTCAACAATAACTCCATCACCATTTGGGTCATTCTTTAAACGGTAATGGGTAACAACAGCACATTCTTTGGCAAACCCTTCTACATGGCTAGCCTCCTTACTGAAATATGATTTTGGGATAAAAATGGGGAAGTAAGCATTATAATGACCTGTTTCTTTAAACTTTTTATCTAGCACGGCTTGCATATTTTCCCAGATAGCATACCCATGTGGCTTAATAACCATACAGCCCCTAACCGCAGAATTTTCGGCTAAATCGGCCTTTTTAACTAGTTCGTTATACCATGCTGAATAATCTTCACTCCTTTTTGTAATCCCTTTTCCCATTGTTTGGTATGAATATTGCTTATTTCTTATTATATCTTAAAAATAATGAGGTGCAAATATATATCTTGTTAGTGGCTCTCGTTATCTTTAAAGAAAGTAATTGATTGTTGTACTAAAATTAAAAGGGACATGAAAATTAAAAATCTATTATCCAGCATTATTTTAGTTGCATTTATTTTTCCTCAAACCGTTTTTGGGCAATCTAAATGGGTTGAAAATGATGATATGTATTTTTCTAAAAAAGATAGAGAAAAAATATATGCATCCGTAGATAATTTAGAGCAGTCAAGCCTTACAACTGAGCAGTCGGAATATGCGGCTAGTCATAATTTTAATAGCCCAACAGTAATGAGCACAACTGCCGGTAGCCCAACGGTGCAACCTGTAGGAAATGCTGACTCTGATAATAATCAATACTTTATTAAGGACTATAGCATTAAAAATAAAGCCGACAATGAAGTTAAAACGTATTCAGGAATAAATTCTAATACTGGATTTCAGTCAGGAATTAATGTTATTTTCACTTTAGGCTCTTCTTTTGGGTCTCCTTATGGTAGAAATAGGTATGGTTATTACAACCCCTTTGACGACCCTTTTAGTCCATATTATGACCCTTTTTATAGGTATGGAAATTCTAATTATTATGCTTCTTACAGGTATAACCCTTGGAGGTATAATAATTACGGTTACGGAAATAATAATGGTTTTGGAAACAACAACGGATATTATAACTCTGCAAATTGGTGCCCAACAAATGGCTACACAAACTACTCGAACAATGTTAGAAATGAAGTAAGATATCGTAATGGCCGTAAAATAATATCAGGCTCTAGAAATGCTAGCTCAACCTCCCGTTCTCAACCGAATCGTGTGGCCACTTCTGACAGGCCTGTTAAAAATGTTAACACTAACGGTAGAAGCTCGTCAAGGGCATCTAGAAACTCGTATAGGAAATACCCTAATAGTGCCCAAAACCGTTCTGCTTATAAGCCTAATAGCAGTACTGCAAAAAGGGCAAATACGTATAATAGAACCAATGGGAATTCTAACAGAAGTAGAAGTAATTGGAATAATAGTTCTAACCAAAATAGATCTAACAGCTATAGAAGTTCAGGGTCTTCATCAGGCTCACGGTCTTCTAGCTACAGTAGACCAAGTAGCGGAGGAAGCAGATCGAGTGGTTCTAGATCATCTTCAGGAGGTTCGCGAAGTACTGGTAAAAGAAAGAATTAACAAACAGGTTTTCTTGAATTATCCAAGGTTATTTAAATGAAAAAAATATTTTTTCTAGCTGCTATTGCTTTGCCTATTTTGGCTAACGGACAATCTTATTATAAAGAAGCAATACGCTTTAGCAATACTGCTCCTTTAGGCAGTGCTCGTATTCAGTCCTTGGGCGGTGCTTCAGTTGCTTTAGGTGCTGACCCTTCTGCCATATTAACCAACCCTGCGGGCCTAGGATTGTATAATAGTTGGGAAGTAGCATTAACACCCGCTATTAATATCACTAATACCAAAGCTTCCTTAAACAACAACACCACAAGCACCACAGGAACTAAGTTTTCGTTAGACCAAATTTCGTTGGTATTATCTAACCCTAACCGAGCTGAAACAGATGTTTGGTTTGGTGGGTCTTGGGGTTTTGGGGTGCAAAAAATCAATGATTTTAACTCCAAATTTGTTTATGATGGCGTAAATACTGATAATAGTTTGATAGATTATTTTATTGAAAATGCAGACGGAATCCCTGCGAATGACTTCCCAAACATGGAAGACGCCTTCGATTTAACATCACTCGCCTATTATAATTATTTAATTGGCCCTTGGAATGTAACTGATGTCAACGCACCAGATGATGAGTATTTTTCAGATGTAACCAGTTTTGTAAGACCTTCACTGCGTCAAACAGAAACGATTGAAACCAGTGGCTCGCAATACCAAATAACCCTTGGTTACGGAGGTAATTTTGGAGATGTATTCTATTTTGGATTTAACCTTGGCTTAGTTACCCTAGATTATCAGTCAACCAAAAGCTACACCGAGTATGATTTTGATTACACACAATATGACTCTACGTACCACCCTCTAAACAGCTTTAATGCTACCGAAAATTTATCGATAAATGGCACCGGAGTTAACTTAAATTTTGGCATAATTATTAGACCTATGCCATCCTTTAGAATTGGTGCAAGCATTACTACAAGAACCGTTTACAACCTCAACGATTCTTATGAAACTACCATGGGAGCTGAATGGGATAATTTTTATTATGAAGATCTAATTGGAGGAGATACTCTTTTAAATTCAACCTATGTTGAATCAGCGATTATTGAATCCATCTATACACTTGAAACACCTGTAAAATATGCCTTAGGAGGTGCTGCATTTTTAGGTAAACTCGGTTTTATAACCGTAGATGCCGAATTTATAAATTATGGAAAAGCTAGCTTAGATGCGCAAGAGTTTTCAATGAGTGACGAAAACGAATACATAACCACCAACTTCGGTAACCAGGTAAATTTAAAAGCCGGAATTGAAATACGGCTATCTCCTCTACGATTAAGAGCAGGCTATGCCATAAATGGTGCACCAACCGATAAACAAGATAATTTAAAAATCAAAAGACAAAATTTTTCAGGAGGTGCAGGAATTTTGTTAGACCAATTTTATGCGGATTTTGCATTGGTATTTGTAGATAGAAATACGCAATATTCGCCCTATCTTCTATCCGATTACTCAGAACCCGTTATTGATATAAGTGCCAATACTATTCGAAGCGTCTTTACCTTTGGGTATAAGTTTTAACAAAAGATCGAACTCATGTTTAAAGCTTGTCAACTATAGTAGCAACAAGTTTGTCAACTGTAACACTATCACCTTCAATTTTTATTTCGGCATTTGAATACACATCAATCCGATCGAAATATAATTTTTGAATTTTATTTTCAACACCATCTTTTAAGAGAGGTCTTTGAGTATCTGCTTTTAACCGATTGATTAACACTTTTGGAGAAATATTAATAAATACCGTTTTACCAACTTTTTGCATTAAAGCAAGGCCATTATAATGGCAAGGTGTTCCTCCACCTGTGGCTATTACAAAATCACCCTTTTTTTCAGCTACTTGCCCGAGCACCTGAGCTTCTACTTGCCTGAAATAGGATTCTCCTTTTAATTCAAAAATAGCTTCAACCGTTGCACCCTCTTTTCGTTCAATTTCAGTATCTATATCCAAAAATGTGTAATTCAACTGGGTTGCCAATGATTTGCCTATGGTAGATTTGCCGCTACCGGGCATTCCAATGAGAAATATTTTAGACATAAAACTTTACAAATTTAAAAGTCAGGCTGAAAGTCTGAAAATCATTAACTTGGGGCAACGCCCCTAGTTTTGAATCACAAATATTTAGAGCCTGAATGGCTCTAACTTTCATTCCCAAAAATATTGATTATCATACCCAGAAACATTATATTCTTGCATAAAGACTTCAATTTCCTCCAAAAAAGATTTTGATCTATGATTTTCCTTCTGATTCTGAATATACCCTTTTACTACCTCAACTTTAGAACTACTAACAGAAAATGCCCCATAACCAATTTGCCAAGTAAAGTTATCAACCCCTTGTAGCTTCATCCATTTTGAACTTTGCTTTTTTACATCTTCAACTACCTTAGCCAATGCTTCATTCTTTGACAGGTGAAAAAGGATATGAATATGATCTGGCATCGAATTAATTTTGATTGGCGTGCATTGCTTATTCTTTTAAGATCCCTCCAATATATGCGTGCAATTTTGTCTCAATATCTAAATTATATACGGGTATCTTCTTTTGGTTCCAAAAATCAAATGTATATATAGTTGAGCAAGTGATTGTCCCATTAATTGTATCAGCCCTTCAGGCTAATGTTTATTGTTAGATGCTTGGGGTTAACACCCCAAGCTATATATGTTTTCGCCTTTCAGGCGAATTACTTCAAAAGGTCTCTCACTTCTTCAGCACGAGGCACATCGTTAAAATGCCATTTTCCAAGCACCGTTCCATCTTTAAACAGCATAAGGCCAGGATTAGACCGAATCATTGCTTTAAGCACAGTAGCATCTCCATAAAAATAAGGAGCAGCCAGCTGATAGGTATGCCTAAATTTCTCAAAATCCGTAGTTGAAGATGAGGTAAGTGCAATGGTTTCAATCTCTGATAGGCTATTTACAAGTTCAACAATATCTCCCATCTCGCCTTTAGAAGCATCATTTACATTATAAGAAATAAAGAAAAGTTTCACACCAGTCAAACTTTGCTTTGTAAAATCACCCACTTCCTCGTTCCATACATTATAATCTGTTATTTTAGGTATGGTTTTATCTTCATTGGTAATTCGATGAGATTTATAAGTAAACCCATCTTTCTCGGTTAAATAAGCTTCTGAGACAATGTCTTGCCCATCCTTTTCAAACACGTATTCAAAAATAGGTTGCTCCTCAGGAATCATATTATACTGAATATTATCACCAATGGCATAGGGCCTAAAATCAACAGGTGGCAAATGTCTAATGGCAGAAAAACCAATGTATATTGAAACTAAAGCTGACCCTATAATTGTGTACAATCCAATTTTAGGTGATAGCACCGGTTTTAGGTGATTCTTTCTAAAAAATATGTACCCTATGAGCACCACAAGAATTATATCTTTTGTAAACGACTGCCAAGGAGTTAGTGGAATCGCATCTCCAAAGCATCCGCAATCAGTAACCTTATTAAAATAGGCCGAGTAAAAAGTTAAAAACGTAAAAAATGAAATAATTACAGTTAAAGCCCAAATCGTAATCTTCATCCTATAATGTAAGATTAAGGCTACCCCAAGTACTATTTCTACCACAATAAGCGTAAACCCAATGGGCATTGCAAAAGGAATAAACCACTCGAAAAACTGCCCAAAGTCTGAAGAAAATACTTCAAAATATTCGCCCAATTTAATTTGAGTACCCATGGGGTCGTCAATTTTAACTAAGCCGGAAAATATAAATAAGCTTCCCACTAAAAAGGCCACTATCTTGTCTAATACTTTCATTCTTTGTCTAGTTTAATTAATGCAAAAACAGCATAATTTATCATATCTCTATAATTTCCATCGTAGCCTTCGGATACAATTGTTTTGCCTTCGTTATCCTCAATTTGCTTAACTCTAAGCAATTTCATTAAAATAATATCAGTAATAGAGCTCACTCTCATATCTCTCCAAGCCTCTCCATAATCGTGATTCTTATTTAATAATAAATCAAGCGTTTCTTTGGCTTCTTTATCATACAATTTCATCAGCTCGGTTAAAGGTAATTCCATACGTTCATCATTGTGAAGCTGCAGCTGAATTAGCGCAATGATGCCGTAGTTTATAATAGCCACAAACTCACCATAGATGCCATCGCCCACCTTACTTACGCCTTTTTCTTGAATAGAACGAATCCTATTTGCTTTAATAAAAATTTGATCGGTGATGGAAGGTAATCTTAAAATACGCCAAGCTGTGCCATAATCAGAGGCTTTATTATTAAATAACTCCCTACACTCTGCTAAAATTTGCTGATACTCTTTTTCGGTAGTTGTCTCCAATGAATTACGATTAGTTATTTTTGACCTTTATATTAACTGCATACAAAAGTGATAAAAGATAGTCTATTTTCAAGAAATTTTTCCTTGAACATCAAAGGAAAGTTAATCGAGCTTAATTCGCCCAAAATAATGGGCATATTAAATGCCACCTCAGATTCGTTTTATGAAGGCAGTAGGGTAACTACTGAAGACAAAATTTTATTAAAAGCTGAAAAAATGCTAAAGGCGGGTGCCACATTTTTAGATATAGGGGGCTTTTCTACTAGACCTAATGCCGAAAATGTGTCGGAAACTAAAGAGCTGAAACGAGTTATTCCGTTTATTAAAAAACTATCTACAACATTTCCTGAAGCCTATATTTCTATTGATACGTTTCGACCGAATGTAGCCACAGAGGCTGTTAATGCAGGAGCTTCTATTATTAATGATGTAAGTGGAGGGCAGGACGAAGCTATGTTCGAAACCGTGGCTAAGCTAAAAGTGCCATACATACTCATGCATATGCGAGGCAAACCAACCAATATGATGACTGACACTAATTACAAAAACATAATTACGGAAGTTGTTGAGTATTTTGTAGAAAAAACCAATCGGCTAAAAAAACTTGGACATTTAGATATAATTATCGATCCTGGTTTCGGGTTTTCTAAAAATTTAGAGCAGAATTATGAACTTTTAAATGGACTAAGGCACTTGCATATGGTAGGGTTTCCTGTATTAATAGGTGTATCACGTAAGAGCATGATTTATAAATTACTGAAAACCACTCCTGAAATGGCACTTAACGGCACAAATATTCTTAACTTCGCTTCATTGGAAAGAGGAGCTAAAATCTTAAGAGTTCATGACGTTAAAGAAGCTCAGGAAACCATCAAACTATTTAGTGCATTACAACATTGATTTTTCTATTTAAAATCGGATTTCTTAGTATCGGCTGGTTAGATATCTTGGATATTTTACTGGTTAGCTTGCTATTATATCAATTGTACAAATTAATGCGTGGTAGTGTTGCCATTAAAATTTTCCTTGGCATTCTTTCTCTTTACTTGTTCTATTTGGTCGTAAAATCTGCCCAAATGGAATTGTTAGCCTCAATCTTAGGTCAGTTTATGGGTGTTGGTGTTTTGGCAACCATTATTCTTTTTCAGCAAGAAATTAGAAAATTCTTACTAGTAATTGGCAAATCAACTTCGTTTAAAAGTAGCGATAGCTTTTTTAGGTCATTTAATTTATGGAAAAAGGAAGATGCTGGCGGATACGTAATTTCTCCAATAATCGATGCTATTAAAACGATGAGCGGCACTGCTACTGGTGCACTAATTGTGTTTACTAGAGACTCCGAACTTAAATTTTATGTTGATTCTGGCGATTTGATTGATGCAGAGGTTTCGAGCCGATTATTGCTTTCTATTTTTAATAAATATAGCCCCTTGCACGATGGGGCAGTTATTATTCATAAAGATAGAATCCGTGCTGCAAGGTGTATTTTACCCGTATCAGAAAATGATAACTTGCCAGCACAGTATGGGCTAAGGCATAGAGCGGCTGTGGGCATGTCAGAAATTACAGATACTCTAATAGTGGTTGTATCTGAAGAAACAGGTGAAATGTCGGTAGCCGAAAATGGAATAGTTTATAAAAATCTTTCTGGGATGGAAATAAGGGCTCGAATTATTGAATATTTATCGTCTATTCCTGAAATTTTAAAAGGAAGCAGTAACGATGAACCCTCAGAAGAACCAAAAGAAACCGAGGGTACTGAAGCAATTATTGCTTTTGAAAAACAAGCTGAAAAATCAGCCTAGGTTTATTTAGCGAAAGCTTTAATCTAGTTTTGACTTGCTTTTTTGCAAATACTTTCTTAACCCAAATAGGGTAATCAGTAGAGTAATAAAACCAAGAAGGTAATAATACATATCATAATTAGGCATTGCTGGAGTAAGTACTCCATAATAGACAAAAGAACTCCAGTAATAAGGAGATTTTTTAATGTTGCTAATGTCTTCACTTTGGAGATAAGCAATTTTAGAATTGTGATTAGAAATAAATGCTGATTGATTAGCGCTATAATTTTTGTAAAACGATTGCATAATTTTAGAAGTTGCCAAGTCATTTATTTTCCATAAAGAAAATAAGACATTCTGAACTCCAGCATATTGAAATCCACGAGCAATACTCATAGCTCCTTCTCCCTTTTGTAGCTTTCCTACCCCTGTTTCACAAGCACTTAAAACAACTAGTTCAGCATCTAAATTTAGGCTGTATAACTCATTTAATAGCATAGTTTCCTTGTAAAACTCAATACTGGCAGGAACCATAAAACTGCCACCACTAGCATGTGTTGATAAATGCAAAATACTATAGGAGGGAGCATTTTTTATGAAGTTATTTTTAGTTGCCTCTGCATTCATTAAAATAGTTGATACCATCTCCTTTTTTATAGCATTGGCTTCAGTAATAGAATAAGTGAGCGTCTGATTGGTGTTTTCAAATACCGGAAAAACACCTAGCAGATTTCTATTTGTGTGCACATTACTTTTTCCCTTTAAATAAAACAGAACACTTGAGTTATAAGCAATGATTTTTTCATTAATAACAAATGGCATTTTCGAAAAATTTGTTACCTCAGTTTTTTCCATTAATAGTGCTTCGAATGGAATAAAATTAAGTAGCCCATCAGGAATAACCACCCAGTTTTTAGAAGTTAATGCGTTAGAAAAACCTAGCAATTTATACATATAAAAGGCCTGATTTGTGTATTCATGTATATGCGTATTTATTGCAGATGCATTATCAAAAAAATGTACAAACTGAGAAATAGCATTACTTATAGTACTATCCAATACTATTTTCTGAAAAGAAAAAGATTCAGCTGTTGCTATAAATTGATAGATAGCTCTTTTTCCATAAAAATATTCTATTACTGTAGCCTCATCCTTCAACAGTTTTTGTTTTAGCGTTTCCATAGAAAAACTATTTTGTTCTGCCTGAGGGTACACGTTTAGAATCTCTTTCTTTATTGATTTTAGTTGGATACTTATTTTGTTCAATTCAGTACCCAAAGTATTAATTTCAGAAGCCTTAGATTCACGTAATTGTTTTTGCACCAATTGGTTTGTAATACGTTCTTGTTGTTGCAAAAGAAATTGCTCTTTAAGTAAAAAACTGTCGTTGGGATAGTGTTGCAATAGTGTGTTTTTTTGAGATACCTCTTTTAAAACGGATACTTTGCTTCTTTCAGCAAATTGAAAAGCATCAACCAAAAACTCATTATTATGAAACTTAGAGTACTCATCGAAAAGGATTTCAATACATTTTTCGCTTCTAGCCCTGTTAGCTGTTTGATTTATTATTTTCGCTTCCTGAGATGTGATATTATCTTGCAATAAAGCAGACACGTAAAAACTCAACTCATAGCTTTCTATTGCATTGTTCGAGTTTAGTTGTAAATCGGCATAGAGATCAAAAATATCTATAAATGTGTTTTCCGCATATAGTAACTCTTTATCGGGCAATTTATCTCCTTCAAAATTTGGCAATAAAACCTGAATAGCTTTTTGCAAGCTTCTCAAGGCATCGGTTGTACTGTTTAGCAACACGAGCAACTGCGCTTCTTCTACATATAGTTTAGCCATGTTTCTGGCAGCAATATCAGGTAGTTTTGAAAATACTTCTTTTGCTTTATCAAAGTAAATTACAGCGTTTTTGAGGTTGCCTTTTTGAAGCTCTAGCTGGTACGTGTTTTTGTATTGATTGAACAAATGTATGAATGGAGTACTATTTTTATTCTTGATTTCTCCTACCGCATCGTACTGCTTTAAAGCGATTAAGCTGGTGGTTTTAATGTTTTCGAGATTTAATTTTTGAGCAGGGCTTATACCAAAATATTTTAATGTAGCATTGATTATTTTTAGAACTACCTTATGCCTACCAATGCTTTGATAAAGTTTTGAAAGATTAATTGCCCCACCAATTTGATGCGTTAAATTATTGCTTTTTTCGGCTAAGAAAATATAGTGCTTAATAATGTTTTCGGCATTGGTGTAATCTCCGGTTTTGGTGTAAAGGTTACCAAGAGGCTTTAAGCAATATTCTATAATGTCGTAATCGGAAAGTGTAGATAAGTTGTTTTTCGAAAATCTATTCCAAGCATCTTCATAAGTTGAAATGGCATTTATAAAATCGTTATGATTTTTTAAATAATAAGCCTTATTACATTGCAGAAAAACTAAAGCAAGTTGTTCATCTCTTGTTGTTACTTTATTTTTATAGAGGGCTTCCTGCCTGCTTAATGTTTGTAAGGAAACCTTGTTTTGACTACTTATAAAGATTTCAGTAGCTGTGTAAATATTTTCTTCTAGTTGTTGGGCATACGAAAAATAATAGCTGAAAAAAATAAAAACGATCAGGCTTTTTTTCATTCTATTGCCTTAAAAACTCCAAATAGCATAAAATTGCCAATGACTAAAACTTTCTTTAAAATCAACAACATAGCGAGCACTAACACTTGGGCCAACCCTTGCAAACTTGGTTGAAATTTCGAATAAAAGGCCTGCTCTAAAATTAGTAAAAGAACTTTTTTCTTCTGCCGTAGTAACAATGCTGTTCATTAAAAAAAAATCAGTTGTGTTTTCAAACTCTTCTACTAAAATATTTTGTTCTTTTTTTTCGCTTACCGAAAAAGTGCTTTGTACTCCTGCTCCTAACCCAATATAATTATTAATATTATAGCGGGCTAACAGGGGGATTTCCCAATCAATGTTGGTAAAACTGGTATTGGTTGTAGTTCTGTGTAAAGCATCAATTCCTATAGCATTACCTCTAATTTCTTCTTCTACAAGTGTTTCAGCCGAATACGAATGAAAACTATTTAATAATTCGGCTTGCCAATACCATTTATGCGATTTATAGGGAGAAATTGTTGCACCTAAAAAATAACTTTTCGAATTTTTTAAGCTCGAAAATTGATTGATGCCCATTTTTGCACCAATAGAAATTCCGGGGTTAAAATGGGTAGCAGAATAATTGGTGATAATTGGCTCGTTTTTATCAAAAATAATAGCTGTTTTACTTTTTGTTTTTACTTTTTTAAAATCCTCACTAAACTTTATACTGTATTTAACAAATCCTTTTGTTGAATCTCTATCCGCTACATTTTTTTGGTTGCTCCCTGGAAGATAAATATTTTTAAAGGTGAAAATTACCTGAGAGTTTGTAAATGTTGTGTCTAAGCAACTGTATGCCACTTCTTGCTCAGGGCAAATTCTGCATTTTGGGTACATATCAATTATTTGTAATGTGGTTTTATCAAATACTTCAGGGATATCGGCTTCTAAACGAATGGTTTGCGCTGGACCTTCACCATTGTTCTGGAACCTTATTTTGTATATTACGTTTTTGGAACGAACCGCTCTAAAATTCAGAGATGTTCCATTAGATGACATCTTGTTAGGATCGTGAGAGGTGACAATTTCCATTTCCATATCTTTAATTTTGTGGTTATCAAAATTATCATCTGGTACATAAACGCCTCTTATAGTTATAATAGCACTTGTATCTTTAAGCATTTCGGGAGTTGTTTTTAGCGAAAAAAAGATAGTGCGCTCTTCGTTGGGCTTCATATTGCCAAACTCCAACATTTCGAAATTTTTATAATAGGATTTTGAATCTGCTATGGTAGATGGCAAATTAGTTCTTTCGGTTGAATCAGGAAAAAATATGGACAATGGAATAGCTTCTGAACTAGCTGAAGCTAATAGATATTGGCTATCATTTGTACTTTTGGAATAAGCAATTAAATCATCTGTTGTGCTTTTCTCGTGATGATATGTTCTTATATCGGTAAGTTCAAAGTTGTTAGCCTTGTATTTGTACTCATTATAGAACATATACAATTTGCCATTTGTTGTACCTGTTTTGTTGTTTTTATAGCTCATTCTTACTACAATTTCCTCGTCTGGAACCGGCTCTCTGTTTCGTTTTAGTGTAAAACTTTCATTCATAGAAGCTACTTTTTTGTACGGTGCAGTAAGTGTATCTATTGTTATTTTTTTTGGTCGGGTGGTTGGAGGTTTGCCCGTATCATAGTTATTCGTAGCCCAAAGTTTTATATCATACACCCCTTTATTTCTATATACATGCTTGGGGTTTTCTGCGGTACTATAATTACCATCGCCAAACTCCCAATAGTAGGTGTAAAAAGCTTTTGGAGCTCCAGAAATCTGGTTTAGCTCAGGTGCTAAGGGTGTAAAAAATATTTCATTCCCATTTATATTATACTCAATTACTGTTGTTCTTAAAACACTATCGGTTACCTGATTGTTTTGAGCCAGAACAGACTGAAAAACTAGTAAAAAAGAATACACAAGAAGTAATTTTTTTGCCATAGCTAAAGGTCTTGGTTAGAACAAATATAAGAAAAGCATCCCGAGTTTTCGGGATACTTTTAGAATTCAACTACATAAAATGTGTAGTATATTGCTTATCTAACTATTATGGCAAATCGTTGATTAAAGTTATTAACTCGGCCTCAGTAGTTGGTTGTGGACTAGCCATTACTTCAGTATGACCATCCACTATCGTTGTTCCTTGTATAGTATAGTGCAGCTGTCCGCCAATATCTGCTACCAAAATAATGTGTACATCTTGCCCAACTGGTATTCTACCATAGTGCTCTGTAAACATTTCTAAAGTAGTATCATAAATATCCATTCGGGCAAGCGATGCAGGCTCGCCATCATAGGTCAAGTACACTTCGCAATTAGAACCATCAAACTCATCGGGAACATCAATAAAAATATTGGTTAACTGCCCTGTGAAATTATACCAACGATCAAGGTTAGTCCAACCAAAACTACTGACATCAAAAAGATAAATAGGGCTATAGCTTCCATCTGCATTTCTAACTTCGCCCACCCCTGCAATATCATTAATGCCACCCACCTCTACTTCATCCCATATATCAGTATCTTCTAAATTATCTCCTGCTTTAAAAACCTGCATGGCTTCAACATCACCAAAATCTACATCTAACGCTCGGCCTTGAACATGTAACGGTGATAATATTTCTAACTGTTCGCCATTTTGTGTAGCATTTATATAAAATTCGCCTGCCGACTTTAGTGCTTCTACATCTCCATTAGCCCTAACACCCGATGTGGGCATATTTGTCAATAACATATCGGCTCTACTATAAAGTTCGATAAGCTCTATCTCTATTTCGCCAGAAACAGGGCTTCCGTTTAAACCAAGTGAGTTTGGTGGTATAATGATTTTAACGCCATTTTCCTCCCAACTAACTTCATGATCGTCTCCTGTAGAATTGTCTAATACAACTGGAGTACTTTGGACCACATCTTTTCTTTTTGTAGTAAACCGTTCTTCGAGTGCTTCACCACTTGGCTTTTTCCTAACTACAGGGTCTTCACCATCTCTATTACAACTTAAAAAAATTACTGATGCGACTAATAAAATAAGTGTTTTAACACTCCATAAATTTTTCATAATTTCTAAATTTTAATTAATTGTTTTCTGTTTTATGACCTTACATCAACAACCAGTAAAAATTGTTACCCTTTGTTTAAAAGCTTTTATACTTTAGGGGCTTCTATGAAACAAAAGGCAGAATTGAGCTTAGAAAAAAATAGAGCTGTTGATGAGTACTAAAATTTTACATAAAGACCAGAAATATATAGATGGGTTAGTGCAAAACAACTCGTTTATTATACAAGCTATATATGATAGGTTTGTACCAAAGGTTATAAACTATATAAAGAATAATAGTGGAAGTGCTGCCCAAGCGCAAGACATTATACAAGACACGCTACTGGTTATTTATAATCAGGCGAGCGAAAAAAAATTACAATTAACATGCCCTTTTGAAGCATACTTTTTTTTGCTATGCAAACGTAAATGGTTAAATGAGTTAAAAAAAAGTGATAAGAAAGAGGTAACAATTAGCGATGAAGCTTTATTTAAAAGTGACGATGCTCAAGAACTTGTTTTTGAAACAATACTATTTGATAAAAAGCAAGCCTTGTTTGAGGCAATGTTTCAAAAATTAGGAACAGCCTGTAAAGATTTACTTAACACTACTTTTAAAATAAAATCTATGGAAGAAGTAGCAGCCAGCTTAGGTGTATCTTACGCCTATGCAAGAAAAAAGAAATCGCTTTGCATAGGCAAGTTAACAAAACTTGTGCGAGAGTCGCCAATATTTAAACTGCTAAAATATTAACTGTAATGGAAGATCAAGATTACATATTGTTTGAAGACTACCTTGCCGGTGTACTTACTGATGATGAGGTTGTTGATTTTAGCAACAGATTGCAAAATGACGTAGCATTTAATCAAGCATTTAATACTTACAAGGACAGCTCTGGTTTTTTAGAACATAAAATACAAAACCAAAAAGCATCTGCTGAATTTAAAGAAAACTTAAAAATTATTTCTGAAAAACATTTTAAAGGACTGTCAACATCAAGTAAAATAATTAAGCTAACTCCATGGCAGTACGGAATGGCAGCAAGTTTTGTCTTGCTTCTGGGAGTACTTATACTTAATATTTTCTCTAAACCTAAGTATAAAGATTTTGCAGGCCATGACAACATTAGTTTAACCGTTAGAGGAACGCACGATGAAATTCTTGCCAAAGCGGAAAATGCTTTTAATGATAAAACTTTTGGGGAGGCGGAAACGTATTTTATATTACTTTTAGAAAAAGATAGTTCTAATAAAGAGTTACAATTATATACTGGTATTGTTCTTATTGAATTAAACAAATTTGATGAAGCCGACAGTCTTTTAAGTACATTATCAAAAGAGCCAACAGCATATAAGAATAAAGCAACATGGTATTTTGCTTTGAGTAAACTAAAACAAAAAGATTTTGATGCATGCATTAAAATCTTAAAAACCATTCCTGAAGGGGGAGATGATTTTAAAAGTGCACAAAAACTTATAAAAAGGTTGGGCTAAAACTGGCTACTCTACTACCTAGATTGCGCGATTCTCTTAGCACTTCTCATCTCCACTGAATCGCTCAATCTAGGTACTAACCTGAGTTCGGGATAAGGAATGCTGTCAGCTTTAATCGAAACTTTCATAAACAACTTAGATTTTTGTAGGACTAACGGATTAATTCAAGAAAATATAAGGAGGTTTAGGGAAGTTTCGTTAAAGCCCAAAGGGAAAATATCTAGCAGGCAATCTTTTTAATATAAAAATCTTGAAATAATCCATTATATCTTTGCTTTTTATATTAAAAAGCTCACCTACTATTTTATTTTCTGGCATCTATTCCTTATCCCGAACTCAGGTTACTAATCTTTAACCAAAGCCCTATAATTACTCCTAGTCCTTTGTTCCATCAAAATAGTTGCTTTAGGCGGAGTATATTCTGACAGAGCGAAAGGTGTATAATTTTTAATCGTAATCAATTTTAGCCCTGTATTATAGTACATTTCAAAGGTTGTATTAAGGGTACTAAGTAATTTATCTACTTTAGATTTACTGTACGTAAAACATACCGAAATTGATATAGCCGAATTCTGCATCATATTAATAGGCAAGTTAAGATCGTGTAAAACTTTAAAGATTGCAGCCAAATTCACTTCATTCACAAATGTATAATCCGTTACCTTAAAGCTAAACAAACACTGGTTTCGCTTATAAATGATACTGGGTTCCAAATCTTTTAACCCTTTATCTGTGATAATAGTTGGGGTCGATTCTGGATTATCAAACGACCTAACAATTAATGGGATTTTATGTGTAGCCAAAGGCTTAATCGTTTTCGGATGGATTACCGAAGCTCCATAATAAGTCATCTCAGAGGCTTCTGAATAGGGCAATTCTAAAAACTGTTTGGCATTCTTTATTTCCTTCGGATCAGCATTTAATATCCCAGTTACGTCTTTCCAAATGGTAACTTTATTGGCCCCTAATAAAGCACCAAAAATAGCTGCCGTATAATCCGACCCTTCCTTTCCAAGCGTAATTACACCCTCAGCACAAGAAGCAATATACCCTTGAGTTAAAATGATTTTTTCGGCTAATACTGAAGGGAGTGCTTTATTTATTCGCTCCTTTGATTTTTTCCAGTCCACTTCTCCTTCGGAGTATAGTTTAGAAGTGATAATAACATCAGGTGCATAAAGCCATTGCGTTTTTTCTCCAATTTGGTTTAAATAATTAGTTATAATAATTGAAGAAAATATTTCTCCATAAGAAACAACGAGTGCATGCAATAACACGGCCTCGGTAGATGTATAATTGAGTTGAGCCAATTCGGTAAATCGAGTATTTATTTCAACATATACGGGATGCTTCGAAGGAAACAGTCCCCTCATAATGTCAAAATGAAAGCTCTTTATCTCGTTCCATTTTTGCTCAAAGGAAGTATCATTTTTATTTGCCAATAAACCTTCAAGTGCCCTTGTGGTTTTGCCCATGGCCGAAACAATAATAACCAAAGGTTTTTGGCCATGATTTTTAATTATGCTACCCACATTTATAACAGCATTTACATCCTTAATAGATGCTCCTCCAAACTTAAATACTTGCATACTACGAAGATAGATAATTTGAATTGACAATAGTATTTAGAGTGCCGAGAATAAGTTTCGCAATCGTTTTCAATATCTATTAAAAAGCAGCACTTTTGCTATCAAAACCAAGTAAATTTTTAGCGATGGAAGATTCAAGAATAGCAATGCCTATTGGTACTGCTCTTGACCGATTTATAAAAAGCCGCCAAGAAGCTTTTGCCTTTGCTACAGGTGAACTTTCTCAGCTTTTAAGAGATATTGCACTTTCTGGCAAAGTTGTTAATAGAGAAATTAATCGAGCAGGATTAATAAATCTTGCAGGAGTTACTGGCACGCAAAACACCGGAGGCGAAGACCAAAAACAGCTTGATGTATTGGCTAATATTCGCTTTTCTAGGGCCTTAAAAAAAGGAGGCGAAGTTTTCGCTATTATTTCTGAAGAGGATGACGAAATAATAGAGGTTAATAATGATTCAAGCTATATCATTGCTATCGACCCGCTAGATGGTTCTTCTAACATTGATGTTAATGTGTCTATTGGCACCATTTTTTCTATTTACCGAAGGGTTTCTGAAGTGGGCACCTCCGTTACGCAAGCAGATGTGTTGCAACCCGGTAAAAACCAAGTGGCGGCTGGCTATATCTTATATGGTTCTTCTACTATGCTGGTATTTACCACCGGCATGGGTGTGAATGGCTTTACTTACGACCCAAGTTTAGGAGAATATTTTCTATCGCATACCAATATGCAAATTCCTGATGGAGGCAAAATTTACTCTGTAAATGAAGGCTCGTATAATAGCTTTGCCGATGGGGTTAAAAACTACATCGAAGACTGTAGAGATCAAGGCTTTTCAGGCAGGTATATTGGCTCACTAGTGGCCGACTTTCATAGAAACTTATTAAAGGGTGGGATTTATATTTATCCCTCGACTGCTGCCAACCCAAATGGAAAACTACGTTTAATGTACGAGTGTAATACCCTAGCCTTTATTGCGGAGCAAGCTGGTGGTTTAGCAACCGATGGTGTAAACCGGATCATGGAAATTATACCCACCGATATTCACCAAAGGGCTCCCTTTTTTATAGGCTCTAAAGAAATGGTGGAAAGAGCAAAACAGTATATTACGAAATAAACTGAATTGGAGAAGCCAATCATCCTCATTATCTATACCACACTGTATAAAAAGGGAGGAATTCAGTTTAAACAAGTGGCGGAAAAATTGGCTGCCGAAAAACAAAATGAATCAAATACTGTTGAAACTACGGAGGTAAACTCTAAGGGGAAAGTGAGGTCTTTACTTTCTATTATTGCAAATAAAAACAAGCGTATTAGTGAGCTCAATTTTATTGGGCATTC